>JAQUBO010000285.1 GCA_028686735.1 Bacteroidales bacterium
CTGACATTAAAACATCTTTAATTTTCTGTTTCCACAAAAGACTCCACTTTTTTTGAGCAGTAATAAAAACTATAAAAACAAAAAGCGAAACCAAGACCGACCAAAACAACAAATTCACAAAATCTACCTCTCTCAAAGCAAGTTTAAAAGCTGATCCAACTGTTGACCAGCAAAGCACTGCAAATGAGGCAAATAAATATGCTTTAGTTTGTTGTTTCATTTTGGTTACAATAATACTGATAATTATTGAAATCGTATCAAAATATCATTATACAGATTGATTAAAATATTTTAAATAATCAAGTTTTGTGTTAATATTTAAACTTACTTTTTTGTCCAACACCCTTATTCTCTTTCGCTCAAATTGCGATAAAAACTCTTTTAAATTTATATCATTTTCTTCAGAATTTCGTATCGCTTTAACAATAGTTGAGCTAATTACAACAGGATGTCCTCCTTTACCCTCATATTCTGGCGATATATAATCAGCAGTATGGCTCTCATTTATCAATAATGCAATAAGTTGTGAATCAATAAATGGATTATCGACATTTGTAAAGCAAACAGGTTTTTCTAAATTACAAATTTTTAAGGCTTTTTTCAAAGAATAAAACTTCCCTAAATCAGGATTTTCATTAACCACAATTCTAAGCTTATCCGGAAAGTTTAGACCTCTATCCATAATCATCGAATTGCTAAGTTCATTAACAACCAAAACTATCTGTTCACAATTAGTTTTAGCAAATTCATGACTAATTTTTTCAACAAAATTTAATTTATCATCAAACATAAGCCCCCACTTGGGAACTCCCATTCTACTTGAATAACCTGCCGCTAAAATAACTGCTGAAAAATCCATACTCAAAATTTTCTGTTTTGCGAATATAATAAAATTACATTTAAGTCAAGCTAAAGCAAAAGACGAATGCAATCTGCAATTTATTAATAGTCGTTAAATATAATTTTATTAAATTTGCTGTCGAACTGAAATCAAAAAATATGACAGACCGATTTGAGCCTATTGAGTTAAACCAATTACTAAAAATAATCCTTACCGAATTTGATAACAATAAAACCATTTTTGGACTACCCGAAGAATTATTTTTTAAACCAAAATCCGAAAATCCGTATAAGGCAATTATTTTCAATCAAAACATTGACACTCCTATTGGTGTTGCTGCAGGACCACATTCACAAATGGCTCAGAACATTATTGGTGCATGGTTGATGGGGGCACGATATATTGAGCTTAAAACCGTTCAAACACTCGATGATATAGAAGTTGCAAAACCATGTATCGACATGCAAGATGAAGGTTATAACTGCGAATGGTCGCAAGAACTTAAAATCGAACAAAGTTTTGACGAATATCTTAATGCATGGATAATTATTCATCTGTTACATAATAAATTTGGGTTTAACGGAGAAGTTAATACCATATTTAATATGAGCGTAGGATACAATCTCGAAGGTATTTTGAAAGACAATGTTCAGTGGTTTTTTGAAAAAATGAGCAATTGTAGAAATGAGATTAATACAAAAATTCAAAAGATTAAAGATATTTATCCCGAAATTTCAAATATTAAGATTCCATCTCAAATATCGGACAATATCACCTTATCAACAATGCACGGGTGTCCAGCCGACGAGATTGAAAGTATTGCAAGCTATTTAATGATCAATAAAAAACTTCATACTTATGTGAAGCTTAACCCTACCCTTTTAGGTCCAGAATTACTTAGAGATATTCTTAATAATAAGTTGAAGTATCGTACAAAAGTTCCTGATATTGCATTTGAACACGATTTAAAATATCCTGATGCCTTAAATATCATCAAAACTCTGCAAGCAGTTGCAACAAAAGAAAAGCTGCAATTTGGATTAAAACTCACCAATACTCTTGAGTCTGAAAACAATAAAGATATATTTGGCAAAGATGTTAATATGATGTACATGAGCGGTCGTTCATTACATGCCTTAGCAATAAACTTAGCAAACAAACTTAATAAAGATTTAAAATCTGAGATTCCATTTTCATTTTCGGCTGGTGCAGATGCTTTTAATGTATCAAATGTTCTTGCCTGTGGTTTTAAAACTGTTACAGTAAGCTCTGATTTGTTAAAGCCAGGTGGATACATGCGTTTAAATCAGTATTTTGAGGAAATTCAATTAAATATAGACAATACAAAAGCATCTAATATAAACGAATTTATCAATAAAACTGCAAACGAGAAAGCCCCAACAATTGCAGCATCAAAAAACCTTTCAGATTACGCAACAGAGGTTTTAAACTCTAACAAGTATAAACGTGAATACATTGTAGCTCCAAATATTAAGACTACGCGTAAACTTACGAATTTCGACTGTATATCAGCACCTTGCAAAGACACATGTGCAACAAATCAAGATATTCCTAATTACATGTATCACACATCAAAAGGAGATTTTGCAAATGCTTATGCGACGATTTTAGAGACAAATCCCTTCCCGGCCATTACAGGTATGATATGCGACCATTTATGTCAAAATAAATGTACTCGGGTAAATTATGACAGCTCATTGCTAATTCGAGAAGTTAAACGTTTTATTTCCGAACAAGAAGAAGTTAAACGCAAAACTTTTGGTAAGCCTAACGGACTTAAAGTTGCAATTGTAGGTGCTGGTCCAAGTGGGTTATCATCTGCATATTATCTTGCTTTAGCAGGATTTTCTGTGGATGTTTTTGAATCGCAGTCAAAAGCTGGAGGAATGGTTCAATTTGCTGTTCCAGGTTTTCGGTTAACAGACGAAGCTATAAACAAAGATTTTAAACGTGTTACAGACTTGGGTGTAAATATTAATTACAACACAAGAATTGATAATGATAAAGTCGACGAAATAAGAAAGAAATATAATTACATTTATCTTGCTCCTGGGGCTCAACTTGCAGCAGATTTTAGATTAGATGGAAATAAAACTCAGGGAGTTCTTGATTCACTTGAATTCTTATTTGAAGCAAAAGAAAATAAAGATACAGGAATTGGTAAAAATGTAGTTATAATAGGTGGAGGAAACACCGCCATGGATGCTGCCCGAACTGCATATAGACTTGTTGGAAAAGAAGGAAAAGTGAAAATTATTTATCGTCGTACAATCAATGAAATGCCTGCAGACCAAGGTGAGATTAAAGCAGTTCTTGAGGAAAACATGGAGATTATTGAACTAGTTTCACCAGAAAAAATTATTCAAAAAGACGGAAAAACAAGTGCTATCTTATGTAGTAAAATGAAATTAGGTAACATAGATGCATCTGGCAGACCAAAACCTGTAAAAATTGAGGGGTCTGAATTTGAAATACCTTGTGATACGATTATTCCAGCACTTGGACAAAAAATAGACATTGATTTTATTGATAATCATTTATTAGCATCCAAGAAGGAGAGTTATCAAACTCAAATTGAGGATATTTTTATTGGTGGAGACGCTAAAAGGAATGCCTCAACTGCAATTATAGCAATAGCAGACGGAAGAAAAACAGCCGAAGAAATCATAAATAAGGCAAAACTCAAGCTTGAAATCCCACACTTTGAAAATAATAAACAAATCCCAAAAAGAGATTTAATGCTAAAAAGGGCAAAACGCATTGAGGCTCAAAAATTACAAGAAACACCCTTAAACAATCGTCAAAACTTTAATCTGGTAAGCAAAACTCTTGACGAAAAATCAATTATAAAAGA
>JAQUBO010000085.1 GCA_028686735.1 Bacteroidales bacterium
TAAATATCTAAATTCCATAATCAGCTATTTTTTTGTTATTTTATTCTTGTTATACACTGAGAAATAAGATACACAACCCTTGACAATTCATGTTAACATCGAACAAGACAACAGAATTGAAGAGGCATATCGATGTGTTGAATCAATTCAACAAACAGATACGCTCTAGTAGTACAAAATAAATTTACCAAATAACTTTTTCATCAATTACACTAATTCCAACTAAATTACAACATCCCATAGGGTATTTTCTAATTAATTTGGTAAAAGTGGATTATAAGTGTCGGTAGAAATAAACGATACAATGATACAAGCATTGAGAATATTTATAAGGTTACAGGTATCAACAAATATTAATAAAACAATAAAGATTGGAACATGTCTAAGAAACAATAAGATATTGCAAAGCAACCAGCGACTAGTTTTTGGGATACTTGTTCATCTGGCTTTGTAAATTACATGAAAAATAATTCACAATATTAAAACAAAACATGCATTTAATCATAATACCCATAAGTAACTGGAATTCCAATTCGTATTCCAAGTCCAAATACAAGTGGGCGGTGTTTGAGACGATAATCTACTTTTACATTGTAACTATCATTGATGCCATGCATATATTTAACATCTGCAAAAACAATAAAATTTGGCTTAAATCTGTATTCTAACCCGCCACCAATATAAACTCCGAAATTAAACTTTTTATAAATTTCTGTATTTTCCCAAGTTATATCTACACTTTCTCCATCTTCCAAAAGATATAAAACCTCTGGACAATCTAAACTTTGTTTTAATAAAATATCAATATCTATCCCTGCCGAAAGATAAATATTAAATTTATTTCTCCCGAGATTGTAATTTACCCCTAATGGAATATTCAAATAATTAAATATAAAATCGGTATCAAGTTTACCGATTAGACCATTGTTAGTGTTGACATATTCTACTTGAGAGACATAGCCTTTTTGAATAAAAGCTAATCCTGTGCTAAAACTAAATTCACGATTAGGTTGCAGCCAAAACTTTACTCCAAAAGCACTTCCTAATAGTGGGGTTGTATTGGGATATCCCATTATTTTCGCATAACTTGCTCCTCCCCAAGCTCCTGCATAAAAGGTAGAATCCGTTTTAACTTTCCATGCATAAGTATTGAGAACCAAGGCTGATAATATTGCAAGTATAAATAACTTTTCCTTCATATCATTTTACCTTTTTTGTTCCTTTGCAGTTAAAGAGTCAATCTCGGTTATTTTACTCAATATTTTATTTTGTGATGTAATTGTCTCAATATTATCTCCAAGTTTCAGATTATTATTTTCCCCGATAATTTTACCATTATATTTTGTTAATGAAAAACCTCGATTCAAAACATTTACAGGATCAACTAAGCGAATATTTTGCTCATGCATATCAATAATATGCAAGTCTCTACTAATCACTCCCTTAGCTAAGTTTACAAGTTTTGAATTTAGATTAAATAAATTATTGTCTTCTTGTTTGATTTTGATTTTTGGAGTAGAAGATAACCTATTTCGATTATTAAGCAGCCTAATATTTTCTTCTTTTAGTTTAGTTTTGGTAAGATTATTCACTCTATAAAATAATTGATTACAATTATCTAAGTTTTTTGCAATAATATTTTTGGTTTTATTGATGCCAATACTAAGATTAGTAATATAAACTTGATTTGTTCTGATAAGATCTTTTGCAAGAACAAAAATATCTTCTCCAATTTCAGTAATATTTGCCTCAAACATTAGGTTATAATCAAGCAAAAACTCTGCAACTGCAGTTGGTGTTTTTAATTTTTGATGAGCAACCATATCACAAACAGACTCATCTCGTTCGTGTCCTATGCCAGTTATTACAGGAATTGGAAATTGAGTTATCAGATATGCGATATTATAATTATCAAAAGCACTTAGGTCGCTTTTAGCTCCACCTCCACGCAAAATTGCAAGAACATCGAATTCTGTCTCCGTTTCAAAAACTTGATTAATAGCCTTTATTACAGTTTCCTCGGTACGGTTCCCCTGCATATCAGCTTCAAAAAGTTCAATTGAGAATTTATATCTGTATTTATTTTTATCCAGCTGATTAATAAAATCTTCATAGCCTGCTGCTCCTGAAGACGAAATTACAGCAATCTTTTGCACCACTAAAGGCATTTCTACGTCTTTATTCATATCAAAAACGCCTTCGGAAACCAACCTATCAATAATTTCTTTTTTCCGTCTTTCGAGATCTCCAAGAGTATAAGCAGGATCTATATCTCTAACATTTAACGAGAGTCCATAAACCTCATGAAAATCGACACTAACTTTAACAAGAACCTTTAATCCTGCTTCGAGACGACTATTAGTAACTGAGAGAAAATACGACTCTATCATTATAAACTGATTTGCCCAAATTG
This sequence comes from Bacteroidales bacterium, assembly GCA_028686735.1. Classification (GTDB taxonomy): domain Bacteria; phylum Bacteroidota; class Bacteroidia; order Bacteroidales; family ML635J-15; genus Bact-19. Next base: position 2,414 of record JAQUBO010000085.1, read on the forward strand.
TAGCTCTAGTTTTTGCAATAATCTGATCGTAAGCTTTTGCTTTTTGAATAAATTCGACATAACAATGTCCACTACGATGCCTAGTAATACTATTTATTTCAGCTACTACCCATACAGGCGAATCAAATTTATGCTCAATAGCAAATTTAATTTTTTGGTTCAATTCTATAAGGCTTAAAGCAGAATTAGGCATTAGATTAGTTTTTTATCAATTTTTCAGAAAATCTATTATTATTTAATTTTACAGTAATTATGTATGTACCAGGCTTAAAATTTTTCAAGTCATCAATTTTCAAAATAGTGTTTTTTTCTTTAGCAGTAAACCCCAACCACAAGTATGTTTTTCGTCCATTCATATCTAAAATTGAAATCTCAATAGAGTCTCCAGGGTTATTACTAAACTGAATTGAGAACTTATTATTAAATGGATTTGGAAATACCGAGCAAGTTTTATTAGGAGCTTCATACTCATCAATATCAAGAATAGTTGAAGCATTTTCAAAATCAGGAATTCCATAACCAAGATAGACTGTTGGCGTATTATATAGGTGTCCTGATTGCCTAAGTGCATCAATAATTTGGATATTTGTTTTACTTGGGAACTTTTGCCATAGGCAAGCTATCATTCCTGACAAAAGCGGAGTTGCGAAAGATGTTCCATTTCCTGTTCCAATTGACCCATCAGTATTTTGGTTATATGTCCCCCCTCCCATTGCGACCAAATCGGGTTTTACTCTTCCATCATAACTTGGACCTATCGAACTAAACTCTGCATAATTTTCGTCGGGCCAAACCGCACCAGCAGTAATAATACTATCTGCATCGCCTGGAGCTGCAATCCATGGATGCTCTTCATCTGCACCACTATTTGCTGCAGCTGCGACAACAATCATTCCTTTACGAGCAGCAATAGTTGCAGCAGAACTAATTATAGCTTGACGTCCATCAAGATTTTCGTAAGAATGATTAAATTCGGGGGTATCAAAATCCACATAACCCAACGAGACACTAATAATATCTGCTCCCATACTATCGGCATATTCGGCTGCAGAAATCCAATTTAACTCTTCTATAAATGTTTCAGATGCAGGATCTTCAGACATCAATAATAAATACATTGCCTCGGGGGCACTTCCAATTAAATTGCCAGGGTAATTTGCTGCCAAAATTGAGAATACTCTCATTCCATGAGTACTATGATTATACACAGTATCTCCCCCATGCACAAAGTTTCTTGTTGCCAATACCCGATTATCATTATAAATAGAGTCGAAAGACGGAAGATTTGGCAATCCAGTAAAGCCAGCATCTGTAACTGCTATCATCATGCCATCTCCTCGATAGCCATCATTATGAAGTTTATGAGCATTTGTCATTTTAATCTGAACCGCACTCTCTCCATAATCATAATAATCAAATTTTCCCTTTTGTAAGTTTGACTCTCTTATTTTTTTATACTGCTGATTAACTGCTCGTGTAGTACCTTCTGGATAAGGCATATATTTCGATAGATTACTAACAAAACTCAAATATGTTATTGAGTCGATAAGAGAGGTGTCAAGTGTGTAAACAGTAGCCGAATTAAACCATTTTGATACATTAAGAACCTGTAAACCAAGAGCACTTAAGGAATCAACATAAGTTTGCGTTACCGGAAGATCGTTTTCGGATAATAGCACCCCTTGATTTGCTCTACGCTGCAATGCTCGTTCGCTAAGAAACTCTTCCGGGTTATTAAGACTGTAAGCATTGTTATTCTTGTCAGTAAACTCTATATAATATTTATTAGGTGCTACTTGTGCAAAAAGCATAGTTCCTAAAAATAACATCACAAGTATTAATCGTATTTTCATCATTTTTAATATATTTAACTAAAATTTATGGCAATTGTTGTATTGCATGTGCGAAGATAATAAGATTTTAGGAAATTTTGAATTTTGCATATTTTTTTTGATTGTGATTGTTGCTTTTTCCTTTATTTGAAATAATAATTTGGTAAAAACAAGACGTTAACAATATATTTCCAACCTACTCAATTTGTATTATCAAGGCTGAAAACCTGACAAACTTAAAACCAGATTTACAAACAAACTACAATTGTGATATTAGTAAGCTGCCCTTTCAGGGCGAAGACTTCAGATAGTGCTGAGAAACGAGGCGTTGCCTCGTTTTAAAACAAGTCAGACTTTCAGCCTGATTGCAACTTACAGGATTTTTTACTCCAACAAATAATCTAGCATAATTTATAACCAACAAAAAAAATCAAAATAGAAAAAGAAAAATCAAAAAAAGGCTGAAAACCTGACAAACTTAAAACCAGATTTACAAACAAACTGCAATTGTGATATTAGTAAGCTGCCCTTTCAGGGCGAAGACTTCAGATAGTTCTGAGAAACGAGGCGTTGCCTCGTTTTAAAGCAAGTCAGACTTTCAGCCTGATTGCAACTTGCAAGATTCTTTACTCCAACAAATAATTGAGCATAAATTATAACCAAAAAGAAGAATCAAAATAGAGAAGGAAATCAAAAAAGGCTGAAAGCCTGACAAACTTAAAACCAGATTTACAAACAAACTGCAATTGTGATATTAGTAAGCTGCCCTTTCAGGGCGAAGACTTCAGATAGTTCTGAGAAACGAGGCGTTGCCTCGTTTTAAAGCAAATCAGACTTTCAGCCTGATTGCAACTTACAGAATTTTTTACTCCAACAAATAATCGAGCATAATTTATAACCAAAAAGAAGAATCAAAATAGAGAAGGAAATCAAAAAAAGGCTGAAAACCTGACAAACTTAAAACCAGATTTACAAACAAACTGCAATTGTGATATTAGTAAGCTGCCCTTTCAGGGCGAAGACTTCAGATAGTTCTGAGAAACGAGGCGTTGCCTCGTTTTAAAACAAATCAGACTTTCAGCCTGATTGCAACTTACAGGATTCTTTACTCCAACAAATAATCGAGCATAAATTATAACCAACAAAAAAAATCAAAATAGAAAAAGAAAAATCAAAAAAGGCTGAAAGCCTGACTTATTTATAACCAGATGCTATGCATCTGGTGAATTAACCAAATACCACCTCCGCCCTGTAAGGGCAGCTTAATATTTACATACAAAAGTTTAGAAATAATAACACTTTTTTTGCCTCGTTTTAAAACAAATCAGACTTTCAGCCTGATTTAGAATATACAATACTTTTGTTAAAAGTAAAATTGATATATTTAAATTTTTTATCACTCAATCTCTATCAACTCCTGCATAAAAACTGTACCTATTGTAACACGCTCTTCGATAGGGATTTCAAAAATAACTTCTTGCGAATTTATATAAGTTTGTTCTTTGTAAACCAAACCAATATTATAAGCATAAACCTCATAGGCCCGATTAAAGTGGATTAGCGATTGAGATGAATCGTGCATGACTGTAAGACAGGAATCAAAACTAAAATTCTCTTGCGAAAAATACGTATTGTATGATGATATCCAGTAATCCTGATTTGTGAGGTCATTATATAAATTTCCATTCCAAGTGTAATTTTGTTTTACTGGAAATCGTATTTTCACAAACCGTTGATTTTCCTCGGTTTTTTCTGCAGTTAGTCTAGTAAGTTTTGATGTCCAAACACTATGAATAATCCATTTTTCATTTTCATTTTCTCGGTAGTAACGTTCAATCCGATAAACTGTGTCGTTTTCATTATCAATTAAAGGGATATCAATAACTTCTCTAATAAAATAAACACTTGTATCAAAGACATTTGAAGGTTTGTCAATATTTATTTCCGTAATTTTATATATCATACCCTCGCCAGTATTAAGCGGAAAATAATTATATCCGAAAAACACATCATTTTGCTCAGAACTCTCGTCAGTACATGCAGTAAAGACAGTAATTATGAAGATTAGGAATATTAATAAATATTTATTCATTTAACAAAATTACGAAATTTTAACAATAGTACCTCCAGCAATAAGGTCATTCCCTTCATATATTACAGCAGATTGTCCAGGAGTTATTGCAGACACTGGTTTTTTAAAAAGAATATGGATTTTATCATCTTTTTGATTAATTATACAGCTTTCACCACTATTATTATATCTAATTTTACAAACAGCCTCCATATTTTCAGGTAATTGTTCATATTTCATTAAATTAATATTTGAAATAACTAATTCATTACTTAATAATTGATCACGTGTTCCCAAAGTAATAATATTATTTTCAGCATCAATTTTCAAGACATAAACAGGGTATCCCATTGCTATATCAAGACCTTTACGTTGACCTATGGTATAAAACGGATATCCTTTATGTTTTCCAATAATTTTCCCCGAAGTATCAATAAAATTTCCTTGTCCAATTTTTTCATCAATATCTGGGATTCTTTCTCTTAAAAAGCGTCGATAATCATCATCAGGAATAAAGCAAATTTCTTGGCTTTCGCGCTTTGAAGCAAGCTTTTCATAATTATTTTCACGTGCAATTTGACGGACTTCGATTTTTGTAAGTAATCCCAGTGGGAATATTGTTCGTGCTAAATTCTCCTGCGTTAATGTCCACAAAAAATAAGTTTGGTCTTTAGTTTTATCAACACCTTGTCGCAAAAAATATCTATCATTTTCGAAAACTACCTGCGCATAATGTCCAGTTGCAAGATACTTACAGTTTAGTTTATCGGCCTCTTCAATCATTTTGCCCCATTTTATTGTTTTATTACAAACAACACAAGGATTTGGTGTAAAACCAGCTAAATATTCGTTTATAAAATCGTCAATAACAGTCTTATCAAAAACATCTCTCACATCAATTATATGATGCTTAAAACCAAGACCATCAGCAAGTTTTTTTGCTTCAAACAAAGAGTCGGCATTACAGCAGCCAGACTCTTTCTCCATACAAGCCTTTGATATTGAGTCGTATGAGCGAAAAGTCATCCCCTCGATATTAGAATACTGTTCTTTTAACAACAAAGCGGCTACCGAGCTATCAGTACCACCACTCATTGCTAGAAGTATTTTATCCTGTTTCAGATTTTCACTTTTAAGGCTCATAATTTACATGCTCTCAATTATCATAAGGATTGTTTATTCTTGAAGGTTTAAAAAACTCAAAAGGATTATCAAGATAATCTTCGGGTTGTTTAAATAAATGTTGATTTTCTTTTGCCCATTCTTCTTTATCACGCCATTCTTCCATCAGTTCATCATAATTATCTGGTTGCCCCATTACATAATTAACAGTATCTATACCTTTATCATCTGTGAAAACCAGCCATTCACCAGTTCTACGTCCTTGTACAAACATTCCTTGCTCCTCAATAACGCCTTCAGGGGTGTATAGTTTCCATAATCCCTCTTTAAGGTTATTTTCATAAGGTCCTTCTTCTTGTTTTAAACCCGATTGAAAGAATTTTTCGTAATATCCATGTTTTTTACCGTCTTTATAATTACAATGAAGCACCTTACGGTTGGATCCAGGATAATACATCACTACTTCTCCACTTGCTTGTCCTTTATCGTTATAATTTATTATTGATGCTAATGTTCCGTCTTCGAAATATATTTTCCATTCACCAATGCGTTCTTTTTTATCATTATACTGACCTTTAGCCGCATCTTTGCCAGTTCTCCAGTAAATCTCAGTTGTAGCAAAACCTTTATCGTCATAATTTAGTACCGATTTTATTTTACCATTTGAATGATAAAACATAAAAGTGCCAGTTGGTTGGTCATCGACAAAAAATCCCTTATACCTTATTTTCCCACTATCATAGTACTTAATCCATTTACCTTGTTTATTTTTATTGATATCGATATAATTAATTAAAGTGTCATTTTGCATTGTTCCAACATTCTGGGCAATTAAATTAGTATTTAATCCTATCACAGCAATAAATATAATAGCTGTATTAAATAAAAAAGAGATTGACTTACGAGAGATTTGTAGTTGTTTCATAAAAAATAGTAATTAATTCAATTTAATAACTTTAAAAGTCTTTATTTTATTGTTTTGTTTCACTTTAACAAAATACATGCCTTGCGACAAATCTTGAAGCTTAAAAGTACATTTTTTTTCACAATCGCAAAGTTTTGTAATAAGCTGAGCTTGTGAAGAATAAACAAAAGCGTCAAATTTTGAGTTCGAGTTTAGTTCGATATTAATATCATTTTGAAAAACCTGTGGATAAACTTTGATTGAATTGCTCATTTTTAAAGTTTCAATATCAGCAGAATATCCAAATGGCTTTATGTAACCATTTCGTAAGTTATTACCCTTATATGTTCCATAACAATAATCAGGGTTATAAATAATATCATCCAACTCGAATATATTAATATGCACAGAATCCGTTTCTTGAAAATCTAAATCATAACTTAATACAACTAAATCAAGTTTTTGGTTATTATTTACATCCCCAAGATTTACTCCGTTCATAAATGTAAAACCTTGCACCTCTATTGGAAAACCGGGCATTTCGACAAAATTTGTAAAGTCAGTATTTGCAGAATAGGCATGAATATATCCAAATCCATCCTCATCTTTACAATTTGAGCCAGTAAAAACATACAATTTATCAAAATCTACTGAATACATTGCAGTTATAAATCCCTCCAAACCATCAGTTCTTTCGTAAGGAAACCCATCAATATAATTCCCTTGAGGGTCAAAAGCATGAATAGTCGGAAAGCTGTCTGTTTCTGTAGCTCCTGGTTGTCCAAAAATATAAAAATCAAACGTATCGTTTAATCCAATAGCTGTTGGAGGAGAGTATGTCCACAAGTCGCCAACTGTAGGTACAGACCAGTTTATTCCTGTATTAAACTCATCAAAGATAATATTATAAAACTCAGGTAAATTCCCATGACTTGAACCTATAATATGCATTTGCGACAAATCATCACAAATAAGCGGTGATTGATACGAAAAACCTGTGTTTTCATTTTCAATCGGAAAACCATCTAAGACATTACCATCAGTGTCAAACGCAAAAATAGATTTTGTAGAACACATAATAATCAGGTTTTGTACCAAAGCATTAATTCCCATTTCGTTTCTCAACTTATAATTATATGCTACCGATGGAGTAACTGCGGGAGTTCCATCAAGTGATACCGGCCAATTTTGACCATAACTTGTTCCATCATTTTTCAAAACATGTAATTTCCCTGTTGATGCACGCTCACCCACTAAAATTTCAAGCTTATTATCATTATCAATATCAGCAAGAGAAGCAGAACAAATTAACATATTTCCATTTATTGAAACTGGCCATCCATCCAGATAATTTCCATCTTTATCTAACACATGCACCATTGCACTTGATTGCATACCAGCAGTAGTTTGCACTATCTCAATAGAACCATCATTATTAATATCAGCGGCAGCCGGCGGATAGGTAGCATTACTCTGCAAATCTACCTCCCACAACTTTACTCCAGCACTATTATATACATATAAGCTGCTATCTGCGGCAAATATTATTTCATCAGCACCATCATCAGTAATATCCTCCAAACAAACCCCTCGCATATTTTTAAAACTTTGATTACTTTTAAAAGCTTTAGGCCAACCTGGAAGTTGACTAGACTTATAAGACTTTATAAGATTTCTACTAAAATGCGTTTGTGAAGTAATCTTTAAATTATTGGCTGTATCAATATGTGCAGTTGAGTATTGTGCATAGATACTTACAGCAAGACCCAAGAAAAGAATAAATAAAAAGTAAAATTTTAATTTCATATCTTAATTAATATTATTTTGAGACAAATTTATTAAAAAAAAACAATACTTCATTTTTTTCATAAAATTATAGTTTTAACTTTGCAAGAAAGAAACAAAAAAAATAAAGTAAAAATGATAAACGATAAATTATTAAACCCTAAAAGTGTTGTTATTGTTGGAGGTTCTGAAGATATTACAAAACCCGGTGGCAAAGTTCTTAAAAATTTAATTGATGGACATTTTGCAGGCAATATTTATGTAGTAAATCCTAAATTAGACGAAGTTCAGGGTATCAAATCCTATCGTAGCGTAGAAGAACTACCAAAAGTAGATTGTGCCATACTAGCAATTGCAGCAAAATATTGTTTGCAAAGTGTCGAAGTGCTAACTAGCGAAAAAGAAACCCGCGGTTTCATTATTTTATCTGCAGGTTTTAGTGAAGAAAATGAAGAGGGAACTGAATTAGAGAACAAAATTGTTAAAACTATAAATAATGTTGGCGGCAGTTTAATTGGGCCTAATTGTGTTGGCTTATTAAATCAAAATTATAATGGAATATTTACCACTCCTATTCCTGAGCTCGATGCAAAAGGTATAGATTTTATCACTGGCTCTGGTGCTACTGCAGTTTTTATAATTGAGACAGCAGTACTTAAAGGTTTACGGTTTTCTTCGGTATATTCGGTTGGGAACTCTGCCCAAATGGGTGTCGAAGAGATATTAAAATATTTAGACGAGACTTATGAACACGGCAAAAGTGCCCCAGTAAAAATGCTATATATCGAAAATATCGACAAACCCGATATGCTATATAAACACGCTTCATCGCTAATTAGAAAGGGAGCGAAAATTACTGCAATAAAGGCTGGTGGGTCAGAAGCAGGTAGTCGTGCAGCCTCATCACATACAGGAGCGTTGGCAAGTAGCGATGTAGCCGTTGAAGCATTATTTAGAAAAGCTGGCATCGTTAGATGTAATGGTAGAGAAGAGCTGGTAACAGTAGCATCAATATTTATGCACCCAATGACAAAAGGGAAAAATATAGCTATTATCACTCATGCTGGAGGACCAGCAGTAATGCTAACAGATGCCTTGAGCAATGGTGGACTAAACATACCACATATCGAAGGAGCAAAAGCTGATGCCCTACTCGAAAAACTATTCCCAGGTAGCTCGGTTGCTAATCCTATCGACTTTTTAGCAACAGGAACAGCAGAACAATTAGGAGATATTATTAATGCATGCGAAAATGACTTTGACAACATTGATGCAATGGCGGTTATTTTTGGAAGTCCTGGCCTTACATCAAATTATGATGTTTATGACTTGCTAGACGAAAAAATGAAAACATGCAAAAAACCTATTTATCCAATCTTGCCTTCAGTTATAAATGTTAAAGATGAAATCGAAGGTTTTATTGCTAAAGGTCGAATTAACTTTCCTGATGAAGTAAATTTTGGAAACGCATTATGCAAAGTTGTTAATACGCCTAAACCACAAGCTGATAACATAGGTTTACCAAAAATTGACAAAAACAAAATTAGACAGGTAATTGACAAGGCTGAAAATGGTTATCTACGCCCCGACGAAGTTTTTACTTTGCTTGATGCAGCAGGAATTGATAGAGCTTATGAACGTGTTGTTAAAAATGTTGAGGAGGCAGTTGCCTTTGCAAACGAATTTGGATTTCCGATAGTAATGAAAGTAGTTGGACCCGTTCATAAATCTGATGTTGGAGGAGTAGTACTAAATGTTAAAGATGAAGAAACTATAAGACGTGAATTTACAAGGCTTATGTCCATCAAAGATACTTACGCAGTTTTGATGGGCGAAATGCTTAGTGGCACCGAAGTATTTATTGGTGCTAAACGTGAAGATAAATTCGGGCATATGGTGCTTGCAGGACTTGGCGGAATATTTATTGAAGTATTCCACGATGTTAATACCTCTATTTCACCAGTATCAGAAAATGAAGCCGAATATATGATTAAAAATCTTAAATCATATAAATTAATAGAAGGTACTCGCGGGCAAGAAGGTATCAATCAAGATGTTATGCAAAAGCAAATTAGGAACATCTCAGCTCTTGTCGAAGCGGCACCAGAGATTTTTGAAATGGACTTAAACCCTCTTCTTGGAAACTCAAAATACGTAAAAGCTGTTGATGCACGAATACGAATTGAGAAATAAAATGAAAAAATTTAAAAATTTCACATCCCATGAAAAACTACTGATAGCAATGCTTATATTATCAATAATATTAGTTGTTTTCTCATGGGATAGAATAAGTGAGAAAGCAGCAAAAGTTTTTAAACTATACACTAATCAAGAAATTGAAGAAACTCGATAATTAATATTTTCATATTATGAAAAAAAATGATTTTATAATTTTATTAGTAGTAATTTTATGTTTACTACCATTTTTTATTATTCCTCAAGTTTACGAATTTTATAGTACTTTTAACAAAGACCATGGCATGATAATGAGTTTTATAAAATTTGCCATACTTGCAACTCTGGGAGAATCAATAGGATTAAGAATAAAATCAGGAGTTTATAACCAAAAGGGGTTTGGCTTAATCCCACGTGCTATAGTATGGGGTTTTCTAGGACTAAGTATTAAGATGTCGTTTATTATTTTTGCAGAAGGAACTCCAGCTTTTCTAACTTTCATGGGAATGTCTGACGCTGTTCTGGTTTTTAATGGCGATCTAAGTTGGGCAAAAGTATTTGTAGCTTTTTGTGTTAGTGCATCAATGAATATTATTTTTGCTCCTATATTTATGACTTTTCATAAAATAACCGATACGCATATTTTGAATAACGGCGGAACCCTAGCAGGTCTTTTTAAACCAATTAAGTTTAAAGAAATTTTTCCAGCATTAAACTGGTCGGTACAATGGGGCTTTGTGTTTAAAAAAACCATTCCGTTTTTCTGGATACCAGCACATACAATTACTTTTTGTTTACCCGAAGAGTGGCAGATCTTATTTGCCGCACTATTAGGAGTTGCACTTGGAGTATTATTATCAATTGCTGCAATTATGGGGCAAAAAAAACAATAAAAGACTTTCAAAAAAAGGCAACTTTTACATTTTTAATAAGTTATTAATATAAACATGAGTACAATTAAAGCAAACATAGTAAATTTCAAAAATCAGTTACCAAAACATATAAAATTAGTTGCTGTTTCTAAAACTCATCCTATAGAGATGATTAAAGAAGCTTATTCAACTGGACAAAAACATTTTGGCGAAAATAGAGTTCAAGAATTGATTGCCAAACAAGAAGAATTGAAAGATTTAGATATTAAATGGCATCTAATTGGACACTTGCAAAGAAATAAAGTAAAATATATTGCAAGTTTTGTTGACTTAATCCATAGTGTTGATAGTCTTAAGTTATTAAAAGAAATAAATAAGCAGGCTATAAATAATTCAAGAACAATTAATTGCCTGTTACAATTTCACATTGCAAGTGAAGACACAAAATTTGGATTAAATATAGACGAGGCTACTGAGTTATTAGAATCTGAAGAATTTAAAAAATTAACTAATGTTAAAATCGTTGGTGTTATGGGAATGGCTAGTTTTACCGAAAATGAAACACAAGTGCGTTCTGAATTTTTAACCTTACATGAGATATTTAATCAACTAAAAAACAGTTTTTTTAATACATCTAAGGACTTTGAGGAAATTAGCATGGGAATGAGCAACGATTGGGAAATCGCTATAAACTCAGGCAGTACAATGATACGAGTTGGAAGTGTTATTTTTGGAAATAGAAATTGTAGTTTGTAAATAAAACCATATATTTGTTCTCTAATGTCAAGGAAGCTTATTACATTATTCATATTAATTGGAGTTTTAACAACTTATCTACAAGCACAAAATATACCTGTACATGAACAGTATATGTTTGATTTTATGCTCGTTAACCCTGCTTTTGCTGGCATATCAGAAGTTACTTCAGTTAAAGTAACTCACAGAGAACAATGGGTAGGCATAGACGATTCTCCAAGCACGTCTTTTCTTATGTTTAAACACCGTCTAAAAGGTAGAGCTGGAGGTATTGGTGGGTATATTTACTCTGACAGTAACGGACCTAACTCGTATAACGGGTTTCAATTTTCGTGGTCGTGGCAAGCTCTTCTTAGTGCAAAAAGACACAATAAAATAATTCTTTCATTTGGGATGTCTCTTCGAGGGATGTTACACTCATTAAACGAATCAAAATTCGACAGAGATATATACGACCCTATAGTTGATTATAACCGTAAAGTTAGTTTTATCCCAAATGCGAATGCAGGAGTAGTATTATCGTATAAACAACATTTTTTAGGAGCATCATTTGAGAACCTAATTCCATGGTCTGATAGAATGTATAATATTGCTCAAGAACCTATCAATTTTGTAATAATGAATATCCATACTGGGCACATACTTAAAATTAAGTCTAGATTTCAATTACGTCCTTCGGCTCTTGTAAAAACTAATTTTCATGGATTAAACCAGCTTGACCTCAATCTTAAATTTCATATAATGGGTGGCAAAGCAATAAGGTCAGTTTATCTCCGATATCCAAACGAAATATGGTTAGGACTATCCTATAATCAAACATTAGATTGGAGGCACTCGGCACCATTATCATTATCACCAGCAATTGGTTTGTCATACCATGCTTTTACATTTATGTACTTATATGACCTTGGCTTAACATCTTTACAATCCTGTCATTTTGGATCGCATCAGATTTCAATCGGAATAAGATTTTGGCATGATAAATATTATAATTGGGATAAACATTTAACCCCATCATTTAACGACGATTTTTAATGAGAAAATTACCCTACATATTAGTAATTCTCTTTTGCTTATTATTTACCAACAGCACTTATACACAAATAATACGCGACACTACAGATTGTAGCGACCAACTAATTTTAGACTGGGTAAAAATTACTGGTGGCGAATATACTGACATAATAAATGATATAACTACAGATAATGCTGGCAATATTTATGTTGTCGGAAATTTTAATATCGAAATGGACTTCCAATCTGTTTTGCTCACATCAAACGGAGCTAAAGACTATTTTGTTGCCAAACTTGATAGCGAAGGGGATCTTATTTGGATAAAATCTGGTGGAGGTAGTCAGGATGATGAAGCTAGAGGTATTGCACTAGATGATATGGGCAATATTTATATTACAGGTAATTTTAGCGGAACTGTAGAATTTGGAACAGAGGAAGTTATCAGCAATGGAGATAAAGATATTTTCCTAATTAAATACAACAATAATGGAATATATCAATGGGGTAAATTTATGGGTGGCTTTAATGATGATATAGCCGGTAATGTTTGCGTTGATTATCAAAACAATATTGCTATTACAGGGACTTATAATACATCTATGTCAATAAATGGTTCATCAATAATAAGCAATGGCTTAAACGACTTTTTTATTGCCAAATACGATAGCAACGGAAACTCTCAATGGATTACCTCCGAAGGTTCTTCGCAAAATGACAGCGGAGTA
>JAQUBO010000286.1 GCA_028686735.1 Bacteroidales bacterium
GGAATCCCACCATGGCCAGAAAGCCGAGATTGGAATACGTGGGTGCCATTTATCATGTGATGAGTCGATGGAACCTGGATGCCAAGGCCTTGCTCTTGCACGCGGACATGGACCTTGCCCATATCGATCCCCAAGCTGTGAATTACAACCAATCCATGCTCATGTCAATCACTGCGATGATCCAGAAAGACATGGAGATTCTCTGATGAAAAAAACATATCCGACGATTCTACTAATTGTTCTTTCATGCCTCTTAATGCCGAATATTGTGTTTTCACAGTCGGGTCAATCGCCGTCAGGTCACGTGCCCTGTGTAGAAATAACCGGCAGAACATCAAATTTTGCGCCAAGTCTCGGAGAATCTGCAAGTATATCTGTCAAGATTACGCCCCCCCCTCCAAGCGGGGGGTATCCCGGTTACTATTTTCAATGCGAAATTGTGCGTGTAACACAGAATTGCACTACGCAGCATATCAAATGGGTTGACACAATCCCTGGGACAGCAGATGTTGACGTCAATCGCGAAGTGGATTTCCATACACTGACCATGGTGTGGGATGGTGTTGCAGAAACCTCAGTCGGACAATCGACGGGAATAGGATATTTCCAGGGTGTTTCTGGGGGGACACAAAGATTATTCCCTCCAATCGTCTCTGGTGAATGTGTGCCCCCACCATTTTGCACGATTGTTGTCAGGATTCGGAAGAAAACGGATCATTCCATTGTGTGCCAGGACCTTAAGCATATTTGTGTGAAGCAAGTAGTAGTTATTGACTTTACTGCGGCAGAATCCGTTATGAAGCAAGGGTTATATCGTGATGATAATATTACAATTATCAATCCACTGTCTGATAATCAGTATTCCATGCTTAAGGCTGAAATACTCATTAGAATGCACCAATGCTATGGAGGGTTAGTCAATATTGAATTTATAGAAGGTTTCCTTGTTGACCAACCGTATAGTAAGCTATCCTTTGAAACTGGGACAAGTGGTGGTGACTGGGGAGAGGCATTAGCTTGCGATTTCTGTAATATTGATCCAAAGGACGACGCATTTGTATATACGCATTCTATTCGACAGTGTATTCGACATGACTTTTCTGTTTCCCCTGATGATCATATTCCACCTATTACAATGAGCGAACAAGTAACGGTCTATTCAAGAACGGCGACCCATGAGATCGGGCATCTCCTCGGCTTAACAATGGAAAATGATGTACTAAACGGTACGTCATGTAGTCATAATCAGCCCCTATATTCGCAACTTTACCTTATGAATCCAGGATCGGCCCACTCGGTTCGCAGCAGAATTGGCCGGAATGGTTCATGGTCGTTCTCAGATATGAATCAAGTTTATCTTAAATGGATATTACCCAAAAGTGTTGGAGACCATGATGAAATCTGCAACTAGCCGAATGTTATTATTAATTATTACGTTACTGTGCATATCCAATCGTGTCGTGTCAGGAGTGATAATCCCTTATGAAACTATGGATGAATTACACACCACAATGGGGCAACTGGTTAAACTCAGCGAAGCGATCCTGATCGGAACTGTCGCCAAGGCAGAAGATAAAAGTGCAGGGGATACCTGGGTTGAATGTTCGGTCGAGGACGTAATACTTGGAAGCGAGATGCCCGAACAGGTAATGCTGAAAATGAAGGGCAAGCCGGGTCCAGCCATTCACGAACCTCAGACAGCCTTGGTGTTTGTGCCAACCGCCTTGATTCATGAAGATGTCATGAGGACGTCATCGTGGGACTATCGGGCAGAAGGCCTGTCCGATCACACCTCCAATCAGGTCCGTTTGTTATTTCCGAGTCGAACCATCATTCTCCTGACCCGCGAAAACAAAGATGAATACCGATCGATCATTACTAACTATATCCATTATTTGCGAGAGCCTGCGGTAGATACCCCGGCATCGTACTTTTGGTTTTTGCATGGTTTGCTCGAAACGTCAGATTCGCGCATTCAGCAAGATGCCCGTGCGGATATGATTCATCTGTGCCGTTCATTAAATGCTGATAAACTTCAAGAGATTCTGGATACAGATCAACCCATGGATGCGGATATTCGAGATTATGCCGACGGGATCGCCGACTGGAAAAGACGAGGCAGTCCGACAAAATTTAGATTCCCCATACCTTCTGACCGCCAAGTTCAGGAATGGCTTCTCGATCTGGGGTCCGGAGATCCATCAAGGGCCAATATGGCCTTGCTAGAGCTTAGCGAAACGGGAGAATGGCTGTACCGTAATGTTTCGGTTTGGCGCGACGCGGTGGCCGATGTGTTGACAGATACCAATTCGGCAAGGCGGCTTATGGCTGCAGATCTTTTAATCAATGTGAGAGATCTTCGGGCGGTCCCAGTCTTGATCGAAGGGCTGAATTCCCCTGAAGTCGGACAACGCAGCGCGTGCTGGGATCACCTTGTAAAAGTACTGCGGCCGCCCGTCCGGTATGATCCGAAAGCCCCCGAAGATACTCGAAAAGACATGCTTAATAAGTTCAAATCATGGCATCAGCAGTACCATGAAGCGCTTAAGAACCGGTGACATTCTGACCAGGCGGCCTACGATTACTACCGGCTATGGTGCTGAAGGTGAGCCAATTCATAAAGGTGTCAATAAAGGCGTCATGTTTATATTCTAATGTTCCTGATTCTTCGCCACACTTCATATTCAATGGACTTTCCAGCCCGACCTTTAAAGGGGCCCGGCAGCCAGTAGCCAACGCAACAGCAGGGGCCGGCCGACGAGGAAGGCGCCTTCGTAAAGGTGTCACATAAAGGTGTCATGTCTAATAAAGGTGTCATGTCTATATGTTAATGTTCCGGCTATTCCATTTCTCTGGAAATGCTTACAAAAGACATTTTTGATATTTTGGGGGCAAATCGGCTGAAAAATGACGAGAAATCGGTTCATCCGACAAGTTCCTGTCTAGAATTTTTTCAGACCTTGGCATTCGTGGGAGGCGTTGATTGTAACCTTATGCCAGATAGAATCTTGTGATTCAAAACGGCTTTTAAAGGGCACCTTCAATAGCTGATGGAAAGAAATCCCATCGACCTTCCCCCCCCGCAACTCTGCTCCGACGAGCTATAGTGGGCCCATTCTCGCAGAGCTGCGGGTCGGGCAAACCAGAAAACACGTCTTTTCATTGGGATTTATGGACAGGAACTTTCCGGATGAACCTACTTTTTGGCGTTTTGAGCGAGAAGGGGTAGGAGGGCCGTTCGCTGCGCTCGCGGTGCTATAGGCGCACCCAAGGACCGCGCCAGGCTTCGACAAGCTCAGCCTGTCACGTTCCTTGCAGGACTACGGGTGCGCCGTTGTACCCGCTCCCGTTTCACGGTGCGGGGAATGCTGGCCGGATTATTCGCCTCCGTGGCGGACTGGTTTAACGAGACGTCAGCGCCGCAAGGGCCACCGCGTCGGAGAACCTTTGAGCCATCGTCTCCCGGCGGTGATTGCGGAAGATATAGAGGAAGAAATATAAGATTTATTGGCAAACACGATCTTTATAAATACCCCAAAGAATTAACATGATTATAACTGTACACCCCTTGACAATGGCATAAATGTATCGGCAAAATATACGCAAATGAAACCGATAAGTCGCAGACAGTTTTTGCAGGTAGCGGGAGCCGCAATGCTAACCGCGGCTGCCGTGCCGGCAATTGGCAACGGACATGGTCATGG
>JAQUBO010000287.1 GCA_028686735.1 Bacteroidales bacterium
CCATCCGAGACCTCCAGGTTCTGGGGTGCCCGTTGAAGGAAGTATTGATGGATCGAAATAATCTAAGTCTATAGTTAAATAAACATTGTTACCAAGTTTATCAATAACCTCTTGTTGCCAATCATTTCGACAAGCAATATCTTCAGCTAAAAACAATTTTTCTTTATTAACATAAGGCTTTTCGACAATGTCCATGCTCCGAATACCGACCTGAACCAAGTTTGTATTTTTAGATGCCCAATGCAATGCACAAGCATGATTAAAAGTTGTATTAAGATATTCGGGACGCAAATCTGAATGAGCATCAAGTTGCAAGATTGATATTTTGGGATATTTTTCGGCAACCGCCATAATGGCACCAATACTGATTGAATGTTCTCCACCTATCATCGTAAAAATCTTACCAGTTTCAAGCACCTCTAATGCTTTTTGCTTAACGGTTTTCACCATTTGTTCAGGCAAAAAACTACAATCAGGGGCTTTTTCAAGAAAAACACCATGCTTATACACTTGAGTATTAGACTCTACGTCATATATCTCCATATTCTCGGAGGCAGTTAAAAATGCTTCAGGCCCTAAGTCTGCTCCTTTTCCCCAAGTTGATGTTCCATCATAAGGAACAGGATAAAGCACCACTTTTGCATTTTCGTATTTTGCAAATTCCTTAGGAATTCCAGCATAAGTTCTTTCAGACATTTTTTTCATATTAAAATGCAAATATAAGGTATTTATAAATTTAAAATAACAATCTAACTATTCATAAACGTTTTATACTCTACCAGTTATGTTAAACTCCACTTAACACTAATAAGAATAACCTAAAACCTTAAGCATAGATTTATAGCTTTGCTCTCTAGAAAAAAGTCTAGTGCTAACTTTACCCTCTTCATCTCGACTTATTATAACATGTTTTGGTGCTGGCGTAAGACAGTGTTGAATTCCACCAAAACCTCCTATTGATTCTTGATATGCACCTGTATTAAAAAACCCAATGTATAATTTTTCTTGCGGATCGTACTCTGGCAGATAAATAGCATTTATATGTTGCTCACTATTGTAATAGTCATCGCTATCGCAGGTAACACCTCCAAGAAAAACTCGTTCGTATTGACTTTGCCATTTGTTTATAGGCAACATTATAAATCTCTTATTAATTGACCAAGAATCGGGTAAAGTTGTAATAAAGGACGAGTCTATCATATTCCATTTTTCTCGATCGTTTTGTTGCTTTTGATATGCTACCGAATATATAGCTCCACCACTTTCACCTACAGTGTATGAACCAAATTCAGTATAAATATCTGGCTCATCTACTCCTGCTTCATCACAAGCCAATTTTATTTGATTAACTATTTCTTCGGCCATATATTCGTACTCATATTCAAAGGTAAGACTGTTTTTTATTGGAAATCCACCTCCAATATTAAGTGAATCAAGCTCTGGACAAACTTTCTTAAGCTCGCAATAAACACTCATACACTTATTAAGCTCATTCCAGTAATACGCAGTATCTTTTATACCTGTATTAATAAAAAAATGTAGCATTTTTAAATTTACTCTTGGATTCTTCTCAATAAAATCGTGGTAATAACTAATAATATTTTTATACCCAACCCCTAATCGTGAGGTATAGAACTCAAACTTAGGTTCTTCCTCCGATGCAATACGAATACCTACATTTATATTACCATTCACCTTCTCAAGTAAGTGATCTAACTCAGCATAATTATCTAAAACAGGTATAACATAATCAAAACCATCATTAATCAAGTCTGCAATATTTTCAATATAGGCAGGCAACTTAAAGCCATTACAAACAATATGTAAAGTCTCATCAACTAAGCCATCTTCCTTAAGTGATCTAATAATATCTATATCAAATTGTGAACTTGTCTCAATATGCACGTCGTTTTTCAACACTTCTTCTAAAATAAATGCAAAATGTGAGCTCTTAGTACAATAACACTGTATGTATTTGCCACGATAATTTACCTTAGTGATTGCAACATTAAACATCATTCGTGCACGTTGAATATTCTCTGATATCTTTGGTAAGTAACTGAACTTCATAGGAGTTCCATACTGTTTAACTATATCCATTAGTGGTATTCCATAATAAGACAACTCTCCATCTTCTACTTCAAACTCCTCAGTTGGAAACTCAAACGATTGCTCAATTAAATCTTGATACTTTACTTTCATTATAATGATTTAAGTTAGTTACTTCTATAATTTTTGACAAATTTAAGTTATTTAATCGAACCAATCAAATTAAATTTACTTAAATTATAAAATATTATTATAAAGGATATATCTACGAGTTTAATAGTGTGATGTTCGTAAGCAAAAATATGAGCCTGCAATTACACAAAGCGAACTACCTAAACGTCTTTAGACCTTTGTCCAAATAATGATTTAACGGTTTGCAGCTATGTAATATCCGAGAAAGAAATTACTGATTTCTTTTCTGAGTTCCAACAGAGCCATAAGCCAGACTTCGGCGTGAGCTCAGTCGAGCGCTGGCTAATTGGCGGTATTCGGAAGTGTTCTTCCCGAACGTTTATAGGCGAATTTCCGCATTACGCATAGGTGCTATTATTATCGCCTGTGTTTAGAAATCATCCAATTCATAATTTGTACTTCGCCCTCCTGACTTTTCTTGTCTAAGAATATTTTTGTCAATTAAGTCTTTTATGTCTCTCAATGCCGTATCTGAAGAACATTTTGTGATTTTTGCCCATTTTGAGGATTTCAATTTACCATCAAAGCCATCAAAAAGTTTATTAAGCATCAACCTTTGTCGGCTATTTAATATCGTTTCTTTATGATTGTCCCAAAACTCTGCTTTTCGAAGAACATTCTTTACAGTAGCTTCTGTGTTTTCCATAGCTCGATATAAACAATTTAAGAACCAAACAAGCCATTCTGTAATATCACCATCTGAGGATTGAACTCTTTGTAGAACTTCATAATAGACTTTTCTTTCGTGTAAGATTTGGTTTGAAAGACTGTAGAAGCGTTGAGTACTTTCTTCAGAATGAGCTAACATTAAATCTGAAATAGCTCTTGCTATACGGCCATTGCCATCATCAAATGGGTGTATGATTATAAACCAAAAGTGTGCAATTGCGGATTTAATTACCAAATCTAATTTAGTGTCATTGTTAAACCAGTTTAGAAATTCATTCATTTCATGTTGCACTTGATCAGGTGGAGGGGCTTGGTAATGAACCCTTTCTTTTCCCATAGGACCAGACACTACTTGCATTTCACCGCTTCGATAACATGCGGTTTCTATTTTATACATTCCACTTCTTCCTGTAGGGAAAAGTGCTGCATGCCATCCGAATAAGCGCTCGTGACCTAAAGCTTGTAAGTAGTTTTGAGTTGCATCAAGCATCATTTCAACAACACCATCAACATATCTGTCTGCATACACCATTCCAGTATATTCTAATCCTAATTTTCTGGCAATGGAAGAACGTACTTGATCATAATTGAGTATTTCTCCTTCTATTTCAGAAGATTTTAGTACATCAAGAGTTAATGAAGAGAGCATTGTTTCATCTTTCAAAGAAAAACCTAATGCATTAATTTGTCCAAAGAGTTTTCCTTGCAAATGTCTTACCTTGCCAAGAATTACTTGAATTTCTTTCTCATCCCAAGTAAAATTTGGCCAATTTTTGTATTGATAAATGT
>JAQUBO010000288.1 GCA_028686735.1 Bacteroidales bacterium
AGTTCGACATTCTCCGTACCCTGATGTGCCGCGGCGATGTGGATGAGGTCATTAACGCCTGCGACGCCGGACGCGAGGGAGAGCTTATTTTCCGTACCGTCTACTCCATGGCCGGATGCACCAAGCCGATGAAACGGCTCTGGATTTCCTCCATGGAGGACGAGGCTATCCGTCAGGGCTTTGCCGACCTGAAACCAGGACGCGACTACAACGGGTTGCATCAGTCCGCGCTCTGCCGCTCCAAGGCCGACTGGCTGGTGGGTATCAACGCGACGCGCCTGTTTTCCGTCCTATACCACCGAACCCTGAATGTGGGGCGCGTCATGTCCCCGACGCTGGCACTTATCGTGCAGCGCGAAGCGGAAATTTCCGCTTTTCAGCCGGAGCCGTTTTACACGGCAAATCTCGACTGCGGCGACTTTACCGCCACTGGCTGCAAGCTCAAGAAAAAGCCGGAGGTCGAGGCCGTTGCCGCTGCCTGCCAAGGTAAGGCGGCAATCGTCAAAGCCGTGGAACGCAAGGAAAAATCCGAAAAGTCCCCCGCGCTCTACGATCTGACCACCCTCCAGCGCGATGCCAACCGCCTACTTGGATACACGGCCCAGCAGACACTTGACTATCTCCAGAGCTTGTATGAAAAGAAGCTCTGCACCTACCCGCGCACTGACAGCCGCTTTCTGACAAACGATATGGAAGCAAACATCCCTGCGCTGGCTTCTGTCGCCGCCGGTATCTGCGGCGAGGACACTCCAGAAAATCTCAACGCCGGTCAGATCTGCGACAGCGCGAAGGTCAGTGATCACCACGCCATCGTTCCCACATCCAGCGCGGGGAAAATGGATATTTCCGTGCTGCCTGCCGGGGAACGCGAAATCCTGCGTCTCGTTTCCCGTCAGCTTCTCTGCGCGGTCAGCGAGCCGCACCAATATGCTGAAACCGCCGTCACTCTTGACTGCGGCGGATATGAATTCGCCGCCAAGGGCAAGACGATCCTAGCCACCGGCTGGAAAACCTACCTACAGGAACAGGCCGACAAGCCCCTTCCGGAATTGGCAAAAGGACAGAACATCCCGGTTGTCTCTGTTTTTGTCAAGGAGGGCAAAACCTCACCACCTAAGCACTACACGGAGGATACCCTGCTTTCCGCGATGGAGACAGCTGGTGCAAAGGATATGCCGGAGGACGCGGAGCGCAAGGGCCTCGGTACTCCCGCAACCCGTGCGGCTATTCTGGAAAAGCTCGTTTCCACAGGCTTCGTGGAACGGAAAAAGGCCAAAAAAGCCGTAAGCCTCATTCCGTCGCAGGTGGGCGTGTCGCTCATCACCGTCCTGCCGGAGCAGCTACAATCTCCGTCGCTCACCGCCGAATGGGAAAACCAGCTCAAGCAGGTGGAGCACGGAGAATTGGAACCGGACGCTTTCATGAACGGAATTTCCGCAATGCTCCGGGAACTGGTGAAAACTTATACGGCGGTCAAGGGCGCGGAGGTTCTGTTTCCCTCCGGGCGAGAGGTAATCGGGAAATGTCCCCGCTGCGGCGGTAATGTTACCGAGAGTAAGAAGGGATATTTCTGTGAGCGTACCGGCTGCCATTTCGGTCTGTGTCACGACAATAAATTTCTGACAGCGAAAAAAATCAGCCTCACGAAGAAAATCGCCGCCGCGCTGCTGAAAGACGGGCGCGTGGCGCTGACCGGCCTTTACTCGGAGAAAACCGGCAAGACCTACGATGCGACGGTCGTGTTGGAGGATGACGGCGAACACGCGCTGTATAGGCTCGATTTCGGAAAGGAGGCAAAACGGTGAGTCTGCTGTCCTTTATCCTCGGCGCGATGGCCGGAGGCTTTCTCGGCGTTATCGTTATGTGCTTATTCATTGCCAGCGGAGCGGAATCCCGGCGAGAGGAACGTGAGCGGAAATGAAGCTTTCAAAATATGAGCAGGAAACGATTTTACTGTATAACGAAGAAGAATCCACCGCCAGCGTCTATACCCATGACCCAAAGCTGGTTGCAAAGCTCAAACGTCTGTCCGCGAAATACCCGGATAAAATATACCCGGAGCGCAAGGAGAGCCACGGTATGGTCAGCTATATCGTGCCGAAAAGCTGCGTCTGCGTACGCGAGCCATACAGCGACGCTCGGCGCTGTGCCGCCAGCGAACACGCAAAATCAGCGGGTTATAAGCCGCCCGCAAGGAGCGTATGATCCAAAAATGATTGACGAATGCGCTCCCTCATAGGTTTACACCAAAACCTGTGTGGGAGCGCGCTTTTTGAGTATATGAACCAAGAAAGGAGAGCATTATGGCTGAAAACACGACCAACAAAGACCGGCTTAAGGATATTACCGACAGTATTGAGACCGGCATCAAGGAGCTTTTCCAGAGCGACAAGTATATGCAATACCTTCAAACCATGAGCCGGTTCCACAAGTATTCCATCAACAACACCGTGCTCATCTACCTGCAAAAGCCCAACGCCACGCTCGTTGCCGGCTTCAACAAATGGCACGACCAGTTTGAGCGCAATGTCAGGAAGGGCGAGCGCGGCATAAAAATTATTGCGCCCACGCCGTTCAAGAAAAAGATTGAAATGGAAAAGCTGGACCCAGATACAAAAATGCCCTTACTGGATGCGGATGGCAAGGTCGTCATTGAGGAAAAGGAAATAAAAATCCCAATGTATAAACCGGTAACGGTGTTCGACGTCTCCCAAACCGATGGTAAACCGCTCCCGACGCTCGCTTCCGACCTTGCCGGGAACGTGCAAAACTACGATGCTTTCATGGAAGCTCTTCGGCGTTCGTCGCCTGTGCCGATAGCGTTTGAGGACATCCGTGACGGCGCGGACGGATATTTCCATTTGGAGGAAGAGCGCATAGCTATCCGCGAGGGTATGAGCGAGGTACAGACGGTATCCGCCGCAATCCATGAAATAACCCACGCAAAGCTTCACAATAGGGAGCAGGAACGCTTCGCCGCTGCCGAGGCTGACGAAACAAAAAACGTTCCGAAGCCCAAAGATCGCCGCACTGAGGAAGTGGAGGCAGAGAGCGTTTCATACGCTGTCTGCGCCTATTACGGTATTGCCACAGGCGAAAACTCCTTTGGGTATATCGCAACATGGTCTAAAGATAAAGATCTGCCTGAGCTGCGCGCCAGCCTGGAAACCATCAACAAGACAGCTTCCGGCCTTATCACTGACATCGACCACCATTACGCTGTAATTATGAAAGACCGCGGCCTGGATAAAGTCGAACCTGAGCAGCCGGATAGCGGCACATGGCGGTATTACATCATCCCCGATTTGAAAACATGGGCGACGAACGCCGAAGAACAGACACCAATCAAGTATTTCGACACGTTTGCCAAGGCCGAAACGCAATTCCAGAACCTCCGCGTTCAGGCATATAACGATGAAAAAGGCGACCTCAATCCCAGCGGTGGTCCATATGCCCGCCTAACGCTGGGCGTTGACCGCGCAGACGGCGCAAGTGCTGCTGATATCCTCCAGGTGCGGAACGGTCAGAACTACCTTGTTGATGATTTCACGCGCATGGAAGCGCTGAAAAACAATCCCGTCGTGATGGGTATGCTGTCCGAGGTGGAAAGGCGTATCGGTTTCGACCGCGTGAAGGGTTATGAAAAAACGGCGGACGGCAAATATATACCCGCGCCGGATGTGCCGTTTTC
>JAQUBO010000086.1:0-3678 GCA_028686735.1 Bacteroidales bacterium
TAGTCTTTGCAAGAAAACGTCAAATACTGCATTTCGACGTCGCTCAATATACCACGTTACTCTCATTTCTGAAACAGTCATTTCGACAAGCTCACTTCGACAAGCTCAGCACATCGCAATACATCGCATTTACGAAAAGTAAACTCCTTAGTTTCAGAAACTTCGAAAGCATTTCGGCAAGGCTCAATGTAACACCTTGTCTTTGACGCTTTCTTATCTGTCTGCCGACAGGCAGGTCAAAGACACAAAAAGCAGTAGTTTTAGCTGCGCTGCGATGTGCTGAGCTTGTCGAAGTAAGCTCGTAAACTCGGTTCTTGCGGACACGAATTAAGACCTTATCACATCTAATATTTTACAAAATAGATAGACAAAGCATATAAAAATCTAATGTATATCCGTTTTAGTACCTAAATGATTCCACAATGGTCAAAAATCAATTATTTCACCCCAACCCTCAAGGGAGTAATTGATTTTCTGCACATCCTTTAGAGGTCGGGGTAAATGAAGACGATCAAATTTCGTATGGGTACAAAAACAGATATACATTAAAATCTAAAATTGGCTATTTTTTTATAATCGACAGCAATACATAATCGAGATAATATTTCTCAGAAACAACATCTCAAATGTATCGTATCTTCATCGTAATCGCGATTGGAATTCATTTATCATTCCGTTATATGCCCTTAATATCCTATCCCACTCCTTAAATCTATCATCATTTTTAACGCTCTGGTTTGGACTATCTGCATACTCACTAATTATCTTAATTTTATATTTCAAAGGCTTTGAACTGCTTTGCTTAATAATCACTCTTGTTCTTATAGTTTTTTGCGTAAATGATTTAGATTGCCAACTAGTTTTCATATAGCCTGTTGCTCTATCAGCCATTTCCAAATTATCGAAATAACCAGTTACTATTTGACTAATTACCTTCCAAGCTGCATCTTCAGTTAAATCTTTACCAACCTCTTGTTCAAAATCCTTATTTGCATAATCATTTTTAATAGAAGCATCATAAGCATCGTCATTTACAAGTTGAATATATTTTGTTTTGGCCTCAAAACTAACACCTGTATAACAATAAGCTAGCTGTTTAGTAAGAAAACCTGGCTTTACAACTTTTACTCTAACGCAATTGTTTTTACTAATTTTCACAACTTCTGTTGGTCCAGACCCCATTGGTCTGCCATCAACAAAAATTTGAGCATCTGGTTCTGAGGTAGAAAAAATAACTGATGTTTTACAACTATTTAACAATACAACACTTACGATTATTATTCCGATAGTAACAAATGTGTTTCTCATACGATAATTATTATTTTAATTTACAACTATTAATAAAACAAAAATAATATTATATTTTAAAATGACAAAATAAATCTCAATTAAGCAGTAAAATATATTAAATATAGTGTTATCCCACCTGAATAAAACATGTATATCTATTTATAATATAATCTCTAGCACTACCTAAATCCATACTATTTTAGTTTTATATTCAGCCACCACACTTCTAACTACCATTAAGAAAAACTTACATTTGTATATTTTAGGACACTCTTAGTATAATAGCATTATTAAGATAATTGCAACAAAACCCACAATAATTGTAGTTATGTCATTCATATTTCCATTTTTATCGATTATAATGAAATCAATTCTCACAAAATAATATATCCCCAGAATAATCTCCTTTTGGATATTGCAATTTTAAATCTATCTTTGTGTGCATTAGAAAAAGTTATGGATAAAAAAACACAATACAGAACTCTTCTTATAAGTATTGCCCTTAGCGTATTTGTTGCTGGCGTATTCTTCTTGCTCTCTTTTTCTATATAATTATTTTTTGGGTTCAAAAGTTCTTGCAAGTTTTTTAAACATCACCAAATTCTCTTCAAAATTCCCGTAAGTTATTCCAACCAGGATATAATAATCTTGTCCATTAAACAAAACCATCTGATAAATAAGTTCCATTTTGTACAATTCCTTATTTTTGCCCATTGAAAATATCTCATAACCACTTAAATTATTAACACTTACAGGTTTCGGTTCACGCGACATATCTTCTACCCATTCTAAAGGATATAAATTGAATAACTGAACACAAAGAGTTTTCTTTTCATCATTCGAAAGTGGATTAATTGCTGTTTGCTTTCTAATCATAAATGATGTTTTATCCTCTGTTTTAGAGGGTACTAAGCCATCGTCAGTAAAAATCATAGAGCTAAACATCAAATTTCCTTTTTTTAGAATAGTACCTTTAACATCAACAGAAAAGTCAAAACGATCCAGCATATCAGATTTTACATCAGCATCATAATATACTCCTAGCAATGCCTTTTTAACCTCTTGTTTATGCTTAACAGATGCTGACGAAAGTACCGATGCACTAATAAGATATGAACAATTAACATCGCCAATAACTAGCATTATTCTAGAATAAACTCGATTATAAGCCGATTGTTTGCCTTCTATCAGCAAAGCATCAAATCCGTTTATTTTATAAAAACTTGTTTTATCAAGTATTACCCCGCTTTTAAATAATGATTTTTTATCAAATCCTAAAAAACTACGATTAACATCACTTGGCAACTCTGTTATAACAATACTAGTACCCGCAATTTTATGCGTAAAACCATTGTAACTTGTACTTTTAACAAAACCTTTTGGTAAAGACATTTGTATTTTTGTCCCAGCCACTATTTGATAATTGGCATCAAGATTGTTATTGATTTCAATAGCTTTTGCATTATATGATTGTGAAAATATTGGACTTACTAATAATACTAAAAAAAGTATGTTTACTAAATATCTCATAAATAAATTTTTGTAAAGTTAAATAATATGTTTTATTTGCTAAAATAAATCTTTTAAAACCAAAGCAATACTTATGCCATATACTAGACATACAATAATAGTTTTAGTTGCCTTTTTTCTTACTATTAGTAATGTAAAAGCAATAAATATTGATACTTTACCATGTATTGATAAAGTATATTCGAATTTATTTAAATCTGTTCGTATGCATCAATCAGGTTGGGAAAACAGTTATCCTGTAATGAATTTGTATAGCGACAACCCTCTACTATTTAGTTTTGACCAGATGGATGGGCAAGCAATAGATTTTTACTATACAATTATTCACTGCACTCACGATTGGACCCCCTCTGATTTAATGTTTTTTGAATTTGCCGATGGTTTTGAAGAAAATGAGATACTAGATTATGAAGACTCTCGCAATACAATTGTTCCATACACTCACTTTAGCTTAGAAATACCCAACCGCGATATAGAACCGAAACTATCTGGCAATTATCTGCTAATAATATATTCTAAAGAAGACACAGATCGAATTTTGTGTACTAAACGATTTATGATATACGAGCCACTTGTAAGCGTAGAAGGAAGAGTAAATGAAGCCCCCGAAAGTGATTATCGTAAAAAGTATCAAAAGGTAGATTTCAAGATTAAACACAAATCTTATAATATATCAAACCCTCATAACAATCTTAAAATTGTAGTATTACAAAATTACCAATGGGATAATGCAATTACTGACATAGTTCCGTCATTTCTGGACAATGAATATCTTGTTTATGAGTGGGATGATAAATTTAATTTTAATTCTGCCAATTAGTATAGATATTTTAGTTTTAATAATCTCGAACTATATTC
>JAQUBO010000086.1:3688-15549 GCA_028686735.1 Bacteroidales bacterium
ATTCAGAATTTGTTAAAGATATCGAATTTCGCAAGCCATATTATTATATTAGACTATACACAGATAAACCAAAGTTTTTTGATCCTTATAGCTCTATCGAGGATATCAACGGACGCTACGCAGTAAGCACCAAAAGATTTGCAAACAGTAACTATCCAGAAATACAAGCTGAATATGCAATTGTAGAATTTAGTTTGGATTATAATTCGCCAATTTCAAATGCTGATGTTTATATTTTTGGTGAACTTACAGGATACGAAATAAGTGATGAGTACAAACTCAAATACAATCTTGAGACCAAATCGTATAATAAACTTTTGTTCTTAAAACAAGGATATTATAATTACAGATATATATTGGTTAGTCATGAAGAGGGAGTAAAAAACGACCATAGTTTTTTTGAAGGATCGCATCGCGAAACAGAAAACGATTATTTACTATTTGTATATCATAGAGACCCCTCATCTACTTATGATAAATTAATAAATTTCACTCAATTTAATAGTAGAAATTAATTGGATATTTTCTAGTTACAGTTAATCCGGAGTTTTTTAGAGTCTGCACTATACTAAAGACAATAAAAATATTACTCAAACTTATTATCTTCGCAATCAGTATATTTCTGTTGATAAATAACCTCCATTTCATCTTCGAAGAAGAACTTATCTCCAAAAGCAGGTTCTAAATCACTAATCCACGAAGCATCTTTATCATATTTAGCAAAAAATGGGATAGCTACCCAGTCAGGATTTCTTCCCTGAATAAATCTAAGTACAAACACTTTTTCTCCTTTAATTTCGGCGATACCAGAGATTAGTACTTTACCAGGTGTACACGACATACTTGGTCCTCTAACAGTACGGCATATACCACTAACTTTGCTATAAGCAGCTTTAAATATCTCATAGGCTCTATCAATAGGCAGTTCAAAATAATCTTTTGCTCCCGTATCCCTAGCCATAAACATATAATATGGGATACAATTAAGGTTTACTTGTTTTCGCCACATTTCAGCCCAAATTTCAGGATCATCATTGATATGTTTAAAAATTGGACTTTGTGTTCTAATTTGTGCACCTGTCGAACGCAAAGCTCTAATTGCTTCTTTTACTGCATCTGTACCCAGTTCAACAGGATGATTAAAGTGTGCCATAAAGGCAAGATTAATTCCTTTATCAACTATCTTCTTAAATAAGGAGAGCATTTCTTTGGAGTCTTGAGCATGCGTATAGCGATAAGGCCAAAACGACAATGATTTTGTTCCAATTCTAATAGTTTGTATGTTAGTTTTATCTAATACTTCTAATATTGGATCTATATATTTTTTAAACACTTTATAAGTCATTGTCATAGGATCACCACCGGTAAACAACAAATCGGTAACCTCATGATGCTCTTGCAAGTATTTTGCCACTTCTAACGACTCCCTACTAGCAAACTTCATATTTTTTTCTCCAATAAACTGTGGCCATCTAAAACAAAATGTACAATATGCATGACATGTTTGTCCAGCACTTGGAAAAAACAATACTGTTTCGCGATATTTGTGCTGAACACCTTGCATTAATTTATTATTAAACATAGGCACATTTAAGCATTTTTGACCAGCTGGGTGGGGATTTAATTCGACTCGTACATCATTACAAAGTGCAAATAACTCAGACTCTGGAATATTATCTTTTAATGCTTTTTCTATCAAATCATAATGCTCTTGTTTTAACATTTTCTTTTGTGGAAATGTTAAATTAAAAATAGGATCATTCTTATAATCATCCCAGTTAATCAACTCATCAATTACGTAGTTATTTGTTTTAAAAGGCAATACATTTCCTACAACCTTAATGGCATTAAAATCTGCTTCGGATAGAACTGATAATTGCTTTATTTGTTTATAATTTCTTAATGTGTATGCTATGTATTTTTTCTCTGTCATATAGTGTTAGATTTTTATAAAAAAAAAGGATTACAAAATTAACAAAATAAATCAATAACTAAGATAATAATCAACTAAGCTTTATTAAAATTATACAACTAGCATCTTTCTTTAGTCTTATTGCCGCCTAAATTTAATGATAATATTTAATTTGCACAGATTAAACAAATTTCGATTTAAAATACCGAATAAAACACTTAATATACTACAAAAACCACTTGTAAACAACAAGTAAAATAAAACTAATTATCATAATTTACAACGAAAACAAACATATATTTGTCTTGTATTAAATAATTTATTATCTTTATACTTAGGAATTTACACAAAAAAGTTATGAGGAAAATTACACTATATTACGCTATATTGGTCATTGCTACAATAGTGTTTGCAATAGATTTAAAAGCACAGTCAGAATTTATCGAAAATAAAGGACAATGGAACAAAAATGTCCGCTATAAAATGGAATTGCATAATGGGGCTTTATTTTTAGAAGATAATTGTATAACTTATAATTTCATAAATCCAGATGAGATGAATTATTCTGCCGCTCACCATGGAGCAGAAGGCACCTCCAACTCACTTTTAAAATCGGCACATGCCTATAAAATGAACTTTATAAACTCTAATAATACCCCTAAAATCATATCAACAAATACAAGTACTGATTATAATAATTATTATATAGGTAATAATCCTTCTAATTGGGCATCGCATGTTCGTAAGTATAAAACGATAAGTTTTACAAATATTTATGATAACATTGATATAATTTATAATGCGACCAAATATGGTATGAAATATGATATTATTCTTAAACCTGGCTCTAAGCCCAAAGATATTCTATTAGAATATGTTGGAGTTGATTTACTTTCAATTGACAATGGTAATCTAATTATAACAACTACAGTAAATACAGTAAACGAACTAAAGCCTTATGCCTACCAATTATATAAAGGAGATACTATAGAAGTTTCGTGCAATTACATATTAAAACGTAATCGATTAAGCTTTGAAATCACAGATACTTATGATAAAACTAAAGATTTAATTATTGATCCCTCTCTTGTTTTCTCTACATACTCTGGCTCATTATCAGACAATTGGGGTTTTACAGCAACTTATGATTATGAAGACAA
Source organism: Bacteroidales bacterium (assembly GCA_028686735.1). Classification (GTDB taxonomy): domain Bacteria; phylum Bacteroidota; class Bacteroidia; order Bacteroidales; family ML635J-15; genus Bact-19. Next base: position 6,761 of record JAQUBO010000086.1, read on the forward strand.
TGTTTACTCTGGTGGGATTGTATTTGAGACTGGATATCCTACAACAATTGGTGCTTACCAGATGGATTTTGCTGGAGGTACGCCCCCTATTCCTGGAAACAATTATTATGCAGCAGGCTGCGATATTGGTATCATTAAATACAATGAGGACGGAACCCAACGATTATTTGCAACATATTTAGGTGGTGCTGGAGGACAAGAAATGCCTCATAGTCTTGTAGTAACCGAAAATAATGATCTTCTGATAATGGGTACAACAGGATCGCCCGATTTTCCAGTTTCAGCTAACGCATTTCAATCATATTTTGCAGGAGGTACAGGCATTGTGTATGATAACGTTATTGGTTTTGAAGGTGGAGTAGATATTTTTGTTACAAAGATTAGTGCAGATGGCTCGCAAATGTTAGGAAGTACTTATGTTGGAGGCAGTAGCAATGACGGATTAAATTATCAACTTCACTTTAACGATCCCGATCCCAACACAGGAATAAATTATATTCTAATGCACGGAAACGACTCACTCTATTATAATTATGGTGATGGAGCCAGAGGAGAAATTATAGTGGATGATAAAGAAATGGTTTACGTTGGAACCAATACCTTCTCAAACGATTTTCCAGAAGGAATAAACTCTGGTTTTCAAGCCACAAGTGGTGGAAAACAAGACGGAATTGTCTTTAAATTAAATAAAGATTTGTCTCAAATGCTTTGGTCAAGCTATTTGGGAGGTACAGAAGATGATGCAATTTTTAGTCTTTCCTTAACAGAAAACTCCGATGTTATAGTTGCTGGAGGTACAGTTTCGACCAATTTCCCAGTTAGCTCTGGGGCATACAACACAACACACAATGGTGGATCAACAGATGCTTTTGTTTCAAAAATAAGTAAAAATGGGAATCAGTTATTAGCTTCTACTTATTTTGGATCAAACACTTATGACAATGCTTATTTTGTAAGAACCGATAGATTTAACAATATTTTTATTTGTGGTCAAACAAAAGCTAGTGGGACAACACTTATCCAAAATGCTGCATACTCAGTACCTAACAGCGGTCAATTTATTACAAAATTCAATAATAGTTTAAGTGAAGTTGTTTGGTCAACTGTTTTTGGAACTGGAAATGGACGTCCCAATATTTCTATTACTGCATTTGCAGTAGATGTTTGCGATAGAGTATATTTGTCGGGTTGGGGACGTGAATGGGCGTACTCGTATAATAACGCACAAGGCAATTACTATACCTGGGATGATCAATATGGGACAAAAGGTTTAGAATTGACTTCAGATGCAATACAAACAGAAACAGATGGACAAGATTTTTACGTACTTGTTTTAAATGATGACGCTAGTAACTTAGAATATGCCAGTTTCTTTGGAGAAGTGCATTATGCAAGTTGTGGATATTCTGGCCACGATCACGTTGATGGTGGCACTAGTAGATTTGATAAAAAAGGTCATATTATTCAATCGGTCTGTTCGAGTTGTGGTGGTTGCCAAGAGTTCCCTACACATCCCGACCCTGAGGTTTGGTCAACAACAAATAACGCATCAAACTGCAATAATGCTGTTTTTAAAATAAGAATAATCGAAAACCTTGCCGAAGCAAACTTCGACCCTATACCAATCGGCTGTGCTCCATATCAAGTTCAGTTTAGCAACAATTCACAAGGAACAAGCTTTCAATGGGATTTTGGTGATGGCTCGCCAATATCTAATGAACTAAACCCAGATCATATTTATACTCAGGGTGGAGAATATACAGTTAGTTTAATAGTTGGAGATCCTGCAAGTTGCAATTTTTTTGACACCATTACCCGTACTATAACAGTAATAGAATCTGGTCAAACATACCTACCTGACATCGAAATTTGTCCTAACGAAAACACTCTTATCGGTCCTACAGGTTCATATCCTTCAGAAACAAGTTTTCAGTGGATAGAAGGCAGTAACCTCAACAATTATTATATTCAAAATCCTATTGCCTCACCTAGCGAAACTACTAACTATCTTCTTATAGCAAATGGTATTTGTATCGATAGCACTTGGCAACAAGTTATTGTTTACGAGCCTGATATTGATATTTTTGTATCCAACGATACTCTCATCTGCGAAGGAGATACAATTGCGCTCTTTGCTACTAGCTCTGGAGATGTAAACACTTGGCAATGGTCATCATCACCATCATTTAATAGTACATTAGCAAGCACACCAGAAATATTAGTTACGCCTTGGTCAAACACAACTTATTATGTTAGAGTACAAGAAAATATTTGTAACACCTATGTATCAGAACAAGTTACAGTAAGCCTTCATCAATTTAACTATCATTTACCTCCCGAAAGCATTATCTGTGAAGGTGCGACAACAAATCTTACCATAACCAATCATAATCCAAATGACCAACTTACTTATGTATGGTCTCCTACTTCGCAAATTTTAGATGGTGCAAATTCAAATTCCCCTCTAATAGGTCCAAGCTCTAATACAATTTTTTATGTTACAATATCAAATCAAATAGGTTGCCTTACTACCGATCAAGTTTCTGTTGAAATCGATGATATTATGCTTAACTCTCCTTCTATTACACATAACCCTTGCTTTGGAGACTGTATCGGGACCATTAGCATTACAGCATCAGGAATTGCTCCTTATTCTTACGAATGGAATACTGGAGATGTTGGAGATCATATATCGAATTTATGTACAGGGACATATACTGTTACTGTAATAGACAATCTTGGCTGCACAGCTAAATCGGACGTTATAATTGATGAGCCAACCGAGTTATTAGCAAATTTCACAAACGTAATTGAGCCCGAATGCGATGGAGTTGGTTACGGAACCGCAACAGTAGATGTTAATGGTGGAACACCTCCCTACACTTATCAATGGGGATTTGGAGGTAACCAATCTTACAATAATGCATGTCTTGTAGGAGACAATATTGTAACAGTTACCGATGCAAATAATTGCAAAAAAGTTATTAGCATTTATATGCCTCCACCTGGAACTTTAATCTCATCACTTGATGCATACTCAATGGTAAAATGTTATGGTCAATGCGATGGAAATGCAATTGTTTCGGCCGATCTTGGAACTCCTCCTTATACTTATAATTGGTCTAGTGGACATGATACGCCGGCAATACAAAACTTATGTGCTGGTTCTTATACTGTTACAATCCTTGATACTGAGAATTGTGTTTCACACCAATATATATATATAAATGAACCCGACTCTCTTGTTACGCAAGCCATAATAGCCGACGAAATACTTTGCTATGGAGAGCATGGTAATATAGGATTGCAAACTTATGGAGGAACTCAACCATACAATTACCAATGGTCTAATGGCTCGAACAGTAATCAACTTAACGAAGTTGAAGCAGGACAATATTCAGTAATAATTACTGACGCAAATAATTGTATAGACCATAGTAATATCATTTTAACTCAACCCGAACAAATTCTTATCGACACCAGCATACATAATATGCTTTGCGATAATGTTTGTAATGGAAAAATATTTTCTAATGTAAGCGGAGGAACACCTCCCTATTACTACTCATGGAGTAATGGAAGCCAACAACACTATGCAGATAAATTATGCGAAGGAGATTATGAGCTAATTCTAAAAGATGCTAATAATTGCATCATTAATGAAAACTTTACAATTATCAACGAAGGCTACATACCAGATTTAGACGCTAATGCAAGTAAGTATGAAATTTTTGCTGGCGAAAAAGTTGCTCTTATCGCTCAATCAAGTATGAGTGGAATATATAAATGGGATAATGCACAATATTTAAATAACTCAAACATCCATAACCCAACTGCCACCCCTGAAGACTCAACTCTGTTTCAAGTAGTTTTTCGTGATGAGAATAACTGCATAGCTACTGATACTGTTTACATTAAAGTAAAAAAAGTTGTGTGTGGCGATCCTTATGTTTACGTTCCAAATGCATTTTCGCCTAATGCTGACGGAAACAATGATTACTTTAAACCATATTATCCCTTATCTCTTGTTACCGAGCTATTCTTTGCAGTTTATGACAGATGGGGAAATGTTGTTTTTGAAACTACAGACCTCAATTCTCGTGGTTGGGACGGAACATATCAAGGCGAAAGTCTTGCCACAGATGTTTATGTTTTTTGGCTTAAAGCCAGATGCCTAAATGGTGAAGTATATAATCATAAAGGAAATGTTACTTTACTAAGATAAAAAAAATAACAAATTATCACATAAAAAAACGTATGATTATTAGGTATCTGCAAGAACCGAGTTTACAAGCTCAGTTCTTGCAGGCACCAGTTAAACCAAACTCACTCCATTCATTTCCGAAGGTTTTTCAATATTCATTATTTTCAAGATAGTTGGAGCCACATCAGCCAATATTCCATTTTCAAGGTTTTTATACGCAGTATTAATTAGAATACATGGAACAGGATTTAGCGAGTGTGCAGTATTTGGTGTATCGTCTGGATTTAACACATAATCTGCATTTCCATGATCGGCAATTATCATTATTGTGTAGTCATTCTTTTTCGCAGTTTCGACCACCTCTCCCACTAATACATCAACAGTTTCAACCGCTTTTTTGATAGCCTCATAAACTCCTGTGTGCCCAACCATATCACCATTAGCAAAGTTTACAACTATCAAATCATGTAAGTTTTTATTTATTTCAGCAACCAAGGCATCCTTAACTTCGGGAGCACTCATTTCAGGTTGCAAATCGTATGTAGCAACTTTTGGTGATTGAATTAGAACACGTGTTTCATTTTTAAATTTCTCTTCACGTCCACCACTAAAAAAGAATGTAACATGAGCATATTTTTCTGTTTCAGCAATTCTCAACTGGCTTAATCCTTTGCTAGCAATAATTTCACCTATTGTATTATTCAGATTATCTTTATCATAAACAATATTAATATTCTTAAACGACTCATCGTAACGGGTCATTGTATAATATTGCAGAGGTATAGTTTGCATTCCATATTCTGGTAAATCTTGTTGTGTTAACGCAGTGGTAATCTGACGAAGTCTATCCGTTCTAAAGTTAAAGCAAATCACAACATCATCTTTCTGTATTTTAGTTACTGGGTTTTTATTACCATCAACCATCACTATCGGCTTTATAAATTCATCTGTAATACCATTATCATAAGATTTTTGCATACTATCAATAATATCTGTACTTTTCTCACCTTTACCGCTAAGCATTAACTCGTAACCAACCTTCACTCTCTCCCATCTTTTATCGCGATCCATTGTGTAATAACGTCCAACTAAACTCGCCAACTTAACTGATGAAGACTTTAAAGCATTAGTTATCTTTGTTAAAAACCCGACTCCACTTTTAGGGTCAGTATCTCGCCCATCAGTTAATGCATGTATAAATGTTTTTTTATGGCCTAGTTTATCTGATAGTTTGACAAGTGCAAGCAAATGCTCATCAGTTGAATGTACCCCACCATCAGAAACTAAGCCAATCAAATGCACCTGTTTATCATTTTTTATCGCATATTCAAAAGCCTTGTTCAAAACAGGATTTTTATAAAACTCACCATTTTCAACCGCCTTATTTATCTTAACAAGATCTTGATAAACAATTCGTCCAGCACCAATATTTAAGTGTCCAACCTCCGAATTACCCATTTGTCCTTCAGGTAAGCCAACATTTTGTCCAGAAGCAAGCAATTGAGAATTTGGATACTCCTTTAAAAACTGATGATAGTTTGGCGTTTTAGCCTTACTTATAACATCTGCCTCACTGCCATCTCCTTTTCCCCAACCATCAAGAATCATTAAAATAACTTTTTGTTTTTCCATAATTTTAAAATATTTAGTTGTAATATTCTGTCATTTTTTATTTTACGCACAAACTTACAATATATTTTGACAAAATCTTAATTGCCACTTTATATTGCATATTTATCACTTATAGTATATTGTATTAACAACATAAACAGCAAATTGTTATTCTGTATTATGTCTTTTAAAGAATTTGTAAAAATATCTAAAGATATAGAGATATTAAATTAAGTACAGATAGATTTACTTATAAAAACTAGAAAATTATATTTTAGATAGAAAATTATAGTACTTTTACGGTATAAAATTTATTGAGTTATGAATATTGGTATAATTGGTTACGGTAAAATGGGCAAAGCTATTGAAAAGATAGCCATACAGAGAAACCATCAAGTAACTGTAATCATAGATTTTGAGAATAAAGAAAGCGTTGTTAATCAATTAAAAAACAATGTAGATGTCGCTATTGAATTCACTACTCCCGATTCTGCAAAAAACAATATTTTCGACTGTGCATCGGCAAGCATTCCTATTGTTTCGGGGACAACAGGTTGGGATATAGATGAACACCTGATTAGACAAATTTGCCAAGATAACAATAGCTCAGTATTTTATGCCTCTAATTTTAATATAGGTGTAAATATTTTTATGGAGATAAACGAAAAACTTGCCAATTTACTCTCCGATTTCGATTCTTACGATGCTCGCATATCAGAAACCCACCATATTCATAAAATAGATAAACCCAGTGGTACAGCGATAAGTCTTGCCAAAGGAATTTTCGAGAATAACTCCAAATATGTTAATTTTGAGTTAAAACCAGTAACAGACAAACGAAACCTTGAAATAGAATCGTTTAGAGAAGGCGAAATAATAGGAGATCATAAAATAATTTGGGAAAACGAAATAGATAAAATTACACTTGAGCATAATGCAAAAGACCGCTCAGGATTTGCAATTGGAGCAGTTTTGGCGGCAGAATTTATAATAAATAAAAAAAGTGATTACTATACAATGCGTGATTTACTAAAACTACAGAACAATGGCAAATAAAAAAATCGGGTTAAAAGAAAAAATACTAAACTCAAAAATTTACAAAAAAATAGACACCAAATATGTATGGTTTAGTTTAGTTTCATTATGTTATATTTTATGGGTAATTTGGCTAGGCAACTACTGGTGGTTATTATTAGAACTTGTTATTATCGATATTTATTTAACAAAATTTGTTAGGTGGGCGTTCTGGAAACCTCGAAAAGATAAAAAATATTCAAAAATTAAAAGAAAAACACTCGAATGGGTTGACGCACTAATATTTGCAGTTATTGCAGCCTCATTTATTAGAATATTCTTCTTTGAGGCATTTACAATTCCAACCTCCTCAATGGAAAAGACTCTTATGGTTGGCGATTACCTTTTTGTTAGTAAAGTTGCTTATGGACCACGCGTACCAATGACACCTATATCATTTCCTTTCGTACATCACACATTACCACTAACAAAATCAACGCCATCATACGTAGAATGGATAAAAACGGAATATCGCAGAATGGCAGGTTGGGGCGATGTACAACGTGACGATATGGTAGTTTTCAATTTTCCGACAGGCGATACTGTAGTAATTCAAAATCAAGCACAAGATTATTACGATATTATTAGAATTGCCGCATACATCATAGAAGAAAGCGATAAGGCATATCTCGCAAATAATAATTTTGATACTACAAAATTAGCAAGTCTAAAACCCAACGAATATTATTATCAACTCGCATATTATATTTTTGATCCAAACTCAAACCCTGTACACACTGCAAACATGATTGAAAGTGCTTCGGTAAAATTACGTCAATATGACGAAGAATTTTATAAATCGAAAAACACTAGTAATATTACTGATAGATTAAAAACTCATAAGGATTATATAAATATGGCACGAAACATTGTTCGTGATACTTACGATATAATTGTTAGACCATTAGATAAACGTGAAAATTACATTAAACGCTGCGTAGCAGTTGGCGGCGACACATTAGAAATACGTGAGGGCGAAGTGTTTATTAACAACCAAGCTCAAAAAGACATTCCAACAAAACAATTTAATTATCGTGTTACAACTGACGGAACTGGAATACCTGCAAGAGTTCTCCAGAAACATGGAATTAATCAATCTGATATTAGAGTTGAAAATTCAACATTTATAATACCTCTAACTAGTGTAAATCTTCAAGATTTTAATAACATACAGCTTATTAAAAGTATTTCCAAAGACGTAAAACCTAAAGGCGAAGCTAATTTTAGAATTTTTCCACATAACGAACAATACTCCTGGAACGAAGACTGGTTTGGTCCACTATACATCCCAGCAGCAGGTACAACAATTGAGTTAGATACCAAAATCCTCCCACTATACAGTCGTATTATTGATTATTATGAAGGAAACGACTTAGAAGTTAAAAATGGAAAAATATTTATTAACGACAAAGAAACTACTGAATATACCTTTAAAATGAACTACTATTGGATGATGGGTGATAACAGACACAATTCAGCCGATGCTAGATTCTGGGGATTTGTACCCGAAGATCACGTTGTTGGTAAAGCTTGGATGATTTGGCTATCCAGAGACAAAGAATATGGCGGAATTAGATGGAATAGAATTGGTAACATTGTTCATAACGAATAAAACATTGCTAAGATTCGCAATTTCGTGATTAACTAAAAATTAAGCATTATTACTTGCAAACTCTACTTTATTATGTATATTGGCGTTTGTAAAGTAAAAGATTTAGTTTTTATTTTTTGTGTAAATGCAGACAAAGTCAAAAACTTACAACACTTATATTGTTTTTATTAAAATTATTAATGATATGTCAAGAAAAAACACAATTTTTATCCTTAGTGCTTTTATAGTTTTAGTTGCCCTATTATTTGTTTTCTTATCTGTAGGTGTGTATAAAGTAGAGTTTTATCC
>JAQUBO010000087.1 GCA_028686735.1 Bacteroidales bacterium
TAAACTGACAGTTATAGATAGAAAAACAGGCAATATAATAGATGCACAACTTGCAAATCCACACAAAAACCCGGAAGAAAAGAAATGGAAAATTAAAACCGATGATGGAAAATGGCGTTACTTTACATGTGAGAATATTCGCACTTCGCTCTTGAGGCAGAAGCTGCGAGACACTCCCAAAGAGGAACGTAATATGCGTAATAATGTTGAGGCAACAATATTTCAAATGGGTTTTCATTATGCCAATAACAAGAGTCGCTACCGCGGTCTTGAAAAGCATAAACTATGGGCTTACTCGCGAGCACTATGGGTGAACTTCGCCCGATTACGTAAACATATGATAAAATTAAGTGAAGGATCATCAATTTATGCTCAAAACTTAATTTTCAGCTCGATTTCTTTCATTCTTCAGCAAATTATTATCAAAATATCATACATCAATTATAAAACTAACAAATCCCGAAAAATGACTCAATTTTCATGGTTTTGAAAAAAGGGGTTGTAAGAGGGGACTCAAGATTGAAATGTAAAATGTTAATTTATGATTTGCTGTATTTTTAAGCATAATATTGTTAAAGCATAAGTGCTTATTATTAATAACTTTTTTAATAAATATTGTTTATCATAAAAAATAGACTTATCTTTGTTAAGAGCAAAAAATAAGCAAAGAAGTTTCGGAAACATGTGCTGTTTGTTATAAATAGAAATAAGCAGGCTCATTAACATTGTTTTTGTGAATATCTTTACATCTTTCTTATCTGAGAAGCTCTTGATCATTTGTAAGATAAATTTAAAATAGATTCCGATAAATAAGTAAAAGAGGCTATTATACAACAACTCAAATCTCTCAGTAAACAATATGAGGAGTTGCTACAACATTTTGATAAAAAGAAACATCCGATACAGAAACCAACGCTCGTGAAACATTTGTAGACTAATTTAAAAAATGAGATGTAAAAATAAATGCTGAAATAACACTTTCAAATGATGAAACAGGTTGTTACATACGCATGCATGGCTATCCAAAAGCTTGTTGTTTTGTTTGTTGTGATTATAATGCTGAGTCACTGCGCTTCGCCCGAAAAACAAGCGGAAGAAGTGGTCGAATATAAAACTGAACTATCGAAAAAACTTTATAGGACCCGAAACGAGGATTCGATTCTGATAGCCTTACAACAATTTACTGAAGAAAAGAATGATGTTGGTAAAATGATTGGTTACAAACGGTTAGGACTTCTACAGCGTGAAAACGCTCGTTTTTCTGATGCCATCAGCAGTCACCAAAAAAGTTTGGAACTAGCAATCAAGTTGAATGACACCATCGAAATAGTGCAAGCGATGAACAACCTCGGTACCAACTTCAGACGCATAAGTGCGCACAGCGAAGCCTCTCAATATCATTACCGAGCACTGCACTATGCTGAGTCTTGGTCTGGTTTACATACGGCTGCCGGCACTAAAAATCACGCAATATCTCTGAATGGAATCGGGAATATTAGCCTTATGCTTGGCTACTACGACAATGCCGAACAAAACTTCCGCGCAGCTCTAAAAGACGAAATTGCACTGAATGCTTCATTAGGACAAGCAATTAACTATGCCAATATAGGAGCTATTTTCGAAATACGTCAGCAATACGACTCGGCATACGTTTACTATCACAAATCCCTGGAACAAAACAAAATTGCCAAATCGGATATGGGAATTGGTCTATGTCTGATACACCTTGGCGAATTATACGAGAAGGAACAAAAATACGAGTTGGCAAGAGCTGAGTATAAAAAAGCATTTGAGCTGATGAATCATATATCTGACAAATGGCATTGGCTACAAGCGTGTCTTTCTATTGCACGCATTCATTTAATTACCGATAATATCCCAAGATTTAACCATTACATCCAATTGGCGGAAAGCACTGCAAACGAAATAGAATCACCCGAACATCTTGCCGGAGTATATATGCTCAAACACGACTACGATATGAGGCAAGGCAATCACGCGCTTGCGCTTCAGCATTACAAGCTGCACAAAGCAATGCAAGACAGTGTGCAGGGCATACAAGAAACAATCCGCCATATGGACATACGCTTGGGACATGAGCAAACCAAAAATGCACTACGACTTCAAGAAATGGAAGCGACAAGTAAGATGGAGCAACAAAAAAGGGATTATGTGATTCTTATGTCGTGGCTAATTATCATAGTTGCATTAATTATATCAACATCGCTTTACTACGCCTATTGGCATCGTACTCGCACTAACAAAATATTGAAAGAACTGGAACGAACCCGAACAGACTTTATTACTAATATTACTCACGAATCTCGTACACCCCTTACCGTAATACAGGGATTGAACCGCCAGTTGCAACAAAAGAAAGACCTTACGGAGAAAGAAAAAAAAGCATTCATGGAGGCAATAGAACGGCAGAGCAACAACCTGCTTAATCTTGTTAATCAATTGTTAGATATTGCAAAACTTAAACGGGGATCAGATACCCCAGAATGGAAGCAGGGTGATATAATAGCATACCTGCAAATGATTGCCGAGACATTCCGCTTATATGCGAAGGAGAAAGAGGTGAATTTAATATTTTATAGTGATATCGACGCTAAGGAAATGGATTTTATTCCATCCTATATCGATAAAATTATCTGCAACCTGCTTTCCAATGCCATTAAGCATACTGATGCAGGTGGTAAAATAGACTTTATTGTTGGCGAAGGCAAGCGATCCGGTACCATTACTATTCGCATAAGTGATACCGGCGAGGGAATTCTACAGGAAGATCAGGAACACATATTTGATCTGTTTTACCAGAGTCAACATACCAAAAATTCTTCCGGAACAGGAATCGGTCTGGCATTCACACAGATGATGGTTGAAAAAATGAAAGGAAAGATTGAAGTTGAAAGCCAATTAGGACAAGGAAGCACTTTTACTATTAACTTACCATTGAAAAACAAGCAATTGACTCATATTTCATCTCTCAAAAAAGAGGAAAAGCCGTTTTATGTTTCATCTGAAAAACAAAATATAATTATCGAAACCGAAGAACAGCCGGAACCAATAGAAAAAGAGTTTTGTTCTGCTCAACCCCTTGTTTTGATTGTAGAAGATAACAGAGATATTACTTTATATATCAAATCGCTCCTAAAAGAGCGTTACAAAGTAATTACAGCATGGAACGGTGAGGAAGGATTGGCTTTGGCAGAAAAAAGCATTCCTGATTTAGTTATTACAGATGTGATGATGCCAGTGAAAGATGGGTATCAATTTGTCTGCGATATGAAACAAAATATGCTTCTCAACCACATTCCGGTGATTATGCTTACCGCAAAAGTTTCGGATGAAGACCGTATAAGAGGTTTGCGTTGTGGAGTGGAAGCTTATATTCGTAAACCGTTTCAGCAGGAAGAATTACTTATCCACATCGAAAATATTTTCGAGAACAGGCGTATTCTTAAAGAAAAATACATGAGTGCCATCACACGCAGTGACTCGAAGAGTAAATTGGAAAACGATGACAATCTGAAATTTCTACAAACAATCACCGACATTATCCATTCTGAAATAAATAACCCCGAATTGAACTCGACTTTTCTTGCAAGTGAAATGGCTATGAGCATATCACAACTTAGCAGAAAAATTAATGGTATAACAGGTTATTCCACCATATCGTATGTGTTGAAGCTCAAACTCAATAAGGCTAAAAAGATGCTTGCGAATGACAATATATCCGTTACAGAAGTATCCGATGCATGCGGATTTTATGATGCTAGCCATTTTTCACGTGTTTTCAAGAAAGAGTTTGGAGTATTGCCATCTCACTATCAAAAAATGTCGATCCACGGTTTAAATTGAGTCCCAAACAAGGATGCAACTAATCTGTCTCTTCCTCGGTTAACTCAAAAGCCCCTCTCATATGGATTAATAAAAATGGCTCTATTCTAATCTGCGAATGATTCATATATGTGATAACTTTGTTAATGTTTCTTGATCAACCGCTCACAAATAAGCTTTCTTTACCAGGCATCTGTATATTCTTTTAGATAAGTTCTCAATAAACCTCTTATAAATACCTTTTCCCTGTTTGCAAACAATTATATTGCAATTTGTGCAGCTGTTACCAGCTTGAACCACATTTATTTCAAGATGAAGATGTGGCTAAAGCCATATCCCGATTACATCTCTTATCCGTCGGTTAAAACCGACGGCAAGAAAGTTTCCCATTATAGTTAAAAACTTTATCACGTAATTTTATTCAATTTAGAAATGAATTTCTGTTTTTAGTAGAGAACACCAGATGTAACCAAATTCTTAACTAACTCATAATTTTTAATTTTTGAAATAAGTTCTTTATATTTACCATTTCCGTTGATTTTAGTCAACAGGGATTGCAATTTGTATAAATGTTATTGACTTTATCCACATCTCTTTAAAGCTCTAACAGATTTTCTCTATAAGATAGCGCATAGCATTAACTTTACAGCTTATCATCATGAAACCGGAGCTTCATATCTCTCAAAAAGCTCCAATTGGAACGACACTTTTCTAATATTTTCTCACTATACAAACAATTTGAGATAAGATATTTAATCTCAAGAATGTTCAAAAAAAACTCCCGCCGGTTAAAATTCAACAAATCCACTTGTATATATATACCATTGAATAAGAGATATATAAGCTCTTTTCATGCGCAAATAATACTATTTGCATCAATTGTTAATGCGTGAATAATACTAATTTTTGCTCAAATAATACAATTTGACTTTGTAAAAACCTCATAAGTTTACAGTCGAATAACAGAAAAAAATATTTCCGGTAAGCATATATTTTATTTAATAATTAAAAAATAATCAGCTATGAGTTTATTCAAAAAAATTAAGCAAAAAGCATTCAGTGAATTTATAGATATCATTGAATGGACTGATGACACCGCAGACACAATGATCTGGCGCTTCCCTCGCTATCAGGCAGAGATAAAAAACGGTGCACAACTCACAGTACGCGAAACCCAAGTAGCTGTATTAGTAAACGAAGGGCAGTTTGCCGATGTCTATCAGCCGGGACGCTATGAGCTCACAACCAGCAATATGCCTATTCTTACAACCTTGAAAGGTTGGAAATATGGCTTTAACTCGCCGTTTAAGGTGGATGTCTACTTTGTAAACACCAAACAGTTCCTGAACCTGCGATGGGGCACTGCAAATCCTATTATGATGCGCGACCCTGAGTTTGGACCTATTCGTATGCGTGCATTTGGATCGTACTGTTTTCGTGTTCAAAACAATCCTATCGTGTTTATCCGTAATGTAGCCGGAACAGATGGCAATTTCACTACAGAGAGCATAAGTGAGCAATTACGCAATTTTGTGATTACCAAATTCACGGATTATTTGGCTGAATCGAAAATTGCTGCACTTGACCTTGCGGCAAACCTTAACGAGTTTTCGAGTGAACTAACCATTGCACTTAAGCACGACTTTTCTGACTACGGTATAGAACTCACCAAGTTTTTAGTAGAAAACATTTCATTGCCCGAAGCTGTGGAAGAAGCACTCGACAAACGCACAAGCATGGGCGTTATCGGCAACATGACCACCTATACGCAAATGCAATTTGCCGATTCGCTTAAAGATGCAGCAAACAATCCTGCAGGTGGCGGAAATCTTGCTGGTGATGCTATGGGTGCAGGTATCGGTTTGGCTATGGCAGGAAAAATGGCACAAGAGATGGTAGGTCCACAAGGAGGACAAACTCATAATCCTGCAGGCACTACTCCACAACAAGGCACACCTCCCCCTATGCCGCAACAAGCAATGTACCATGTTGCGGTAGGTGGAGTGCAGCAGGGACCATTTCCGATGGCGCAATTGCAACAGATGGCACAGCAAGGACAAATTACCCCCGACACATTGATATGGACACAAGGAATGCCAGGATGGGAAGCAGCTAAATTAGTTCCTTCAATATCTCAACTATTTGGGGCAGTTCCACCACCATTATAACTTTCGTTGTTAAATTATTTAACTAATACATTCATTACATAAAAAATTTACATTATGAACACAATTATCGAAAATTTTAAAGACATCATCACTAACAAGTATGCACAGTTTAAAGGAAGAGCCAATCGGGCAGAGTTTTGGCAGTATGTATTGATCTATTTTGTGATAGCCGTAGCATTTACTGTACTAATGAACCTTTTTGCAGGAGTTAAAGTATTGAGAATGGTTTTTATGATTCTCTATGTTATCGTTATGTTGGTTTTGCTTGTTCCTTCGTTGGCAGTAAGCGTACGCCGCATGCATGATATAGGCAAAGCAGGGGGTTGGATTTTTATAAATCTCGTGCCTATTATTGGGTCAATCTGGTACCTGATACTTGCAATAAAAGAGAGTGAGCCCGGTACAAATAGATTTGATAATTAGGAAGTTGAATAAGGAAAAATTAGAAAAATGAAAACATCAGTTTATAGAATAATAATGGCAATAGCCTTCTTACTCACATTCAGTTTTACAGTTGATGCGCAAATTAACTTAAAAAAACTGGGAAATACAGTTAAAAGATCGGCTGAGCAACAAGTTGAACAAAAAGTAAAAGAAAAAGCAGCACGAGAAACCCGCGAAGCATTAGACAAAGGAGAGAAAAATCTTGACCAAAGTATTTCGAATGCAACTACAGGAAATGCCGCTTCAAGTGATAAAGCAGTTAACCAAGGGGTTATTCCTCAAGGGGTAGAAACTGTTTATGTGTCGGTAAGCAATGGCAGCAATAGGAATGACGGAAGTATATCATCGCCACTAAAAGATTTGCAAAAAGCCATTGACGTTGCCCCCGAAGGAGCGCTTATTTGTCTTGCCCAAGGCAATTATCTGGGCTATTTAGACCAGGGATGGGTGAAAGTAAACAAGTATGTGTCTATAGTGGGTGGTTATTCCGATGACTTTTCGCAACGCGACCCCATAAAATTTCGAACCACAATGCGCCCGGGTCCTGAGCAGATAATGACATCGGGCAATCAAGGGGTGATGGATGTTCGTGTGGTGGGAAAGCGGAACGGTGTAGTGCTTGTAGATGGTATCATTTTCGACCGCGGACAAATCAACTTGTACATAGCTCCTATACACGACGATGATAGAGCCGGAGCACCCGAAGGATGTGAAACAGGACGCATTGTAAATGTTGACGAAACCCCTCCATTGCCTGTAGTTGAACCCGCAGGTATGAAAAGTGCTTTTCAACTTATTAGCGGTGAAATGGAAGGCAATTTGACTATTAGAAATTGTGTATTCCTCAATGGTTATCACTTTGGCATTCAAATGGCTTGCAGAGGCGGACATTTTGATGTGCACAACAATGTGTTTGTGGCAAACCGAATGGCTGCCTGCGAAGTGCGTGGAAGTTTGGCTCAACCCAACACTTCACACATAGCGTTTCACGACAACACAATACTATTTACTTGGTGTCGCACCAAACATATGGAAGATATGGGCTACGGGTTCCGTTATATGACCGGCATTGATGCCGATGTATATAACAATATAGTGGGTTGCAGCAATTATGGCGGATTAGACCGTGCTTATGTGGATGCCGATAAAAACAAAGAGGCTAAACGAGTAACCTCAGCATGGAACAACTTGTTTTTCGGCAACCGGAATGGCGATATGGTACTGCCATCGGGTGGCGGTGGATGGACGTTTGTGCTTGCGAAAAACTTCGAAGATGTGAACCAACTTACGAAATACGAGAACAACCGCGAGATGAACGAAGCCGAAGTAAATGCCATAAGCAGTAAAATAGATGCCCCTTATTTGAAAGGATTTATAGGGATTACGGGCACACAAACCTCGGAGTTCAACCCCAACTCATCAGTAAATCAGTTCAGAAATGCATTGGGAATGAATATGCAGGGCACTGAAACCGTGCGCGTTTCGATGTATGCCAACCGCTATCCGTATGAAAAAGTGTTTGACCTGTTTGGAGCTATAAAAGGTTATGGAGCACAAAAGGTTTATTAATCCATGTTATTCATGTTTTAGGGGAAACAGCTAAAACACATTTAAAGAAAAACGAAAATGAAAAAATTAATCGCAATTTTAATCCTCGCGTTTGCCGTACAAGGTGCGGCGCAAGCGCAATTTGGCGGATTACTCAATAAAGCCAAAGAAACAGTGCAAAAAGAAGCAATGGATAAAAGCACCGACAATGAAACTCACGCTACATTGGATGCAGAAACGTCGATTTCTACCGCCGGTATGTCTGAAGAGGTGCGCCAAGCCGTCGCCAAACTCAAAGACCCAAGCCTTAGGCCACCTACTTGCTGGGCATATGATGCCTTTGCTGACCAAGGAGGTGCCGCTTTTGATCTTGAAGAAGAAAATGCAAACCCAATGCCACTCGATAAGATGAATCATTATGAATTTGTACAACGCATTTATCGTTTTTCATCTGAGGAATTGGACGCTATCAAAAAACAAATAGAAGACAGAAATAACGATAACTTATCTATTTGTGAGGCAGTATGTATTCCCGGCACATTCAGTATAAAATCGGATGTGGGAAAACTCTTTACGGATGGTGAAAAATTTGGTGCAGAACAAAATCTGCAAAAAGAGTCTAAACTTTACAATCACTACATCGATGCACTTAAAAGCTATGTTACTCAACGTTATGAAGTTGAAAAAAAGGGTGAAGATAGATTTACCTTAAAATCGCTTCAAGTAGGAATGAATAGCATCAGAAATATAGATGGAAAACAACACTTCGTAATTTACGATAACTATGGAAACCCGGTAATTACGCCCGCTAAAAAAGATATATACGATTATGAAAGGGCTCAATTAATCGGCATTCGCCAATTACTTGACCGTAAGGATGATTCATCGCAGTGGGATGAATATAATTTTGCGGATATTGTAATATACAGTATGGCGGAAGGACAAAGGAACTCATTGGCTAACCAAGAAAAACTACCTCTACCCGCTTCGCAGATGAACAATCCGGCATTGAAAGCCAAAATGCTTGAATTGGCACGCAAAGCTTACCCATCGTGGGATATCAAAGAGCTCATAATTATAGAATCGGCATGGCGGGTTGAAAAAAACGCACTCGGACAAATCATCCATCGCCGTATCAACACCAACATTATCCTGCCAAACGGCTCAGGCGGATACACTATGCGTACATTCAGTTTTATTGAGCCTTACGCCGGTGGCGACAAATATGGTGCGGTGGAAGCCTACGGTATTGGCACCGATGACAGGGCGGTAGATTATAAAGAAAAATAACCTTAAAAGAAAGAAAATGAAAAAATTAATCTTATTAACAATCATCATTGCAAGCTTCATCCTATTTGGATGTGGCAACAGCAATTCTCAACCAAAAATGAAAAGTATGAACGAAATTGAAAAACTAACTAAAGAGCAGTTTATAGAAGAGACTGTAGCAATCCACAATCATGTGTTTGAGCAAATGAACAACCTGCTTGACAAACACAAGAAGATAGATGTGAATTTTGAAAATGATCTAAACAAGCTACATAGCAGCTCGGTGTCACAAATGATTGAGTACGGTAAAGTTCTTGCCAAGAAAGACGAAGAGATTAGGAGCGACTATATAACCTCAAGCTTAATGGCTATGTGGGATGCTATGGAAGAAAAAGGGACGGAAGCATCGGAAGATTTTGAAGAAAAATTTGATAAGAGAATGCCCGAGTTTGAAGCTTACGGAAGCGAAAACTTAGGACGAAAACTGAACGATTTATTCGGGATAATGGACTTCATGAATTTTGAAGATGCAAAAGAGATGCATTCCAAAACTGCAAAAGAGTTTGGGATTGAATAAAATAATTTTTAGAGACGCAATGCATTGCGTCTCTACTACACAATCAACAATAAATATTTAAAAAAATGAAAACAAAAGCAAGTATTTTAATTTACGCATTAACAATAATGTTGTTGATGTTTGCAAACAGCTGTTCAAAAGACGACACACCTATTATAGAAAAAGAAACACCTAAAAGTATTCCCGTATTGACCACTGCTGATATTAAAGACATTACAGAAACAACAGCCAATACTGGAGGTAATATCACCAATGATGGAGGTGCAGCAGTTACTGCTCGCGGCGTATGCTGGGGAACAAATCAAACACCCACTATTAATGACAACAAAACATCTGACGGAAACGGAAAGGGTAGTTTCATTAGTAATATTACAAATTTAACACCAAATACTACTTACTACGTTAGAGCCTATGCTACTAACAGTGAGGGTACAGGTTATGGAAATGCAATTTCTCTTACAACTAATGAAAAAATAAACGCACCTACACTTTCCACTGCAGAAATTACAGAGGTTACAGAAGTAAGTGCTGTATCGGGAGGAAACATCACCGATGATGGTGGAGCAACAGTTTCTGCTCGCGGTGTATGCTGGAGTACTGAAGATAATCCCACTATAGAAGACAACAAAACTACAGACGGCACTGGAGCAGGTACGTTTTCGAGTACTCTGAGTAATTTAAAATCAGAAACCACATATTATGTGCGTTCTTACGCCACTAATAGTGGTGGCACAGGCTACGGAAGCACTATGACTTTTACAACACTTCCAGATAATAGTTTTGTTGACAAACGCGACAACAATATCTATAAGTTTGTAACTATTGGTAAACAAACATGGATGGCAGAAAACTTAAAATATTTGCCAAGCGTGGTTGGTCCTGAAAAGCTTTCTACAACAGAAGCCCATTATTATGTTTATGACTACAAAGGCACTAATGT
Source organism: Bacteroidales bacterium (assembly GCA_028686735.1). Classification (GTDB taxonomy): domain Bacteria; phylum Bacteroidota; class Bacteroidia; order Bacteroidales; family ML635J-15; genus Bact-19. Next base: position 10,790 of record JAQUBO010000087.1, read on the forward strand.
GACTGAAGCCAAAGCCACAGAGAATTATAAAATTTACGGGGTTCTATACAACTGGACTGCAGCAATGGCTGGCGAAGAAGATAGCCCATATAACCCAAGCGGTGTTCAAGGCATTTGTCCCGATGGATGGCATTTACCAAGCGAAGCTGAATGGAATGAGTTGAGTAATAATTTAGGTAAAGCAGATGTAGCCGGAGGTAAACTAAAAGAAGCTGGTACTAACCATTGGTTGAGCCCCAATAAAGGAGCAACGAACGAGTCAGGATTTACAGCCCTTCCGGGTGGACATCTCGAAGATGATGGACAGTTCTGGTATATTGGAGAAATTGGTCTTTGGTGGACTGCTACACAAATCTCAGTAGCGCATGAAGGAACTACACACAATGCATGGGGAGTGAATTTACACAACACTAAGGAAAGCATCCGCATAGATTTTAGGAGTACATACTTAGTGGACGGAAAATCAATCCGTTGTGTTAGAGACTAGTATATCGAAATGTAGTTATCTGTTATTTTTCAATGATTTGTAAAACAAAGAATGAGCAAGTGCTTGATTTACTGACAAACTAAGAGTAGCTATCTACTGCAAAGGTGTATGGCTTTGCGCCTTTGCAGCAGTGTGCTACAACAACAACAAACAATATAGCAATAAAACAATGAACGAAATAATAAACGAAGTAAAACAACCCATAACCGATGCACTACAAACCAAGTGCAAATCGTGTGGTGGCATTATGGAGTATTCGCCTGCAGATGAAAATCTGAAATGCGTTTATTGTGGATATATCTCAGATTTGGACCACACGGCTGCTAAAATAGAAGAAAACGATTTCAACCACTGGAAAGACCGCGCTGATGAAAACAGTGAAGAACAAACCATGGAGGTAACCGAAATCAGATGTCAGCAATGTGGTGCTACAACAACATTAGAGCCAAATATTTCGGCAGCCAAATGTGTGTTTTGCTCTACACCACTTATACTGAGCCAAGCATCGGTAAAACGTTTTTGGCAACCAGAATATCTACTCCCTTTTAAGGTTACTACAAAAGAGAGCGATGCAAACTTCAAAAAATGGTTGGGCAAGAAGTGGTTCCTACCATCGGAGCTGAAGAAAAGTGGAGTTAACACTGATATGTTTAAAGGCGTTTACTTGCCATTTTGGACATACGATGCCAACACATATACAGAGTATAGGGGTGAACGAGGTGAAAATCGCACTGAATTGTATCGAAATAATAAAGGCGAAGAGATGAAACGAACCGTTACCGACTGGTATCCAGAGTGGGGTTCAGTGTCAGTGCCGTTTGACGATATAGTTGTTCCTGCTGCTTCCACACTTCCACCTAAAATAATGAACCAACTTACCAATTGGGATATGATGAACTGCGTGGCTTATAGCCATGAGTTTATGGCTGGATTTATAACCGAAATATATCAAATAGATTTTAGGGATGGTGTGGAAAATGATAAATCTAAAATGGATAATGTAATCGATAGCACCATTAGAGCAGATATTGGGGGCGACAAACAAAAGATTAGCAGTAAAAACACACAATACAACGACTTAATGTTCAAACTGCTACTGCTGCCAATATGGATTAGCGCATTCAAATTTAATGGTAAACTTTATCAATTTGTGGTGAATGGACGAACAGGACAAGTTATTGGTGAGTATCCGAAGAGTACAGCAAAAATAGTGATGCTGGTGGTTGCAATTATAGCCATCATAGCAGCGTTGGTAATGATATTTTGACAAAATAAAACAATGGGTAAAAAAGCAATTATATGGTTCCCGGTTTTCATTGGTCTATTATTGATAGTTCCTTTCTTTTGGGGAACATACAATAAGCTGGTGAAGCGCGAAGAGGTAGTGAAATCGGATTGGGCACAAGTAGAAAACCAATATCAACGACGAATAGATTTGATACCCAATTTGGTTGAAACAGTGAAAGGATATGCTACACACGAACAGGAAACATTTTTGGAAGTAACTATAGCTCGAGCCAAAGCTACACAGCTAACTATTGATGCTGGCAATCTCACTGCTGAAAACTTGCAGCAATTTAATGAGGTGCAAGGCGAGCTTTCGCAATCACTATCGAGATTGATGGCTGTTATCGAAAACTATCCCGATTTAAAAGCAAACGAAAATTTCATCATGCTGCAAGGTCAACTTGAAGGAACAGAGAACAGAATTTCCGTTGAACGCAAACGGTTTAATGAATCGGTAAACAGATACAATACTTATAGACGGCGCTTCCCTAAAAACATAGCAGCAGCTATATTGAGGTTTAAAGAGATAAAATATTTTGAAGCCGAAAGGGGAGCAGAGGCTTCGCCTGAAGTTGGTTTTTGAAATAGAAGTAAAACATAATTATTTAATCGCTATTTACACCAAACTATGTGTTGTTGGCGATTGAAGGAAAAACAAATAGATATGAGCAAAGCAATTTACACCCGACTCTTTAGCATACTATTTATGCTATCTCTTTTTATCGGTTCTGTGGCTCAAACCCGCTACTCGGTTAACAATGTGCCCAATGTGCAACGGCAAGACTATCGACAATTTGTGAGCGACCCAGAGAATGCTATTTCTTTGGATGACACTCGCACCTTGAATGCTATAATGCAACAAATAAAAGATTCGCTTCACACACAGTGTGCTGTGGTGATATTACCAGCAATTGATGTATCGTATACATCAGCAAAGGAGTTTGCTACTGAATTATTTGAGGCGTGGGGTATAGGCGATAGAGAGACCAATCAAGGATTGCTTATTGTGCTTATAACTGGTGAAGGTGAGCGGGAAGTGGCTTTTGAAACTGGCTACGGATTGGAAGACAAACTACCTGATGGTGTTTGCAAACTAATTCAGACCAACAAGATGCTGCCCCATTTTAAAGAGGGTGACTTTGGTGCAGGACTGATTGCTGGAGTTACCGAAGTGGAAAGAGTGTTGAAAGGCAATTCTGATTTGGTTTCAGAAGAAGGTTGGCCCAAAGAGGCAACATGGTTTATTGTTGGCTGGATAGTGATAGGATTGTTAGTTATTTTGATTAAAACTCGCTCTGCCAAATCAACTACAGAGGAGGGTTCATCCGACTATATGGCAGCACTCAAATCAGACGGTTTTATGGGAGTTGGCTGCTGGATTGCCCTGCTTTTTTTACCCGCATTTATCCTTTTTGCAATCTTTGGAAGAGGCAAAAACAAGGGAGGAACAAAATCGGTTATATGCAAATCATGCAAGACGGCTGGAGGAGTTAAACTAATGGGTACACCTGTTATAAAACAAACAGCTATACCCGGGCAAGACGGTATGAAAGAGTACACTTTCAAATGTAGTAAATGTGGACACATTCACACTGAACTTGCACCCTATAAATATGTAGAGAAAACATCAACATCCACATCGTCAACCACTTCGCGAACAAGTAGAGGAAGTAGTAGCCGTGGTGGATCGTGGGGTGGCGGAAGCAGTGGTGGCGGTGGAGCATCGACAAAGTTTTAAAACAAGTTGAAATTTAAAAAAACAGTATTATGAGAAAAGTAGTTTTATCAATGGTGTGCTTGTTTATTGTGATAGCAATGATTAGCTGCAGTGGTTCGTCGAAACAATTGACCGACCAGGAGATTTTAGTAATAGTGTATGAGGCGATGAATGGTCCCAACTGGAGAGATTCTCAGAAAGAAAACTGGCTGAGCGAACAGCCTATTGGAGAATGGAAGGGTGTGGAAACCAATGACGAGGGAAGAGTGATTAAATTGGAGCTTAGAGCAGACTCTGTAACTGAATTGGTGCCGGTTGAGATAGGTGGACTAACAGAGTTGGAAGAGTTATCTATTTTCATCAATAATGATGGGATTACTAATGATGTTCCTGCAGAAATTGGGAACTTAACAAAGTTGAAACGTTTATATCTAAACCTTTCACTATTTATTCCATATGAAGAAAGACCTTTATTGCCGGATATTACTTCGCTTGTTAATTTGGAATATCTGTTTATCTCTGGATTTAGAGGTTCTATCCCTGATAATATTGGACAACTGAGCAAATTGCAAACGTTGAGCCTTCAAGGGCTTGAAGGTAAAATACCCGAAAGCATTTGCCAGTTAACAGAACTTAAGGAGCTTGTTTTAAATACGAACAAACAACCCGAAGGTGAAGTGCCACAGTGTATTGGAAAGCTAACAAAGCTCAAAAAACTATCCATAGATTACTCAACTGGATTTGCAGGAAATATAAAACGACCCAATGCAAAGTTTCCGGAGTCGATATGGGATTTGCCAAACCTTGAATACCTGTTTTTGCGCACCGTAAGTAGTGCAGGCGGACCTATACCGGGAGACAAAATTGTAAAAATGAAAAAATTAAAAGGTGTTACCATTATAGACTGTGGTATAACAGGAACAATTCCCACCGAATTGTTTGCATCAGGAGAATTAAGAACCTTGGACATTTATAGAAACGCTATTACAGGTACTATTCCCACTGAGATTGGAAACTGTGTTCAATTATCTTCAATTAAGCTACATCATAACGAACTTACAGGAACTATTCCAGCTGAAATAGGGAATTGTGCTAAACTGACTTTGTTTTTGCTAAATGACAATCAGCTTACTGGAAATATTCCTAACGAATTAGCAAAATGCGAGAAACTTATCATGTTTGATTTATCAAACAATCAACTATCAAGCAATATTCCTGCAGACTTGAAAGCACATCCAAAGTTCAGCAGTTTCAAGTTTTAGA
>JAQUBO010000289.1 GCA_028686735.1 Bacteroidales bacterium
CATTTTTATTTTCATTATTTTTTATTCCTGTAACTTCGCTAATATCATCATAAGTTTCTGTTCCAAAAAATAAATAATCTGGAACAACCAATAGTTCTCCTTTTATCATTTGATCAGAAAAACCATCAATATAAATATTTTCATATTTCTCATCAAGACACTCAAATAAACCACCATTAAGAAATGGTACCACTTCATTCATCATTTCAAGAAAAGCATCAGGATTTTTGAAGTGTTTTTTATATCGCATTAAATAATCTACTCCACGGTGTGTCCCATATCCATCTTTCCTAAAACTCCTAGTTCGTGTATCAATATCATTTGCTTTTACTGGGCAATTAAGACTAGCAAAAAACAAATTCTGCAAAATGGCTTTATAATACATACTTTCCTTATTTGCTGTTGCAAAAATCTCATCATTATTATGATAAGGAGAAATATCTTTCAGGATATCATCTTGTAAAGAATTAATATCAAATAATTCTTCGGGAATAAGTTTTTTCTCTTTAATAAACCATACAAATAAAATTCGTGTAAGTAATCTTATAACATTTGTTGCATTATGTTCTTTAATTAATTCGTCAAAATCAACTCCTTTTTCATAAGCTTGTGCTTGTGTTGGGCGGTTTGGAAATACCACATGTTTAATTGCCCAAAAATACCAGTTTGATAATTCTTTGTAAAACTTCTTATTAAGAAGACTAACACTAAAAACTTCTTGCCAGTATTTATATAGTTTTTCAAAAGAATCAACAGCATTTTTACCAGTTTTTGGAATTTCAAGTTCTTGTAAAATTTTTAAATGCCCAGAGTGTGGATTTTCAATATTAATATCTCTTAATAATGAAACTTTACCAACTTTTTCGCCTGCTCTCCATTCTTGTTTGTATTTTAGTCTTTCGCTATTTGCAAAAGCTATTAAATTATCATATTTAAAAACTATTGTAACAGGTGTATAATTAAATTCACGATTAAAAGCTCTAGATATTTCGGCAAGCTGCGAACGTGTAGGTAAAAGTCCATTGCAACGTGGGTTTAGTTCAATACCAAATATTAAAATCCCATCATAATCTTCTTTTCGGGCTTTAATTGTTGCAAGTGTTTCAATATTTTCACTTTCATCAAATGCACTATCATTAACCATCCCCAAAAAATAAACTTGACTAATTAATTTATGTGCGTTATTTTCTGGCTTATAATTATTTGGAATAATATCAATAGCATCGGCTGGTTCAGATGTGATTTTTGATACAGGAACCTTAAGGGCTTCGAAAAAACTTTCGAGAGCTTCAAAAAATGTTAAATTTGTGAATTTACTAAGATTCATGTTATATAAGTTTTTTTAATTCGTTTTCTAATTCGCTTACTGTTGGCAAGTTTGATTTTATTTTTTCAGACAATTCATTAAAAGTAAACTCGCTTATGCCTAAGGGTTTATTAATATCTCTAAGGCTATATTCTACATCAATTGTATTTTTAGTTTTGCAAAGTATGATTCCAATACTTGGTTGATCTATATCTGATTTAAATAAATCGTCAACCGCTGATAAGTAAAAATTCATTTTGCCAGCAAATTCAGGTTGAAATTCTCCCATCTTTAGGTCAATTACAATATAGCAATGCATTTTTGTATGATAAAATAGTAGATCAATTTTACGTTCTTTTCCACCAATATTTAGAGGATATTGTCTGCCTACAAATGCAAAACCTTTACCGAGTTCCAACAAAAACTTTGTAATGTTTTCTGTTAAATGTTTTTCTAACTCAAACTCTTGCACACTGCTTTCTAATGCTATAAAATCAAATTTATAAGGGTCTTTTAGTGTTTCACGAGCTAAATCGCTCATTGGTTTTGGAAGGGTTAATTCAAAATTATGTAGTGCTTTTCCACTTCTCTCAATAAGTTTTGTTTCAAGCTGTATCTCAAGAACATTTCTACTCCAATTATTTTGAATAGTTTGTTCCATATAAAAAATAGCCTCTTCATAAGTTTTACATTTGCTTAATATCGCAACCTGATGTCTCCAAGGGATATTACATAAAATTGAATTTGAGGATAATTGTCCACCAGCTTGGTGGACTAATTGAGATTTTTCTAATTGTTTACCAGCTTGGTGGACTATTTCGAGTTTGTAATCTTTATAAAAAAGATAAAACTTTCGCATTGCAAATAAATTCGACCGAGAAAATCCATTTATATCTGGAAATTCATTTTTTAAATCTTTAGCTAAATTATCAACAATCTTACTTCCCCATTTATTTTCTTTTTGCTTTTCAATAATGCTTTTACCAATATCCCAATAAAGCTTAATCATTTCTATATTAACAGAAGTGGCAGCTTTTATTTGTGAAGACCTTATACGTTCTTTTAAGTAAACTAACCAGTTTTTATATGTATTGTCCAATGCCATATTTATTCTTTTGTTACTAAAAACCAAACAAGTAAATCAAAGTTATCGGCAGTAAATTTTTCTGACACCATTTTATTTTCATTAAGTCTATCTATGCTTTTTTTATTCCCGTCTTTAAGATTTGCTAAAATATTTAAAGGTTCTTTTCCCATCTGATTAACTACAGTGCCATCATCAAGAGTTTTTTGTTCAGTTACCTGTTCTTTTAACCATGATTTTATAGCATTAGATAAACCAGCTATGGCATTAGGTTCTCCTTTATCAACATTTGCGTCAACATATCTATCTTTATCTTTATGCAAGTTTAAAATATCTAAAACTTCTTTTTGATTTAATAAAACTGGTTTTCCATTTTTATCGATGTAAATTAAATTGTGTTGCTTATATATATGATTTATTGTTTTAGGTTGTCTTGCAGGATATCCAAGCAAAGCAATAATTCCATTTTCTGAGCAAACTGTATTATTTGATTTAAATCCAGTGTAAACACCATTTGGCATTTGCGAGTATTTTTTACTATTTTGGTTATATTCTTCGAGTAAATCTTGTCTGTATTTTTCGAGTGAAAGATGATTAAAACCAAAACTCTGGTCATTAACTTCAATATCTTCCCAAGTAGTTTGCATTTGTTTAATCATACGTGATTTTAATCTTTGTTCAAGAGCCGTATCTTCTGCCATTTCTTTAAAAGTATCTGAGAAATCGAGATGTACTTCGGCACCGGCAAGTTGCATCGCTGCCATTCTCTGTTCAATTCTGCCTTGTAAATCAAGATAAGAGTTTATATTATCAGATGGCCAAAAATTTATTCCAAATATTTTATCATTTGGCGAACCAAGACGATCAATACGACCCATTCTTTGAATAATTCGAACAGGATTCCAGTGTATATCATAATTAATAACCATATCAGCATCTTGTAAGTTTTGTCCCTCACTTAATGTATCTGTAGCAATTAAAATGTCAATTGGATTTTTAATTTGTTCATAAGTTTTTTTATCATTTTCAGAAATCCACGAAATCCACTCATAATATTTTTCATTCTCACTTAAATCTTCAGATGAAGCAACAAACTGCCATTCTTTTTCTTTAAATAATTTAGTAAAAGGAGCAAAACGTTCCAATATTGGTTCAAAATCTGCAACTTCAATATCTCTTTCATTTGTTTTAGAACCGCTACCGCTAATCATGGCTAATTTTGAAAATCCTCTTGCCTTAAGTTGATTAAAAAGATAATCTGCCGTATCTCTGTAAACAGTAAAAATTAC
>JAQUBO010000290.1 GCA_028686735.1 Bacteroidales bacterium
GACCTAACTCCTCTAGTAGTGTTCCTTTGATAACAAAAAACTGAGGATCGTTTGGATTTTTCTCAATAGCTATAGTAATGTACTCAAATGCTTTTTCATTTTCACCGATATTAACATAGTAGTTAAATGTTTCTATTACAAGAGGGTAGTTATTTTCAGGATATTTCTCAATTCCGTTTTCTAAAGTTTCAAGCATTTTAACAGTATCTCCAGTAATTTTATAAGCAGTAGCCTGATTTAAATATAATCCAACTTTATCTTCTGGAGTTGCCCCATAATTTAAACTCAATAAAACTTCGTTAAGTTGTATTGCATCCTCAAACTTTTCAGCTTTTAGAGCAGCTAAAGACGCAAAATAATACAATTGAGTATCAACTTTAAAGGCAAGTGTAGAAATTTGTATAGCCTTTTCGAAATTTGAAAATGCTTTTTCGTATTCATTTTCTTGATAAGCACTAACACCTTGGTTTATAAAAGCATTAGACAGAGCAGGAAATCTATTCGTCAATATATCCACAAGAGCTTCTGAATCTTCGTAATTTCTCTCATCATTAGCTTGTAATACTTTCACAAATTGCATCATCCCAACTTCCGATTCAAAATCTATTTTTTGATGCTCTTCCTTAACAAAATTAAGTTTCAAAGCTTTCATATAAGCATTAAATGATATATCAAAGCAATCATCACATAACTCACGATATTTTGCTCTTTCAGACACACCAAGTTGCTGATATATCTGCCCCTTAAAGTAATATGTTTTATACAAATTTGAAGTTTTTGGATGGGTTTCAGCTTGATCGATAGCTTTTTTTGCATCACCTAAAAACCCGTCTTTAAGGTAACTCCATGCACTAGTAACTTTATTTGGCTGAGCAAAAACTGCTAAGCTTAAACTTGCGAGAATTATAAATACACTTAATTTTTTCATACTACTATTGTTTTAGTTTACTTATGTTTTCAAATATACAAATACTTTGCCAAATCAAAAAAAAAAAATATTATTCATTATCTGGATTTGTATTTTCATCACTTTTAACATTTGCTTCATTCGTTGCACCATCAACATCTCCATCATCAATTTCCTCTGGCACAATATTTTTCTCTTCCAGTGCACCATTTTCAATTTTTGCCACCGATGCAATAGAGTCGTCATCCCTAAGATTAATAAGTCTTACTCCCTGAGTAGCACGTCCCATTACTCTAAGATTTTCTACTGCAAGACGCAATGTTATTCCACTTTTATTTATTATCATAAGGTGGTCTTTATCGGTAACTGCTGAAATATCAATTAAATTACCAGTTTTTTCAGTGATATTAATTGTTTTAACACCTTTGCCTCCCCTATTGGTTACTCTATAATCATCTATATCTGAGCGTTTGCCATATCCATTTTCTGAGACAACAAGAACTTCTTGATCTGGGTTAACAATAATCATTCCGATAACATGAGCACCTTTATCCAAAGTAATACCTTTTACACCAGTAGCTGTCCGTCCAATTGGTCTAACTGCGTTATGTACAAATCGAATTACTTTTCCATTAATCGCACCTATCATAACATTTGCAGGAGGTTCTCCAGGCTTATCCTCAATAATATTTGCAGTTAACAAATCATCATCTTCTCTAATATTAATCGCATTTACTCCATTTTGACGTGGGCGAGAATATTCTCTAAGTCTGGTTTTCTTAAATATCCCTTTGCGAGTACACATAACAATAAATGAATTATCAAGATACTCATCATCTTTTAATGAAAGCACATTCATAAATGCCCTTACTTCGTCTTCTGGCTCAATATTAATAAGATTCTGCATTGCACGACCTTTCGATGTTCGGCTTCCCTCAGGGATTTCGTAAACTTTTAACCAAAAGCATTTACCATTTTTAGTAAATAATAATAAAGTATTGTGCATTGTTGCAACAAACATGTGTTCGATAAAGTCTTCTTCTCTGGTAGTAGATCCCTTAGATCCAACTCCGCCACGATTTTGTGTACGGAATTCAGTAAGATCAGTCCTCTTAATATACCCCATATGTGAAATTGTAATTACAACATCATCATCGGCATAAAAATCTTCGGGATTAAGATCTTCTGATGCAAACACAATATCTGTTCGACGTTCATCACCATATTTTGCTTTAATTTCGAGCATTTCATCTTTGATGATTTGCATTCTTAAATCAATATTTTCTAAAATTTCTTTTAAACGATTTATTTTTTCAAGTAAATCTTGATACTCAGCTCTTAGTTTATCTTGTTCTAGTCCAGTTAGTTGTCTAAGTCTCATATCCACAATAGCTCGAGACTGCACATCAGACAATTCAAACCTTTCCATAAGTCTTTCACGAGCAACATCAGGGCTAGGCGATTTTTTAATTATTTCGATAACTTCATCTATATTATCACTAGCAATAATTAATCCCTCTAATATATGAGCTCTTTCCTCAGCTTTTCTAAGATCATATTTTGTACGTCGTATAACAACTTCATGTCTATGCTCAACAAAATTACTAATTAGTGATTTTAAATTAAGCAATTCGGGACGTCCCTTAACAAGTGCTATATTATTAATACTAAACGACGACTGCAAAGCTGTAAACTTGTACAATTTATTTAAGACAACATTTGCAACTGCATCTCGCTTAATATCAATAACAATCCTCATCCCATTACGGTCAGACTCATCATTAATATTTGAGATACCGTCAATTCGTTTTTCGTGAATTAAGTCAGCAATTTTGATAATTAACTCTGCTTTATTAACCATATAGGGTATTTCGGTAACGATAATTTTTTCGCGACCATTAGCTTCTATTTCGATTTCAGATTTAGATCTAATTACTACCCTTCCTCTACCAGTTGCATAAGCCTCTCTCACACCATCTATACCATATATAGTTCCACCAGTTGGAAAATCAGGTGCTTGAATAATTTCAGCAAGTCTGTCAACCTCAATTTCGGAGTCATCAATATATGAAACAATAGCATTAACTGTTTGACTTAGATTATGCGGAGCCATATTAGTAGCCATACCAACTGCAATACCACTTGCTCCATTTAATAAAAGATTAGGCAGTTTTGTAGGCATAACAGAAGGTTCCTCAAGAGTATCATCAAAATTTAAATTAAAATCAATAGTCTCTTTGTCAATATCAACTAAAATTTCATCTGCAATTTTGGCCATTCTGGCTTCGGTATAACGCATAGCTGCAGGGCTATCACCATCAACCGAACCAAAGTTACCCTGGCCATCAACTAAAGGATATCTTAACGACCATGACTGAGCCATACGAACCATAGCCATATATACACTAGAATCACCATGTGGGTGATACTTTCCTAATACTTCACCAACTATTCTTGCAGATTTTTTATAAGCTTTATTTGAAGCAACACCAAGCTCTGACATTCCATAAAGAATTCTTCGCTGTACAGGTTTTAAGCCGTCTCTCACATCTGGCAATGCTCGTGAAACTATAACAGACATTGAATAATCAATGTATGCTGATTTCATCTCATCTTCAATATTTATTGGAATAATCCGTGAATCTCTTACCTCTTCCGACATATCTTTAATGTTTTAATTATCTATAAACCTATATTTCAATAAGTTATGTTATTTTTTAAAAGTTTACTAAGATACTATTTTTTTGTTTGATTTAAAACAATATCTA
>JAQUBO010000291.1 GCA_028686735.1 Bacteroidales bacterium
AGCATTACATTACATTTTGTTTAATAACCATACCTACTGGTATGCTTATCTCACAAAAAGTTTGATTTCTGTGGGGTTTTAACCCTCATGACGAAGCTCTAATACCCAATTCGGGTTATTTCTGGTAACGGGAAGAAAAAGCCACCGGTTCGGGTGTAAGTGGCTGCGATGGTCTGGGCGAAGCGAATTTTCTTCCCGTTGCCGAAAAGAAAAAACGTATTTCTTAGGCTGCTATTTCATCAATATTTACATTTTGCAAAATATAATTTGATGCAGTCTGTGCTTGTGATGATGCTTGAATAATAAATTTTTTGTCGTTCTTCATTACTGCAAGCCAATTGTCAATATAATCAACATTGTCGGTTATTCTGCTTTCATATCCTAAAAAAGCCATAATAAAAGCGGAGTTAATTTCTGAAATCAATTCTTCGAAAGCGTATTCTTTTGATTCAAAAATGTTTTTTATAGGTCTGTTTAATCTACTTTCCGCTCCTGTCCAGTGCCCCATTTCGTGAAATAAAACAGAATAATAAGCCTCTTTTGAAACAAATTGCTTTGTTAATGGCATATAAATTTTATCATCTGATGGTTTATAAAAAGCAAGATTTTGAGCTGCAAAACAAATGTTTGCACCTGTACTCAAAATAAGCTTTTCGGCTCGTTCGTCTCTTTCAATTTCTGATAAGCTGTCAAGTTCTGTTTGTTCATAATAATCGGCTGGTAGTCCTTCCACACAACAAACATTAAAAACTCTGTAATCCTTTAAATAACCAATTTTTTTAACATTAAGATGTTCAATAGATTGGTTTTTCTTTAAAAGTGCCTCGACTATTCGTGTCAAGTTTGCTCCTGTTTTTTTATCAAGATATAATGCAGATGTATAAACCACCATAGCGGATTTACTACCTTTAATTATTCGGGCGTTGTGCTTTTGAATTTGTTTAAAAGTTAGCCAACGATTATAAGAATAATTTCTTTTTCGTTTTATATAGCTTAACATAAGCTGGTTTATTCCGCTGTATGTGTGTTTACTTGCAATATTTCGGGCGAAAACTTCCCCTGATAAGCTGTACCAACATTCAGAAAAATCACTCTCTTTGTGTTCCTCCAACATTTCAATAATTGTTGCGGTTATGCGTTCATATATATCGTTTGTGTTCATGTCTATGAGTTATTTATTAATACTAAATCAAGCTTTCTTATAAGTAGTTTAACTTTCGGATTTTGCTTAATCATAAATTTTAGTTTTTTCTTTTCAGTCAAAAGTTTTTGTTTATTCTTCTTGTTTTTCATCTTTTATCTTGGTTTAAATTCATAAAATAAATAAAAAAAAGGGCATCCGCCAACTGACGGATGCCCAATTTTTAAAACTCAATCTGCTCTTCAATTTCTGTGATTTTAGAAATAAGCGTGTTATTAATGGTTTCAACTACCTTTGTGAAAACTTCTGTATTTGAAGTTTTAAAATTGTTCCCATTTTCATCAGTCAAAACAATGTTTTCATTAAACTGGTTAGTTCCCACAACAAAAGATGTAAGTTTTTTACGACTAGCTTCAAGCTTTTCTCTTTTCTCAATCAAGGTTTTGAGGTTCTCAATTTTTTCAATTTTCTGCTCAAGACTTAATTGAGGTTTTGCAATCACAACAGGTTCTACCGCTTTTACAATTGGCTCAACTGTTTTCACTTCGGGTTTTTCCTGCTCGGTTGGTTTTACTTTTTCAACCTGTTTTGTCTTTGCAATGATAATTGCATTTTTTTCGTTTGTACCTGCAACTTCTTTTTGTGTTGCTTTTCCGTTTGGTTTTTTTACTGTTAAAGTGTCCATAAAATAAAATTTAATTGTTTATAAATAAGTGAACTAAAAAACTTTTTGATTGTAAAAAACGGCGTATGCAAATAAAAGATTTAGAGCGGTGTTCAAATCTTTTCAATTCTGATTTTTTCTGTTTTTTACACATAGTTTTATTTTTTAAGTTATTATGCATCTAATGAGTTTTTCGCGTTTGTTCTGCTGCTGATCATAAAGCAATAAATAGCTGCTATTCAATAGAGTTAGTCCTTAGAGTTCAGAAATACCTTTATTTATTATTAATAATATTTTTGAACTCTTAGGAATAACTATTCATCTTCTATTGTAGCAGCTATTTTTGTTTTACAGCTTTGCAGAGACAATAAGCGGGAAACTTATTTGATACCAACTTAGATAAATGATTGGTGTAAAAAGCTTTTTGGAAATATTGGAATTGAAAATTTATTGACTAATTCCTATTTATTCTTAATTCCAATTAATGAAATAATTAGCCAAAAGTAAACTTATGTGTTTACACTTATGCCCTTAAAGTAAAGTTATCTGTTTACATTTATTTGGAATTGTAAACTATTAGCTTTACATTTGCCATATAATATATGTAAAATAGAAAATCATGAGAAATCAGAAACAACTTCTAATCGAGCATCTTAACAATAAATTAAAGCCATTTTCAGAAGCTAAAACTGTTATTGTTCCAGATTCTGGTTGGATAAAGACTATAAGAACTACTCTAAATATGACCTTAGAACAGCTGGGCGGAAAACTAAACATTACTAGACAAGGTGTACGTTACATTGAAGAATCAGAATCATCTGGCTCAATAAGCTTAAATTCATTAAGAGATGTTGGCATAGCAATGGATATGAAATTAGTTTATGGTTTTGTACCTATTGATGGTTCAATAGATTCACTAATTACAAGAAAATCAAGGATTCTTGCCAAGAAAATCATATTACGAACAAATCACAATATGTTGTTAGAAGACCAACAAATAGGAGAGGGAAAGTTAAAATTAGCAATTGATGAACTTGCTCGTGAAATAAAAGCTGAACTAAGAAAAACAATATGGGACTAGAATTTAATTATATAGATGGTCAAACTCCTTTAAGTGAAGAAGAAAAAGAGGGAATAAAGATAAAATCAATCACAACTAGAGGAGAATTAGACGAACTTGAGCAACTCAATATTGAGAAAGCAATAGAATGGATTTTAAATAAGAGATTTAAGCAAGATAAGATTCTATCAGAAGAATTTATCAAATTACTTCACACAAAAATGTTTGGTGATGTTTGGAATTGGGCTGGAAGTTTTAGAAAATCTGACAAAAATATTGGAGTAAATTGGGCAATGATTGGCATGCAACTAAAAATGTTACTTGATGATACAAAGTATTGGATAGACAACAAAATATTTTCTCCAGATGAAATAGCAATTAGATTCAAGCATAGATTAGTAAGTGTACATTGTTTTCCAAATGGTAATGGAAGGCATTCCAGGATAATGGCAGATATAATAATCGAATCAATTTTTGGGTTGAATATTTTTACATGGAGCAACTCAAACTTAATAAATGCTAATAATACTCGAAGAGAATATATCGACTCAATTAAGAAAGCTGATGACGGAATAATTGAGCCACTATTAAAATTTGCGAGAAAATAAGTCAAATAAAAATAATTTAAAGTTCTCTATTATTTGCATTTAGATGCATTATTTTGTACTTTTGTAATATAGAAAAATAAGGTTCTTTTTAATGCAATTTATCAACTTTTAGCACATGGGAAATTCATGGATTTGATTTATTGTGTTTCTGAAATATAGAAATAGCAGCGAGTATAGAGGATGGTTCATTCCCC
>JAQUBO010000292.1 GCA_028686735.1 Bacteroidales bacterium
CCAGGGATTTTCATAACCGAGATGATTGGTCAGGCAGTGCCGATTTCTCATTTAATTTTTTTGGAAAAAATCTATGAGTCTGAAAAATTATTTCACCCAGTTGTTACAAATATAACTGCAAATTTCTTCAAAGAGATACAACCAGATTCTGAACTTACAATAAAATCGAAAAAATTATACTACCGAAAAAACATTATCCGCTCCGAGGTAAGTGTTTTTAATCTTAATGATGAATTGTGTGCAAAATCTGAACTTCAGGTTAAACTAATTTTTGATTAAATGAATAATAATCGAGTTGTAATTACTGGTATTGGTGCTATTTCACCAAATGGATCCGGAATTGCTGAGTTCCTCAATTCAATGAAGCTTGGGCGTTCTGGCATAAAATATATTTCAGAACTTAAAGATTATAATTTCTTTTGTCAGGTAGGGGGTATTCCTGATATTAAAAATAAAACATCTACCAAAACATTTGAAGAATACCAACTCACAGAGGCAGATCTATCAATAAAATATGCGGTATTAGCAGGATTAGAAGCATGGAGCAATGCTGGTTTGGGCATTCCTGAATACTTTAGTGAAACTCCGAACAATGATGCAGGTGCGATAATTGGATCATGTTTTGGAGGATTAGAAATATTCACTCGAAAGATTTACCCCTTAGTTAGTTCGGGACACGTCAAAAACATTGGAAGTCAGACGCTCGAACAATGGATGATGAACGGTTCTGTTGCTGCATTATCAAGAATACTCGCCCTTGCAAATCAGACCACCGCAAATTCATCTGCTTGCGCAACCGGCACAGAAGCAATTGCCATGGCATACGATAGGATAAAAGACGGGAAAGCAAAAATTATGTTAGCAGGGGGGACAGACCCATACTCGCCTTATGTTTGGGCAGGTTTTGACTCTATGCGTTTGCTAAGCAGAAGGTTTAATGATTGTCCTGAAAAAGCAAGTCGACCAATGAGCGAATCCGCAAATGGTTTTGTCCCATCTGCAGGAGCAGGGGTATTAGTTATTGAAGATTTGGAACATGCACTAGAAAGAAATGCTCCGATATTTGCAGAAATAGTTGGCGCTGCAGTTAACTCCGGGGGTCAACGAAATGGAGGTAGCATGACAGCTGCTAACCCTAAACGATCTGCAGAATGCATAAATGACGCAATCAATCAAGCTGGAATTAACGGCAATCAAATAGATCTTATCTGCGGGCACCTTACCGGGACAAAAGCTGATAGCTCAGAAGTAACTATTTGGAAAAATGCACTAAAACTAAATAACAAGTTCCCATACCTAAACGCTCCAAAATCAATGATTGGACACATGATTGGTGCTGCCGGGGCTGTTGAAACTATTGCTGCTGTTTTGCAATTACACGAAGATTGTGTTCATCCAAGTATTAACTGCGAAGATTTGCATCCGGAAATAGAAAAAATATGGGACAAAAATAAAATACCACAAAAAAACTTGCATAATGCAGGACTAAAATACGTTGCTAAAGCAGGTTTTGGATTTGGCGACGTAAATTCGTGCCTGATTTTAAAAAAGTTTGAGTAAATTTGTAAAAAATCTATAACTATGGAAAGCATTAAACAACAAGTAATCGAAATCCTTAAAAAATATACATTCAATAAAGAAGTATGGGACGGCTTTAATGACAACTCAAGCATAATAAACGACCTTAAAATAAATTCGGCTAGAATTGTTGATATTATTATCGATATCGAAGAAATTTACGACATCGAAATTACCGACGAAGAACTAGATAGTCTAAATTGCTTTAAGGATATAGTTAACTTAATTCATAAAAAAACAAATTAAGTTCTTTCATGACAAAAAACATCCCTATCCTCAACATCGCAATCCTTACACACAAGCACAAGGATTTCATTCAGCAATGTCTTGAGTCGGTTTTGTGTCAAAAAACAAACTATAGTTTTAGAATTGTGATTCTTGATGATAGTTCAAATGATGGGACTACAGAAATCTTGAAGAATATTTCAAAAGCAAATCCTGATAAAATAGAACTAATCGTTAATGACAAAAACATTGGTGCTTTAAAGTCCGCAACAAAACTAGCAGGCTATGTTGATGCAAAATATCTTTGTTTCCTTGACGGCGACGACTACTGGTGCAACGACAACAAAATTCAACCACAAATAGATTTTCTTGAAAACAATCCTGATTATGCTGGTTGTTTTCATGATGCAAGTATTGTTCAGGCGAACCAAAGCGAAGATGTCCACTTTCTTAAACGCACTCAAGACCAATGGAAAACATATTCACAGTTTAATAGATATTCGTCCGACTTTATGCCTTGGGCACTAATCGAAAGAAATATAATTCCGACGGCTTCGTTAATTTTTAGGAATACTGATATTGTCGGATTTTTGAAAAAGTATTCAGCTTCAGAATTCTCGCTTAGTTGGGCTTTACATCTTGAAATTATTAAAGGTTCAAAATTTAAATATTTTAACGAAACCTGGTCTGTTTACAACGATCATCCTCAGGGAATTTCGAAAAAATACGATATTGTTGACTTTAAATTAAACAATATTAAAATTCTGGAAAGTTTACTCTTAGACAAATCATGGGATTACAACAAAACTGAGATTTACAAAAGCATTTGCAATGAATATCGCCTAATTTTAAAATCAAAAAAAGAACTTTCGAAATCATATAGGGATTACAAAAAATCACTCAGGCAATACGAAAAGTACATAAAGCTGGCAAGCAATGCCGACATAAAGCAACTAAAAGACGACTATTACTATGTGCGGGATAACGGGATGGTGGAATAAGACCAATAAAATAAATCATGATTTGTTTTACGCTATGCGCGATACTCTCGTTCATCGTGGTCCCGACGGTTTTGGTTCGTACTTTTCTGCCGACGACCAACTTGCACTAGGACATCGCCGACTTTCGTTTCTAGACCTTAGCGATGCGGCATCACAACCAATTTCAAACGAAGACAACAGTATTTGGCTAACAATTAATGGCGAAATATACAATTATAAGGAGCTTCGTGAAATTCTGGAAACAAAAAACCATGTGTTTAAGTCACAAACCGATTCCGAGGTTGTGGTTCACGCCTACGAAGAATGGGGAACAGACATGATTAATATGCTCGAAGGAATGTTTGCTTTCGGGCTGTGGGATGAAAAAAACCAAAAACTATTTCTTGCCAGAGACAAATTTGGGATAAAACCTCTATATTACTATTTAGATAATAATCAGATTATTTTCGCTTCTGAAATAAAAGCTATAATCGAGAATAGAGGTATAAAAAGAGAAATCGACATATCGTCTGTGTGTGATTATTTTGTTTATCGTTACATCCCCTCACCTAAAACAATCTTCAAAAATATTTTCAAACTTGAGCCTGCTAATTATATAAGTATTAATAAAAGTCTAGAAATAGAAAAAATAGAGTATTACAAGTTTGACTTCGCAAATAATAACTATTCTCAAAATAAATTAGTTAAAGAAGTTGATGAATTATTAAAAAAATCTGTTGAAATACACATGCGTAGCGAAGTTCCAATTGGCTCATTTCTTAGTGGAGGATTTGATTCTAGTGCAATTGTAAAATACATGTCCGAAATTGACAAGAACATTAATACATTCACTATAGGTTTCAAAGATTGGGATAAAAGT
>JAQUBO010000293.1 GCA_028686735.1 Bacteroidales bacterium
ATGGTGGTTTAAGAAAAGAACTTAATGTGAAAACGCCTTTTGACGCTATTGAAAAATGGTTTGAAATTAAACCCGAAATTTTTAAAGAAAAACCATTGCAGTTTAAAAATAAAGTTGTATCTTTGAAAAAAAGTAATCAAGCAAGTTGTCATAAACAACCTTGTGAAACTTGACAAATGTTAACCAAAAAATAATTACCATGAAAAATGACAAAAATGACAAAAAAGACCACTCAGATTGTGGTTGTAAAAAAAAGGAAGGATGGATACCTATTAATTCACGGATTCAAGTTAACAAAGACCGAACAATTACTATCCAAGCACCCTCTGGCTGGGAGTATATAGGAAAAGTCAAGCTCAATTCAAAAGTATTACGTGTTTCGAGTGGTGCAACTTCTGTGTCTTGTACTTGTAATACATCGGGTAGTTGTTTACCCTTTGTTGGTACAGGTTCAGATGGTAGTACTTCAGGATGTGCAGGGGATTGTACAAATTGCACCATGAAACAATCAGCACAAATCGAAAATGTAACACATGATTTTTTATCTGGTGGTTATATTGATTTTGCTGATACAGTAAGATTTATTGAGAATGATTTTGAACTGCCTGCTGCTTTCCCTGAGATGTTTGAATTACCAGAAGTCGAAAAGGCGGTAAAAGAGTTTTTAGAAAGAGTTTACTCTGGTTTACCTTTTCCAAAAATGAAAATAGGAGAAAATTTTGTTGCTGCACCAACTGGCTATACGATGGTTCCAGTAAGTTTATTTGGGCGTGCTGTAGTTATGGCTGTACCTACAATTGCAGTGCCAGATAAAGTTAATGCTGGACAACGATTATCAGCTGCCGGAGGAGCAAGTAAAGCATCTTGTAATTGCACAGATGGAATATGTACAGTTAAGACCAAATCTATTCCGTTTGTAGGGAGTCTTACGTACTGTGAAGGATCATGTGATGGCACTTGCACACTAACAACAGGCACTATAATTGGCGGTGGTGATGAAGTAGAGTTATATAAGGCTATAAGTTACAAATTTTAAATTGGTAATGATTATGAAAACAGAAACGATAATATTAGCTTTTTTTACCATACTTTTCACTTTTTCGCTGGCTTCCTGTCAAAATGATGAAGATTTTATAGTTGGTAAATGGAAAATTGAAAGTATTGCACCAACTAATGCTGATGTGGTGAAATCAGATATGGATGTTGTGGCTTTTGCAGTGCTTAACATGCTATCAGTTGATGATTATTTTGAGTTTAATGAAAATGGCGAGTTTAAAATAGGCAAATCAAGTGGCACGTATTTAACTTCATCGAATGGGGAAAGTATAACTTTGAAAGATTCTGAATCTGAACAAACTTTTGAGTTAATAACGGTTTCAGAAAATAAGGTCAAACTAAAACCAGTAACTGATAATACAACGGAAATTACATTAGTTAGAGAATAACACTATTAGCGATGGCAAAAACAAGTGTAGGCAAAAGAGAAAGAATAAAACTTTTTGAGCGTAGGAAAAATATAACCTTGTGCGGCTGAGAAGGGATGGTAATAGAGCGTGAAATTTTCTTTTGTAAATTTTTCCTACAAAAGAATTAAAAAAACAATTTTGCGTTAGCCGAAGCGGCTATTTACACATAATGACTAATTATAAGACAAAACGCAAACATAATATTACATTATAGGAAAAACATCAGAGCGTTTGGCTTTAAATGACAATTGCGTTGGGATTGAGTTCATTATTCTCAAACGTGTTGGTTTGAACCTTATGGGTGAATATGCATTATAGGATAATTTTGAAAGACTCAGTCACACTGGAGAGGCTGGTTTATATTATAAATTCTAAATAAGCATCAGTTGCTAACAGCACCTATGTGTAATGTGGAAACTCATCGGTAAACGTTCGAGCGGAACACTTCCGAACACCGCCAAATTTTATAATTTGGCTTTATTGCAAAAAAATTAAAAATAAAATCTGGCTCCTCACCTACTTTGACTGCGGACTTTTTTTCAAAATCTTGCACTCCACGTAGCTGCAAACCGTTATCTGCAAGCATACATAAGCACATTATGCGACGAATAACCACCTTATTAAATGCAAATAATGCAACGATTATTTTTAAATGCAACAAATAATTCGTATATTCGCTGCAAATATTACAACGAATGAGCAATTACATACATCAAAAAGCCAATTGGCTTAAGTTTACTTGGAACAGTAACGAATTTGTAAACTTACTAAGTGAAGCGAGAAACTTGCAAGGACGCTTATTAGGCAGAATGGAATCTTTAGGTTTTGATTTAAGAAACGAAGCATCGCTTGATACTTTAACATTAGATGTTTTAAAATCAGCTGAAATTGAAGGAGAACTTTTAAATCCTGAACACGTTAGATCCTCACTCGCACAAAGATTAGGAATTGAATTCGCTGGGCCAATTGTGTCCGGCAGAAATGTTGATGGAATGGTTGAAATGATGATCGATGCAACTCATAATTGCTTTAATCCATTAACAGATGAAAGACTTTTTGATTGGCACGCAGCATTGTTCCCAATGGGAAGAAGTGGTGCTTTTAAAATAACAGTTGCAGATTGGCGGAAAGACATAACTGGTTTAATGCAGGTTGTTTCGGGGGCAATTGGAAGAGAGAAAGTTCATTTTCAAGCTCCTGATGCTATTTTTGTAGAAAAAGAAATGAAACGCTTTTTAGACTGGTTTAACAAAGAGAATAATATTGATTTAGTAATAAAAGCAGCTATTGCACACCTTTGGTTCGTCACAATACATCCTTTTCAAGACGGAAATGGAAGAATAACAAGAGCATTAACTGACATGTTATTAGCACAATCAGATAAAAGCACTCAACGTTTTTACAGTATGTCAGCTCAAATTAGAATAGAAAGGAAACAATACTATGAAATACTTGAAAAAACACAGAAAGGAGACCTAAACATTACAGAATGGATAAAATGGTTTTTAAGCTGTTTAATAAATTCGCTAAAATCAACGGAAAACACTTTGACACGTGTATTAATTAAGGCTAATTTTTGGAATAAACATTCAAAAACAATTATAAACGAAAGACAGAAGAAATTACTAAACAAATTACTAGATGGATTTGAAGGGAATTTAACATCTTCCAAATGGGCAAAAATTGCAAAATGTTCAAAAGACACAGCAATTAGAGATATAAATGATTTGATAAGCAAGGATGTTTTACAAAAAGAGTCAGCTGGAGGAAGAAGCACAAATTATGAATTAAAGATGATATAAATGCCAGCAGATAATAAACAATAATATAATCTGTGCACAGCACCAAGCGAGTATTACAGGTTGAACTACACCGCCTCCTGCCATCTGATATTTGGTTTTTTAAATTTTTATGTGTTTTGCGAGGGTTTTGTTTTGGATTGGCTTAGAAAACTCTGCTTTGATGCTTACTGTTTTATGTTTTTCGAGTGTGATGCTAGGTTTTTGTTGTACCAGAAGCTGCGAATTTCATAGATTTTTATCAAATCTAAACTTTTTGAACATAGAACTCCTTGGCTCATAAAATATGAAGCAAATTAAAAACATAAAATAATTACTGTAATTCTGATAAAAGAAGATTTGGCAGATTGTTGCTCGGTGAACGTATGCGGGGTAATTCTTTAATTTT
>JAQUBO010000088.1 GCA_028686735.1 Bacteroidales bacterium
TCTTTTTATATTATTGAACACAATGCAGAGTCTTATGCAAGGATTTTACCATTCATTATTAATGATAAATTGTTAATAAGAGATTAGTTTATAATTGATTAATATTTTTTTGTCATGTACTAAGTGTAATTTCAGAATAACTGACCCATAATTATTTTAAATTCATTTAATTGCTTGTAAGTTAGATAATTATAGGAATATTTATTCATTGGTGTTAGGATTTTAAAAAGATACTAAAACGAGGCAAAAAGACTATCATCATTTCTAAACCTATG
The DNA here is from genome assembly GCA_028686735.1 of Bacteroidales bacterium. Taxonomy (GTDB): domain Bacteria; phylum Bacteroidota; class Bacteroidia; order Bacteroidales; family ML635J-15; genus Bact-19. The sequence continues at coordinate 276 of JAQUBO010000088.1, forward strand.
TATATATATGTTAAGCTGCCCTTTCAGGACGCCATTTGTATTCGATTTATAACCAGAAGCTTCGTATCTGATTTAAATTAAAACGAGGCAACGACTCGTTTCCATGAACTAATTGGAATTTGCGTCCTGAAAGGGCAGCTTATAATTTTATATCATATAATCATAAAGCGCCACATATATAATAATTAACTTTATTTCGGCTACGCCACACAATGCATTGAGTTCAGTTGTTTTGTGTATTTGTTTGCCCTATGGTCTCAGGAAACAGTTTTCAAACACATAACGTAAGTGGCTGGTATTAAGACACTTGAGGACTGCTTCGCAGATAATATTACCGATACTACAATACTTATTACTCCGAAATACAGATATGTAAAACTGATGTAAATCTAAAAGTAGATTATAAAAATAAAAAAAAATAGTTGAAATATTTTGTGTGGCACATATGATGTAGTTTTAAAAATCACGCGATATAATAAGCGATACTGAAACTAAATTTTCTAATAACAATCTTACGATAAAGTATAAAATGGTATCATCATAAATCCGCTTGGGTCAGTTGTTCTGAATTTGCTAAATTTTTTGCATTAAAATTACTTATATTTGTGAAAAATACTGTTATGAAATATTTATACATTTTAATAATTCCTATTCTTTTAATTTCGTGTCAAAACAAAGGTAAAAAAGAATATCGGTTTTACGAAGGTCCAATACAAGGAACCACATTCCATATTACTTATGAATGGGATACAGATTTATCAAAACAAATAGACAGCCTTTTACAAGTATTCAACAAGTCGCTTTCGAATTTTGACCCCAATTCTAATATATCAAAAATAAATAAAAACGAAACTGACAAACTTGATCCCCTTAGCTCTGAAATGCTAAAAACTGCACGTATGGTTTATGAAAAAACAAATGGTGCATTTGATGTAACAGCCGCTCCAGTAATAAACGCATGGGGGTTTGGCTGGACTGGAAAAATCAATAATATAATACCCGATAGCCTTATTATTGACTCTCTTATGCAGTTTGTAGGAATGCATAAAATTCAAATGGAAAATTTAAAATTAATTAAAAATAACGAAAATACAATGATTGTTACTAATGCAATCGCAAAAGGACTTTCGGTTGATTATGTTTCAGATTATTTTTTAAATTTAGGATTGGAAAATTTCCTAGTCGAAATAGGAGGGGAGATATATTGTTCTGGACAAAATCAAAAGGGCCAAGAATGGCGAATTGGAATTGATAAACCAATCGAAGGAAGCGATGAGAATAATCGTGAAAATCAAATTATTATTAATCTTTCAGGTAAAGCAATTGCGACTAGTGGTAATTATAGAAGATATGTTGAGGAGGGAAAAGTGAAATTTGGTCATTCAATTGATCCACGAACTGGATACCCTGCATTAAATTCGATTTTAAGCGTTTCGGTAATTGGTGAAAATTGTATGCTATGCGATGCGTTTGCAACTGGGTTTATGGTAGAAGGATTAGAAAAATCAATCCAAATTACTGAAAGCATAGATAACTTAGAAGCTTATTTTATTTATATTGATAAAAATAATCAAGAGAATACTGCTTGGTCAAGTGGTTTTGATAAACATGTTTTAAAATAAATAGAAATTTTACGCTTTGCTAAAAGATGCCAATAAACAGATTTTTTTATTCGTTTTTTTTATTCTTATTGAGAAAATGAGGTTTTGAACAAAAATAGTTTATTATTGTTTTTATTCTTAAACAGACATTGAATGGAAAGCCTAAGTGAGCCAGTAATAGAATTATTAAACGAACCCAATATTTATGAACACGACATAAAATTATATTGTGAGGTTTTATCTTTCCTACCATATTTTGAAAATGCTGTAGAAACTGATTATATTATTTATCATAATAACCATACTTTTGAATACACTCCACATTTTTACTCATTTATTAAATCCTTGTTTGATTCTAAAATGGTAGAAGATCATGAAGTTATGACTGGTTTTCTGAAGAAGTATAACTCTAAAAATGCATATTCCCAATGGGTTAAGGATATGAATTATGTTTTAAGCAATGCAGAGTTATTACAAAAAATAAACCTACCTTTTATCCGAAAAGCTTTTTTTACTATGGTAAAACTTGAGAAAATTATGCCAGGAAGTTGGGGAATTGATGTTGAAACTGGTAATTGGTTAAACTTACTTAAAATAGTACAAAATATTATGCCTCAGATTTATAGATGTGATAAAAGTACTATGAATTAATTCTAGTTATTAATAAGAAGCCTAAAAAAAATCCAATCCTTTTATCTAATGAAACACTGGCAAAATTAACCCCGTCCTTTAGGTTAGGGAGCAAGAACATAAACTAGTTGGCGGAAAAACAAACATTAACCCCGTCCTTCAGGTCGGGGAGTAAGAACATTAACTAGTTGGCGGAAAAACAAACATTAACCCCGTCCTTTAGATCGGGGAGCAAGAACATTAACTAGTTGGCGGAAAAACAAACATTTACCCCGTTTCTTTAGATTGGGGAGCAAGAACATTAACTAGTTGGCGGAAAAACAAACATTAACCCCGTCCTTTAGGTTGGGGAGCAAGAACATTAACTAGTTGGCGGAAAAACAAACATTAACCCCGTCCTTTAGGGCGGGGAGTAAGAACATAAACGAGGAAAATGGCTTTAGCCATGACAATAATAAAAAAACAGGCTATTCTTTTCAATTTACAAAGTTGTGTAACATTAAAGTTCAGGGTTAAAACTCAATATAATTCACTTCGCTATTAAATCAAAAACAACAATCTCACTATGTGTCCCAATTCTCATTGGAGGACCAAAAGTACCAATTCCTTGTGATACAAAAATAGATGTATTGCCTTTTTTGTGTAATCCTTTATTGTAATCAAAGATTAGCTCGTTTATAAAAATTATTGGAAATAATTGCCCAGCGTGGGTATGTCCTGATAAATAAATGTCAATTCCAGCTTTATCTGCATATTCTATTCCGTCAGGACTGTGATGCATTAAAATCTTTGTAGATGCTTTGTCGAGTTCCAGTTTCGATAAAACACTTTTAATAGTTTGGTCTTTTTCTGTTGCGTGCATATTTAGAGACTTAGTATCGGCAAGCATATAATTTAAACCAATTATTTGTAAACCAGAAAAAGAAAAAACTTCGTTCTCTAGTACTTTTACATCGTAGCGTTTTAAGAAATCTTTGATTTGTTTATCACCAGTGTTTTTATCATGATTACCATTTACAAATAGGACAGGAGCATTAATGTTTTTCAAGGCCTCAAAGTATTTGGGTTGTAAAGCGTATCGGCTGTCAGCATAATCTCCTGTTATCAAAACTAAATCTGGATTTTCAAAATTGGTTTTTACAACAATCTTTTTTAAAAACTTCTGTCCTCTGAATTGCCCCATGTGAATATCAGATAAATGAACAATACGATAGTTTTTGTCTATGTTTGATAGTTCAATACGTAAATGATTGGTATGAATGTTTGATGCATTTATAATTCCATATCCTGTTATTAAAACAGAAATAGATATTGCAATTATACCAAATAAAATTGGTTTAAAATTAAAAAACAGATTAGCAAGATCTGTAATAATAACAGAAAATAATAGGAACAAAAGATACCCCAACAGTATTGTAAAAATATAGTAGATAATATGCCCTATCGGATTAGTAGTGTGCATGAAAATTATCATTGATGCAAATGTTCCAATAATTAGTGTTGTGAAGAGAAGATAAAAAGGTTTTATATTTTCTAATCCTATTATCCAAGCAAATCTTCGTGATAAATATATTATTGAAATAACGATAATAACTAAGGTAGTTAAAAGTATTAAAATTGGAATGAGTTTATTCATGTTTTCTTATTTGTGTATAAACCTATGTTTTTGTTTATAAACAGTAAATATCAATTATTGTTATAAATTTTATAAATAAATTGCATTGAGAGAATATTAAAAGCTCTTTACCTGTTTGCAAAGACTATTTAACAAAATAGCTTCAAAATTTGAAAATGTTAGTGGTATTATCTATAATTTCGGGAATTTTAACTACAAAAACACAGCCACTTTTGTTAAAAACCTTGAGTTTTAGTGCCTAAACATTAGGTCTCTTCCCATTCTTATCAATTTTAGCAAACGAATATACCTACTGGTAAACTAGTGCTCGAAATAAATCTTAAAAGATAAGTTCTTATAGAATTTATTTGTCATTTTTTACAGTCAAAAATGTGTTTTGTTTATGATTTTTTCGGACTAAATCCACTTAGATAAGACCATTCTGTCTGCTGTATGTTTTAAACTCAAATTTGCACCATAAATATGTATAAATACCTTCTGCTGAGGTAGAGATTACTTGCTTATTATGAACTAGCTAATAACAATGTCGTAAATACGTTGGTTAAAGCCATGTTCTATAAAACATGCAATTTTTAAAGACCTTCTAATATATTTTTTGCATCTTTGAACTAATTTGTTGAATTAGTAATTTGATTTACCGATATTGAAGAAGGCAAACAAATAAAAATTAGTGAATTTGATGTATAATTGTAAGTGAGAAGGAATATCAATGAATAAAAAACAACGTCTAGCATATATTGGTCTTATCTTAGTAACTATTATCATAGGTTTATCATTTATTTTTGTAAAAATTGGATTAAGGTATGCTGGAGCAATGGATTTACTAGCTCATAGATTTACCGCAGCAGTGGTTTCGTTGGCAGTTTTGTGGTTTCTTGGTCTTATTAAACTACCAAGTTTTAGTGTTAAAAAAACTAAACCTTTACTTTTACTTTCTCTATTTTATCCTTTAATGTTTTTTGCTTTACAAACTTTTGGATTACAATATAGCACAGCCTCCGAAGCAGGTATAGTTTTCGCTACAACGCCAATTATTACCCTTATTGCAGCTAGTGTTTTTCTTAAAGAAAAAACTAAGTTGTTGCAAAAAATTGGGATAATATTGTCAATTGTAGGGATCTTGTATATAATTTATTGCACAGAAGGAGCTTCTGGAAATGCTAGTATGTTGGGGATTGTATTGTTATTGCTATCTGTTTTTTCATTAGTGGCGTATTATGTCTTAGGAAAAGTAGTTAGTGCTAACTTTTCGGCTATGGAAATTACCGTATGGATGACAATTCTTGCATTTATTGTATTTAATAGCTTTAGTGTTTTTAATCATGTCAATAATAATACATTGGGACAGTTTTTTACACCATTTATTCATCTAGAGTTTCTTTGGTCGGTTTTGTACTTAGGTGTTCTTTCATCTATGCTTACAGCTTTTCTTACTAATTTTGCTTTAACTCAAATTCCCGCTTCACAAATAGCAGTATTTAATAATCTTAGCCCTATGGTATCAATTGCTGGGGGTATTTTAATTCTTAACGAAACTCTTTTTATATATCATATTATCGGAGGATTGCTAGTTTTAGCTGGTGTTGTAATGACTGTATTCTTAAAAAAAACAAAATCCTAAACAAATTATAAATTATAATTAAAAATATCAGATATGAATTTTAAACATCTTTTACTTGTCGCAATAATCTTGACTGTTTTATTTTCTTGTCAATCGCAAAAGAAAGAGACAGAGGAAAAACCGCGAATTGCTATTGCTGGATTGGCTATTGAGTGCAGCACTTTTTCACCTGCACAAACTACTGTGGACAATTTTCATGCTAGGCGTGGCGAAGAAATTTTCTCGTATTATCCATTTTTACATGAAGATTCTGCTACTCGACATCGTGCTCAGTATTTTCCCGCATTAAGGGGGCATGCAATACCTGGCGGGATAGTTACTTGTGAGGCTTACGATACGCTTATGACAGAAATGTTAGAAATGTTGAAAGAAAATTTGCCTTATGATGGTTTATTTCTTGATATTCATGGTGCAATGAGCGTTGTAGGACTTGATGATCCTGAAGGAGATATGATTAAACGTATCCGAGAAATTGTTGGAAATGAAACTGTAATTTCCACATCTATGGATTTGCACGGTAATGTATCCTGGGAACTTGCTCATTTGTCTGACCTAATTACTTGTTATCGTTTGGCACCTCACGAAGATGCAATTGAATCCAAAAAACGAGCATTAGTAAATTTACTTAATCGCATAGAGTCTGGAAAAGGAAAACCGACTTATAAAGCCTGGATTCCTATCCCAATTCTTTTACCGGGCGAAAAAACTAGTACTCGTATCGAACCAGCAAAAAGTTTGTATGCTCAAGTTGATCCAATTACAAAACATGAAGGTGTTCTTGATGCTGCTATTTGGGTAGGTTACGCTTGGGCTGATGAACCGCGTAATAAAGCAGTGGTAATGGTTACTGGTGATGATAAGGATGAAGTGAAGAATTCTGCTGAAACTTTAGCTAAATCATTTTGGAATGTTCGAGATCAGTTTGAATTTGTAGCTCCTGTGGCTCCTCTGGATGAATGTTTGGAAATGGCGATTAATAGCAGTAAAAAACCATTTATTATAAGTGATATGGGAGATAATCCAACAGCTGGTGGGGCTGGAGATGTTACTTGGACGCTAAATCAAATACTGGAACACAAGGCTTTTAGTACCAAAGATGGTCCATCCTTGATTTATGCTTCAATTCCTGGTCCTCAACTTATCAAAAAAGCTATCGAAGTTGGTGTTGGTAATCAAGTTGAAGCTTTTGTCGGAGCCGATATTGATGATAGATACGAAGGTCCTGTTAAAATAATTGGTCGAGTCGAAGCAATTCTTCATGGCGATAAAAATGCAGAAACCGAAGTGGTAGTTAGTGTTGGCAATGTTCAGGTTATTGTTACAAATAAAAGAAAACCATATCATTATGAGTCTGATTTTACTAATTTGGGATTAAATCCACGTGAAGCGGATATCCTTGTTGTGAAAATTGGATATTTAGTGCCTGAGTTGTACGAAATGCGTGGAGACTGGATTATGGCACTTACACCTGGCGGCGTAGATCAGGACTTGCATAGATTACCGTATAAAAGAATTGACCGTCCAATGTATCCTTTAGATGAAGATATGGCAGATCCCGATTTAAAAGCACGTTTTGTTCCACTTTCTCACGAATAATCAGAATATAATCTGAATTTAATTGGATTAATTAGAGCTTTTATTTAAGTTTGTAGGAGTTTGATAAATGTTTTTTGTTACAATATTTACTTTGCAAGCATAAAATCTTATTAAACACTTGCATATTATGATAAATTAAAATTATGGCATTAACAGTTTTAGCTACAGGCGATATACATATAGGAAAAAAATCATCTAATATTAAGTATGATGCCGAAGAAGCTGCTACAAAATTCACTTGGAATAAAATAGTTGATTACGTAATTAAAAATAAAATTGATGTATTAGCTCTTACTGGAGATATTATTGACCAAGACAATCGCTATTTTGAAGCTATAGGACCATTACAATCTGGTTTTGAGAAGTTAAAAACTCACAATATTTCAGTTTATATGGTTGCCGGGAATCATGATTTTAAAGTGTTGCCGCAATTAGTCGATTCCGAAAAACATAGCAATATTCATCTATTAGGAGCTAATGGGACATGGGAAATGGATATGTTTTCTAAAAATGGCGAAAAGATTCAATTTATTGGATGGTCTTTTCCAAAAAAATATGTCAGCGAAGATCCACTTTTAAGTTTACAAATATCTGATATCGACCCAAATTTAACTACAATAGGACTTTTACATGGAGATGTTGGAGTTGCTAATAGTAATTACGCACCGATAGATATTAATAGTTTTATGTCTCATCCTGTGCAAGCTTGGATTCTTGGACATATTCATAAACCAGAGATTATAAATAAATCTGAACCTATTGTGTATTATCCGGGTTCACCACATGCCTTAAGTGCTAAGGAACAAGGATTACATGGGCCGATTTTACTTACGATTAATTCCCAAACAGATATTTCGATTGAACAAATTCCTTTATCTCCTGTGCGATACGATACGCTTTCAATTGATATTACTGATAAAACTGATGAAGCAAGTGTTAGAAATATTGTAAGTTCAAAATTATTTGAAGATGCGAAATCAAAAATAGTGAAGTTAGAAAATGTTTCATTTTTAATTTATGATTTAATACTTACAGGGCAACATGCTAATGTTAACGATTTGGAATTCTGGGTAAGTCGAATTATTGATGATTATGATAGAGAAATGGATGAAACAGAAACTCGAATTTATGTGCGAAAAGTAGAACTTGATGTTCGAGCAAATGTGGAAAATATGGCAGAGTTGGCTAAAGAATCATCACCTGCAGGTGTTTTGGCTAAAACAATTATCGCACTTCAGCAAGGAAAAACTACTGAGTTTGCAGATAACTTGCTTCAAGAATGGAAATTAATTCGTAATTCTATTAGTCAATCTGCTACTTATCATGCTTTACAGACAACAGAAAGATTTGAAATTGAAGAAAATCAAGACTCAACGCAATATCTCTTAAAAGAATGTAATCGTATCCTTACCGAATTAATTGGACAGCAAAATCAATGAAAAAAGCCACTTATATATTAAAAGATCTTTCAATTCGCAAGATGCCTGGATTCCCGAGGGGATTAAAATCGCTTAATGATTTTGCAAGCAATATTAATATTATTACAGGAGTAAATGCTTCAGGTAAAAGCTCAGTTTCTCGTGTTATTCAGCAACTTATATGGCACGATAATACTAAAGGATTAGATGTTAAAGCTTCGGTTTCGCTCGACAAAGATTTGTGGGGAATTCATATTGATTCAGATAAAATAATTGTACAGCGAAACGGAAATCAAGATCAAATTAGCGGCTTACCGACAGCCGAAAGTAAACATCGTTATCTTTTAGCTTTGCATAAATTAGTTGAAGGCAAAGAAAATGATTTAGCAAAGGAAATTGCCAAACAATCTATTGGAGGATTTGATTTAGATGCTGTTCAAACGAGTTTAGAATACTCATCAAAACCCTATAATAGAAGCATTTCAGAGTATAAAGCTGTTGCAGATGCAGAAAAGAATTATAAAAATATATGGGACGAGCAAAAAAAACTAAAAGCTGAAGAGGATAAACTTGATGATTTATATTTAAAGAAAGAAAACTCCGAAAATGCTGCAAAATTAAATGAGTTTTATTCCAAAATTGCTGATTATTTGGAACTTAAGTCTGAGTATGCCCAACTTTCTGAACAAATGAAAGAGTTTTCGAACGCAATGAGAAATTTGTCTGGTAAAGAATATGAGCAAATTCAAGAATTAGAAAGCCAGATTGAAGACTGTCAAAGTAATATTGAGAATGCCCTAAGAGAAATAAATAATAGCAAAAAAGAACTTGAAAAGCTAACTATCCTTACTGACGGAATAGGCGAAGATTTAATAAATGAAATTGAGAAAAGACTTGAACAATTAAGCGAACTCGAACGCAATATTAGTAATTATAAGACAGAAATTGAAGGATTAAAATCTGTTGAATTAAATTCATTGAATAGTATTGATAAGTCAATTAATCCCGAAGAGTGGAAAGATTTAAACATTGATGATGTAAGCGGACTTGATAAAATGCTTAAAGACGCTCATCAGGTTTTAGGTGAAAAGGAATATTTGCTTTCAGAAATCGAAATATTGGAAAAAGATGCCGAAAAATATAATAGTTACAATCAAAATCCAGAAACATTTACTCAAGGAATAAAAACACTAGGTGAATGGCTAAAAGAACCAATCAATATTGATGATAAGAATAGTGGTTTGTCTTTTAAATTATTACTAATAATTTCATTGGTCGGTGTTTTTACTGCAATAGTTACGTTTTTTGCTGGATGGCCAGGTTTATTGGGAATTGTTTTGATTGTTTTCATTTTAGCATTTGTTTATTTAAAAAAAGATAAAAGTGCAAATTCACTTGATATCAGAGAACAAGATTTTATTAACTCTGGTCTTAATGCACCTTTAAGCTGGGATGTGGAAAATGTAGCAAACCGAATTGATGAGTTAATCGAAAATCTTAGAGATATTAAAAATGCAGATAGTGTTGGTCAAAGATTAAACATTGCGAAGAATAATCTGAATAGACTACAAGAACGTATGGATAATTTGAATAAACAGCGTAAGGAATGGATTGATAAATTACAAACTGCTCCAGGATTACCAGAAAATTATTCCAATGATTTTAGTAGTTTATATTGGTTTTTGATAAATCTAAAAAAATGGCAAGATGCTTATTTTCAAAGAAAATCCTTAGATGCGAAAAAATCAGAATTAGAAAATCAAAAAACAGAAGAATTAGATAAAATCAATGCCTTATTCCAAAAATCAAATTTAAAAACTGTAACTGATGCATCTCAAGGAAAAGCGGTTTTTAAAGATTTAAGAACCCAGGAGAGTACACGAAAGACTCAAGTTCAGATAATTGAACAAAAAAACGAACAAATTACAGTACAAAATAACTTAAAGACGAAATATGAACAAAAACTTGCAGATATCTATCTTTTTTTGGATATAAAAGATCAAAACAAAGATCAAGTATTAGGATTAGTAAATAATTTAGAAAATTATAGGCAAATTAATGATAACTATCGTTTAAAACAGCTTGATTTTGCATCAAAAGAAAGGCTCTTAAAAGAACATTCTTTATATGAGAAATATCAAAATAAAATAGAAGATTTAAGTGTTGATCAAGCAAAAGAAGAAGCAAATAATAATAAAGAAACCGCAAATCAATTAGAGGAAATTCAAAAGGAAATAACAAGTATTGAAACTTTAATTAAACAAAAAAAGAAGGGACACGAATTAGAAGATGTGTTGACAAAAAAAGAAGCTGCATTAGATAATCTAAATAGGTTATATGAAAGCAATTTATACTTAGCTGCTGGAGACCTAATAATCAATAAGTTAAAAAAAGAAACGCAAAATCAAAACCGACCAATAGTTTTTAAAAGAGCTAACGAAATTTTAAATAAAATTACAAATGGACGATATGAGTTGTTGTTAGGCGAAGAAGGAGAACCAAAATTTAAAGCTTACGATACTGTTCTTCAACTTGGGCAAGACTTATCTGAATTATCCACAGGAACCAGAGTTCAACTCTTGCTTTCAGTTCGATTAGCTTATGTTGAAACAGCAGAATCAGCAATAAAATTGCCTTTATTGGCAGATGAGTTATTGGCCAATAGTGATGATGAGCGGGCAAAAGCGATTATCGAGTCATTAGTTGAAATTAGTAGAGAAGGGAGGCAAGTGTTTTATTTTACTGCGCAAGCCGATGAAGTTGGCAAGTGGCTGTCTTATTTGCAAAAGCAATCAGAACTTAAATATCAGGTTATTCAATTAGATGGTGGCACAAATAAATCGAATGATTATAGTGATTTTATGCCAGATTTGGATAAGTTTAATTTACTTCAATCGGTCCCTGCTCCAAAAGGGAAAACTCATAAAGAATATGGCGATCTAATCCACAAATTATCATTTAATGTGCTAATACAAAATGGCAGTGAACTTCATCTTTGGTATTTAATTGACAATCCTGATTTATTATATGCTTGTTTAAAAAAAGGAATCAAAACTTGGGGGCAACTAGAGAGTTATTTCAAGAATAATGGGCAAATTCAAGGCTTTAATAAAGAAAAACGTACTTGTTTAATGAATAAAATCGAGATTTTAAATCAATTTCAAATTTATTATCGACAAGGGCGTTCTCTTCCGATTGATAGAAGCGTTTTAAAATCCTCAGATGCCATCTCGGATGCTTTTATTGATAGAGTTGCTGAGAAACTAGGTGAAGCTAATCATAATCCGAAACAATTGCTTAAGGCATTAAGAAATGGAGAGGTGTCTCGATTTAGAGCTGATAATGCAGATGATTTAGAAAATTACTTAATGACGGAAGGTTATATTGATGACCAGAAAAGATTGGAAATAGATGAAATAATTATTAGAATGAACGCTTTAATCTCAAGATTTGAAATCAAAATTCAAGAAGTTGAAGATTTTATTAATAGAATTTTGAGTTGTTAGTAATATAAATGAGTAAATTTCTGATTGTGTAAAATGTAGATGTGAAAATATAAATAAATTATAACTATGAATTATACCATTGAAACTGATTTAAAAAAAATTAAAGATTTCGGAAAACTTCGAGAAAATGAAAATTTTAAGTTTAGAACTTTCCTTAAAGGCCAAGATCCAAATAAAGTTGATAAAATTGTGCATAAATTGAATGCTGAAATTACAGAACTAATTGATTGTACAACTTGTGGAAATTGCTGTATGCAGTTTAGGTTTGGTGTTAGTGATAATGAGATTGAAAAATTAGCACACACATTAAATACTACACCGAAGCAAATAAAACTCGATTATATTCAAACTGATCCATACGAGCAATATTTCAAAAATATACCCTGTGATTTTTTAAAAGACAAAAAATGCATTGTTTATGATAATAGACCCGAAGAATGTAGAGAATTCCCATATTTGCATAAAAAGAATTTTAATTCAAGACTTTTTGGGGTTATTGATAATTATGAGGTTTGTCCAATTGTATTTAATGTTTTCGAAATACTTAAAAGTAAGTTGAATTTTAAATAAAAAGGGAAAGACTTTTATTGTGAAGAAGACAACATAACAAACAATTATTATTCTATCGTAGTTTATATAAAATTAATAAAATGAACGAGCAAGATTATAATAATTATTGCCGTATAGCAGAAATTATTGAATTATCTCAAGCAGATTGTAAGGTGCATTCAAAACAAACAAAAATTGCTAATAAAATCGGTTTAAATTCTGCTGATTTCCAAAGGCTTTTTAACGATTGGGCAGGAGTAGAGCCTGATAAGTTTTTTAAATATATAAGTCTTAAATATGCAAAACAAATTTTAAATAATTCACAATCTACATTACTTGGAATTGCACATAAAACTAAACCTTTGGATAATGCAAGATTGCACAATCAATTAGTTCAAATTATTGAAATGACTCCTAAAGAATATCAAAATAATTGTAAAAACTTTGATATTAATTATGGTTTTGCAAAAAGTTTATTTGGTGAAGTTTTGATAGCCTCTACTAATAAAGGTATTTGTTATTTAGGCTTTTCTGACGATAAACAGATTGCCTTATCTGATTTAGAAAAACGCTTCCCAAAAGCTAGCTTTATAGAACAAATTGACGATATCCAACATAATGCTTTGCAAGTCTTCACAACAGATAGAAGTAAAATTAACAAAATAAAACTCCACCTTAAAGGAACAGATTTTCAGCTAAAAGTTTGGAAAGCACTATTGGAAATCCCGATGGGTAGCCTAACAACTTATGGAAAAATTGCAGAAATCGTTCAAAAACCAAAAGCTGCACGAGCTGTTGGAACTGCAATTGGCAGTAATCCTGTAAGCTTTTTAATCCCTTGTCATAGAGTGATTCAAGCTTCCGGTGCATTTGGTGGATACATGTGGGGAACTATTAGAAAAACCGCCATTATTGGCTGGGAATTCAATCAAGCTTGCGATTAGAGATGGTTTTATATCTCTTTTTTTATTTAATAATGGTCTAATTTTATATGTATTAGTCTATTTGAATTTAGTGAAAATTTGCATTCTTCAAAAGTGGGTTTCGAAAGTTTTGGTTTAATGTTATTTGAGAAACCAAAAGGTTCTTTAGGAATTCCTATTATATTTTGATTCAATTTACCATCAGAATTTTTATCATGATACAGCATAATTGCGTATTCTCCTTTTTCTAAATCATCAATAATTATTGATTCAGTTGTGTTTTTAACACTTATTAGATAATTCTTGTAGGTAGAACCTTGTTTTAAAAACTTTTCACTGGTATTAAAAACTCCAATTCTAATATTGCCCTCACGAACTTCAATGTTCTGGATTTTTATAACCAATTGAGGGTTTTGGCTGCAAACAACATTTGATAAAAACAAAAAACATAATAAAAATCTATACATAGTTTTGTCTATTAAATTTTATAAAGGTAAGAATTTATATTTAAATAGAAAAATGAATATATTTTCATGTTCGTCTTCGCCCGTTAGAATTTACAATCCAGAATTTGCAAACTCGATTCTTACAGATACTGATTTATAGGCATATAAACAATCGTTTCCTATTATTTCAACCTGTTTTGTGTTAATAAACAATCTATTTTTGTTTTCTTTGTAAAAAAATAAATATTATGAGAAATATATTTCTGACAATTGCAATAATAGCATTTAGCTTATCGATATCGGCTCAAGTTTTTGATAAATCGGAATTCAAGCAATATACACCTGGCTTTTATCATAAAGTTATTGTGCGAGATATAGTTGGTGACGATAACTTTTCTATTCCCGATTTTTCTGAACATACTTATTTTGCAATGGATTTCGGATTGAATATTTATCCGGTAAACATATCAAAGTACAAAACTGAGTATCATAGCTTGCCAGTTTCGCAAGGAAGTAGCGGTACTTGTTGGGCGTACTCTGCCACTTCGTTTATGGAGTCTGAAGCCTATCGCAAAAACAGAATTAAAGTAAATATTTCGGAAATTTATACGGTTTATTGGGATTATATCGACCGAGCGAAACATTTTGTAAAAACAAAAGGTGAAACATATATTGGTGAAGGTTCCGAAGCAAATGCAATCAAACGAATTATGAAAAATTATGGTATGGTGCCATATCAAGCATACACTGGACTGAAAAATGGATTAAATTATAACGACCATAGTAAAATGTTTGACGAAATGGATATATATCTAAAATCGATTAAACAGACGTCTGAATGGGACGAAAATGTTGTAGTAAAAGAAATTAAGTCAATCCTTGATAAATATATTGGAACACCTCCCGATAATTTTATTTATGAAGGCAAAACATATACGCCTCAAACATTTATGACAGATTATTTGAAATTAATTCCCAATGAATATTTTAGTTTTATGTCAACTAAAGAGTTTACTTATAATGAAAAACACGAATTGGTCGAACCCGATAACTGGTGGCATTGTAAGGATTATTATAACCTTAGTTTAGAAGATTATATGATGCTTTTTCATAATTCAATAGAAACTGGTTACACAATAAGTTTATGTGGCGATGTGTCAGAACCTGGTTATGATAGTTATGCCGAAGT
>JAQUBO010000089.1 GCA_028686735.1 Bacteroidales bacterium
TTTCAATCCCAGGGCTTAAAGCAATTGAGTTTGGCGAAGGATTAAAATCTGCAAAATCGAAAGGCTCAGAATTTAATGATGTTTATATTGATAAAAATGGAACTACAGCAACAAATAACTCAGGCGGAATAAATGGTGGAATAACTAATGGGAATAATATTTATTTTAGATTGTTTTTTAAGCCGCCTTCAAGTATTAGCAAAACGCAAATTACATTTAATACAAAAATTGATAAAATGGGCGATTTAAAGATTAATGGACGACATGATGTTTGTTATGCATTAAGAGTGCCAGTTATTGTTGAAGCTGTTACTGCAATTGCTTTAGCAGATTTTTATCTACTAAATAAAAATATGTAATATGAAAAGTTTTCTGACAGAAGTTGCTGAGCATATTTTAAAAGAATTTTCAAATACAAGAGAACTTGAGATAATTGTGCCAAATCGTAGAACTGGTCTGTTTTTACGCAAATATTTAACCCAACTTACCGACAAAACAATTTGGCTGCCAAAGATAACGCCAATTCAAGATGTGTTTTACGAAAATTCTAAACTTGTTGTAGCAGAAGATATTACGCTGATTTATAAATTGTATCAAATTTTTATTAAGCATACTGGTTCTAACGAAAGCTTCGACGATTTCTATTATTGGGGAGAAATAATCTTAAACGACTTTGATGATATCGATAAATATCTTGTTGATGCTCAAAAAATGTTTGACACCATTGTTGATATCAAAGAAATAGATCAAAAGTTTGATGGTTATGAAGAAGAAGCTATCGACATTATTAAAAAATTCTGGTATAATGTAAATCAGGCTAAAATTAGCACTCATAAACAAAGCTTTTTGGAATTGTGGCAAGCAATGTTTAATATTTATTCGGATTTTAATCATGAATTACGAAACGATAATATCGCATATCAAGGCATGATTTACAAAGATGTTGCAGAGTCTGTTTCTACGATAAATTTCGCTTCGTCCAATTATGTTGTTGTTGGATTTAATGCGTTAAATAAATGTGAGAAACAATTGCTTAATGTAATAAAATCGAGTTCAAATACGCAGTTTTTTTGGGATGCAGACCAATATTACCTTAAAGATAAATATCAAGAAGCTGGCAGATTTATTCGAGAAAATATACGCAAATATCCACCATATTCGGATATAGGAGTAGTTGATTATATCAATAATACTCCTAAAGATATTGAAGTAATAATGGCACCTTCTCCAATAAGTCAGGTTAAGCTTATTCCGGAAATTCTCGAAAACTGGCAAAAAGAAAAAGATTTTGATTTGCAAAAAACCGCAATTGTTCTTGGAGACGAAAATCTTCTAATTCCTTTGATGTATTCAATACCTGAAAGTATAGAGGCATACAATGTGTCTATGGGATTTCCTGTTAAAAATACTATGTCGGCTGCGTTTGTAAATCATTTAATGTTGCTGCAACAACGATATAGAGCTAAGGACGATAATACTAAATTTTATTTTAAAGATGTTTTTGCAATTTTAAATCATAGCTTTATTAAACTTATTGATGGGAGCAAAGCGGTCGAGTTGAAAAATAAAATCACAAGAGAAAAAACAATATATGTTGATGCTGACGAATTTGCTGATAGCGAAATACTAAAATTGATTTTTTGTCCGCAAAACGAAACCCTTAATTCATTTGCAACATATTTACCAGATATTTGTACTCAAATTCTAACTAAAATATCTTCTTCTGATGATTTTATTTTAGAAGCAGAGTTTTTAAACCGCATTGTTACAAGATTAGTGGCTTTGAAAGATTGTATTAGTAACGAAAACATTCACTTTGAGTCAAATAATATCTATTTAAAGCTTGTAAATAATTTTATGCGTAGCTTAAATATTGCTTTTGAAGGAGAACCTTTAAATGGATTGCAAATTCTTGGATTTCTTGAAACTCGTTCTTTAGATTTTGACAGAGTGATAATGTTGTCATTAAATGAAGGTGTTTTTCCTAAAAATTCAATAAGTCAAAGTTTAATCCCATATAATTTACGCAAATTTCATGAGCTGCCGTCAATTGAATTTAAAGATAGTATTTTTGCATATTATTTTTACAGACTGTTGCAGAGGTCTAAAGAAGTTAAAATAATTTATAGTTCTCAATCGGGAGAGGGAGCTTCGGAAGCGTCCAGATTTATTTCGCAAATAAAATATGAACTAAATCAAGATGTAAAGTTTGTTAGTCGAACTTATAAAATTGAGATAGGTGCTGGTAAAATAAATGTTGGACAAAAAAGCGAGAGAGTGATGCAAAAAATAAAAGAGCATCTTAGCTCTGGAGTTAGTCCTACAGCAATAAATAAGTACTTAGATTGCAAATTCAAATATTATCTACATTATATAGAGAAAATAAAAGAACCCGACAAACTCGAAGAGGAAGAAGACGCTGCATTTTTTGGAAGTCTTTTTCATCAAACTATGCAAAATATTTATGCCCAATTTATTGGTAAGGAGTTAATTGAGAGAGATTTTGATACTTTTAAAAACAGCTTTATAAATGCTCAAATCCGATTAGCTATTAAAACAGTTTTTAATTTAAAATCTGAAAATGAAATAGATGAGTTTGAGAATAAAATAATTGTGGATATTATTAAAAAATATGTAAAATTAACCCTCAACTACGATAAAAAAAACTTGCCTCTTACAATTATAGAGCTAGAGGAAGAAAATAATTTCAAACTCTATTTACCAGCATGTGATTTTGCCGTTAATATTAAAGGGGATATTGACCGAGTTGACAGACAAGGTGAAATCTATCGTGTTTTAGATTATAAAACTGGTAAAACCAAAACTAGTTGCAATTCAATAGATGAGCTTTTTGAACCTGATCGAAAGTATGATAAAGGAATGATTACACAGATATTATTATATGTCTTAATGTATGGTAAAGACAGTAATCTTGCGATATGTCCTGGTATAATAAATATAAATAATTTGGATGGAGATTTCGATTATCGAGTTAAGATAAATCGTAAAATAATAAATGTTTTTGATGCTGAGCATAAAGAAGAATTAAAATCCGCTTTGCAAGATATGTTTGAAGAGATGTTGGATAAGGATATTGAGTTTACTCAAACGTCTAATTTATCTAACTGCGATTTTTGTCCTTATAAAAATATTTGTAATAGATAGTTACTATTATAAAAATATATAATATATTGCAAAAAAAATGGGTAATTAAATTTCATATTATGAAAAGGAAGTATTTATTATTAAGTTTGGTTTCAATTTTTGTTTTGTTTGCTTGTAACGGTCCAAAAAAAGAAATTCAAGAAGAAAAAGAAGTTATTTGCGGAGTAGAAAATTCTATCGCAGTGAGTGTGCAAGATTATTATTATTCGATGTCGGATACATTGGTTTATAATGAGCCTGAATTTGATGTTGTAAATTCTGAGTATAATTGGATTAATGATTCTACTATTACCTTAAAACTCTCTAACTATGATCCAAAAACAATTGTTGGTTCAAGGACAGAGGATCAAATGGACATTAATATTGAGATTAATGCTAGAAAAGGCGAAAAACTTGAACCAGGATACTATGGATATCATGATTACGAAACAGGTAAATGGAGTAGAGTTACTTTAAATACTGTCTATGGTACGGTATGGTTTAATTGGGTTTCTGGGATGCCTAAGGCAGGGGGACTTACTATTGAATATGTTGGAGAAGATGATATTTGTGGTACATTAAGCTTAAATAATGAAAAACCCGAAAATGATATGATTGGTATTGTTCGAGTTAATGGCACATTTGTGCATAAAGCCGACAAATAAACTTTAAACCAATTAAATTATTTTACACTAATCTTTAGTTTTATATATTTTTTTTATCAAACAATAAAAAACATAAATAAGTCCGCAAAACTTTATTACTTTTGCGGACTTAATTATTTTAATGGAAGATATTAGAAATATTGCAATAATAGCACACGTTGATCATGGTAAAACTACTTTGGTTGACAGGATTTTACACCAAGTTAGTATGTTTAGGGATAATCAAAACCCCGGAGAACTTATTCTTGATAGTAATGATTTAGAGCGTGAAAGAGGGATAACCATCTTATCAAAAAATGTGTCTGTACGATATAAAGATACAAAAATTAATATTATCGATACTCCTGGGCACTCAGATTTTGGTGGCGAGGTAGAGCGAGTATTAAACATGGCAGATGGTGTGCTTTTAATAGTAGATGCATTTGAAGGACCAATGCCGCAAACTCGATTTGTGTTACAAAAGGCATTAGAGCTTGGGTTAAAACCAATTGTAGTTATTAATAAAGTAGATAAACCAAATTGTAATCCAGAACTTACGCAGGAAAAAGTTTTTGACTTAATGTTTTCGTTAGAAGCTACCGAAGATCAGTTGGATTTTCCAACTGTTTATGGGTCGGCTAAGCAAGCATGGATGGGACCAGATTTTGATAAACCTGCTGCGGATGTTAGCTATCTTCTGGATGTTATTCTTGATACAATTAAACCAAGTGTATATCCTGCAGGAAGCTTGCAAATGAGAATTACTAGCCTAGACTATTCGTCTTATACTGGGAGAATAGCTGTTGGTAAAATAACACGTGGCTCTATTCAAGCTGGTACAAGTGTCTCTGTTGCAAAAAGAGATGGGACAATTTCTAAAGCCTATATCAAGGAGCTTTATCTATTTGAAGGACTAGCAAAAGTTAAGACAAAAAAAATAATTGAAGCTGGTGAAATTGTAGCTATTTTTGGCTTAGATGTTTTTGATATTGGTGATACCGTTTGCGATTATGAATTTCCAGAAGCGTTAAGCCCTATTAAAGTCGATAAGCCATATATGAGTATGCTTTTTGCAAGTAATGACTCGCCATTTTTTGGAAGAGATGGGAAATTTGTAACATCAAGGCAGTTGAGAGATCGACTTTTTAAGGAAATTGAGAAAAATCTTGCTTTAAAAGTCGAAGAAACAAACTCGGCCGATAAATTTATAGTGTATGGCAGAGGGATACTGCACTTATCAATATTAGTTGAAACTATGAGACGTGAAGGTTTTGAACTTCAGTTGGGACAACCGCGTGTAATTGTTAAAGAAGTTGACGGTGTTAAGTGTGAACCTATCGAGTATCTTACTGTGCAAGTTCCCGATCAATTCTCTGGAAAAGTAATCGAATTTGTTACACAGCGAAAAGGTGAAATCCTTAATATCGAAGTTAAAAATGATAGGGCAAATCTTGAGTTTTTTATTCCTTCCCGAGGGTTAATCGGAATTAGAAATATTTTACTTACAGCAACCGAAGGGGAGGCAGTTATTGCTCATAGATTTAAGGCTTTTGAACCTTGGCGAGGTGATCTGGGTGTGAGAAGAAACGGATCTCTTGTTGCTATCGAAACAGGAACTGCTATTCCATATTCGATTGATAAACTTCAGGATAGAGGTAAATTCTTTGTATTCCCAGGTGAAGAAATTTATGCGGGGCAAGTAATTGGAGAGAATACACGACAAGTTGATATTGGTGTTAATATTACGAAAACAAAAAAATTAACTAATGTGCGTGCTTCTGGAACTGATGATAAAGTTGCAATTGTACCTCCTATTAAGTTCTCGTTAGAAGAAGCAATGGAATATATTGCCGAAGACGAACTGATTGAAGTTACACCAAAATCAATGCGTTTGCGCAAAATACTACTTAATGAGCACGATAGAAAGAAATATACAAAACAGCAAAACAACAATTAGAAATTAAAATAAACTTATAATAATGTGGGCTATGTTTTTTTAGCTGTTTAGTTAACTAATAAAATTATGAGTTTTTTAAAGGCAATATTTATAAATAATTTTACGTTTTCAATTTCTTTTTCTTAGCCGCAGGGAATAGTACATTATTTAAAATTAACCTATATCCAGGTGAATTTGGGTGTAATTCAAGGTCTGTATGCTCATCACCCACATAATGTCTATAATCTTCGGGATCGTGCCCTCCATAAAAAGTCCACATGCCTTTACCTAATTCGTTATGAATATATCTTACCTCTCCTTGAGCTTTGTTTTCGCCCATAATTAAAACAGATGGTTTAACAAGTTCGGCCTTAAAAGCCGTTGTTTGTCCCATAAAACCTCGTATCATTGCAGTATGATTTTGGCATAACATTGTTGGTACAGGATCCCATTTTGCTGAGAACTCAAAAAGTGTAAAATAATCTTCTCCTTGAGATGTTTTCTTTTGTTGTGTTACATCAATATCTGAAAATTCGTATTCTAAAGGATTTCTCACAAGTGTAAAGTCTGTAAAAGCCAGACATTTTGAGTAATCTAATTTTGATTGTGCATCAGGGTCGGCTGGGTCTCCATCAAACATTTTCTCGCAAATATCAACTCCTTCGGCAGCAAGGGCAATGTCAAACGAATCGGTTGCCGAGCACATTGCAAAAAGAAAACCACCTTCGACAACAAACGCTTTTATTGTTTTTGCGACAGCGAGTTTTAGATGAGAAACTTTATCAAATCCCATATTACGAGCATCTTGTTCGCTTTGTTTTTGTTGATCCTTATACCATTGCATACGTCCATAAGCTCCATAAAACTTACCATATTGTCCAGTAAAATCTTCGTGGTGTAAATGCAGCCAGTCATAATTTGCTAAGTCGCCGTTCATAACTTCATAATCATAAACTTTATCATAAGGAATTTCGGCATAAGTTAAAGCAAGAGTAACAGCATCATCCCAGGGTTGGGTTGTAGGAGGGGAGTAAACCGCAACTTTTGGTGCTTTTTCGAGTTTTACTGCGTCCATATTAACAGACGGTGAGGATATTTCATTGAAAATCTTGTTTTTTTGTCCATCAGCAATAATTTCGTAACTAACTCCACGTAAAATACACTCACGCTCGATTTCTTTAGCAAAAAATGTCATAAAACTCCCACCACGATAATTTAGGAGCCACCATGCCTCAACTTGGTTTTCTAAAGTCCAATATGTTATACCATAGGCCTTTAGATGATTGGTTTGAGTGTCATCCATTGGAATTAATATCCATGCAGACTTTGCTTGATTAAAAATTACTAGTGCAAGTATAATTAGTAAAATACGTTTCATTATTATTAAATTTAGTCGGTACGAAAATACAAAAATTGTGCGTAATAAAATAATATAACAAGTGAGAACAAAAAATGTTGTTATTAGTAGGTGTAAGGGTAATCAGATTACTGCACTAAACGGTATTGTAATAATTATTTTAACTTAACTTATTTGGATTGGTAAATGTTAGTATGATTGAGGCATTCAAGATATTGTCGTAGGAGATTTTTGTTTGTCTTATATATGCCTTTTGATATTTTTATGGAGTAATAATGATGTATATTAAAAAATAAGCATAAGTTTACAGTTTAGTTTATATTTATAAATTACTAAATAATATTATGATAATTACAACAACAGAAACAGTACCAAACAAAGAAATTGTCGAAATTTTAGGATTGGTTCGCGGTAGCACTGTAAGAGCCAAAAATATTGGGCATGATATTTTTGCAGGATTTAAAAATATAGTGGGTGGCGAAATAGAAGAATATACAAAATTACAAGCTCAGTCTCGTGAACAGGCGTTGCAAAGAATGATTAAAGAGGCAGAGGGATTAGGAGCGGATGCAATTGTAAATATTCGGATGACAACCTCTATGATAATGCAGGGAGCATCAGAGCTTATGACTTATGGAACAGCAGTAAAATTTGCTTAATATGGACTGGATAGCAATTCTTTTAATAGGTTTATATGCTCTTTTGTTTGTAGCAAGTGTGGCATTACTTGTGTATTTTATAGTGCGCCGTGTTAAAATAAAGAAAACAGAAGATTTCGAAAAACGAGATAATTAAATGCCCATTTACCAATTAATACCAGAACTTGTTTTTCCACCCATTGATGAAGCCGAAAAAGACGGTTTGATTGCTGTTGGCGGAGACCTTTCCCCTGAAAGAGTCTTGCTAGCATTAAGTTTAGGGATTTTTCCTTGGTTTGATGATAGCGATAATATTTTATGGTGGTCTCCAGATCCTCGATATGTGATATTTCCGCATAAAGCTAAAATTTCAAAATCGACGAAGCAGTCTGCAAAAAAATATAATTTAAAAATAAACACTAATTTTTTATCTGTTATTTCGGCTTGTGCATCGGTTAAGCGTCATAATCAAGAAGGAACTTGGATCACTGAGGGAATTATAAATGCTTATTATAAATTGCACGAATATGGATATGCTTATTCTTTTGAAACTCATAAAGATAATAATCTTGTTGGTGGTTTATATGGGGTATTATTAGGGAAAATATTTATTGGCGAATCCATGTTTTCGCTGGAATCAAATGCCTCTAAAGTGGCGTTTATGGGATTAGTTGAGTTTTGTATGAAAAACGATATTAAGATTATTGATTGTCAGTTTCATACATCACATTTAGAAAGTTTGGGAGGTGAGTTTATCTCAAGAAAAAAATATTCCGATTTTTTGTCTAAATTTGTAAAATCACCTTTTGTAAAAAAATGATTAAAGAAGTATATCGAATAATACAATCAGCAGGAATTAGTAAAAAGGATAAAATTCTTTGTGCTATAAGTGGAGGCATTGATTCTACTGTAATGTTATATGTATTGCATGAACTTGACTTATATTGCGTTGTGGCTCATTGTAATTTCCATTTAAGAGGCGAAGATGCAAATAAAGATGAGCAATTTGTAAAAAAATTAGCAGCTAAATTTGAATATAAATTTATTTCGCAGGATTTTAACACAGAAGCTTATGCACAATCAAATGGAATTTCAATTCAAATGGCTGCTCGGGATTTGAGATATGAGTTTTTTTATGACGCTGCCGAAAAACATGATTGCCAATACATTGCTTTAGCTCATAATTCTGACGATCAGGTTGAAACAATTTTAACAAATCTTGTGCGAGGAACCGGAATAAGAGGGCTTACTGGAATGGATGCTGTCAAAAATAAACTTTTACGACCTATACTTAATGTGTCGCGCGAAAAAATTGAAGAGTTTGCTAACGAAAACTATATAGAATATTGTGTAGATATCACAAATAATCAGACAAAATATTCTCGTAATAAGTTGAGGCATAAAGTGATACCTTTGTTGGAAGAGATTAATACTGCAGCTAAGGAAAATATTCTTAGGTCGGTTGAATATCTGTCTGATACAGAGCTTATTATGAGGGAGTTTGTGGATTATATATTCAATAAAAGTGTTTATTTTAAAGGACAAACCGCAGTTATTGAACTTATTGTATTAGAAAAATACTCGGCAAAAGAAACATTACTGTACGAGATATTATTAAAATTAGACATACCAAAAAATTTAGCAGTCGAAACTATTTCACTTATTGAGGCTCAGACAGGAAAATATTGCGAATTTTTGAATATTAGAATTTTAAAAAATAGGAATAATTTAATTGTTGATAAAAAATATAATCCAAAAGAGATTTTTCTGCAAATACCTGATGTTGAGTCGCTTTCGTTAATGCAACAAGTTAATTATAAAGCCTCGATAATAAATTATAATAATTATAAGATCGATAAAGATTCTAATGTTGCAGGCCTTGATTTTGATAAGATAAAATTCCCTCTTATAATTAGAAACTGGAATGACGGAGATCGTTTTAAGCCCTTTGGCATGAATAATTATAAAAAACTAAGCGATTTCTTTTCCGATTTAAAATTATCAAGTTTTGAGAAAGATAAAGTGCTGGTTTTTATTTCTGATGATGATATTTTTTGGGTTTCTTCCTTGCGTATTGATAACCGATTTAAAATTACAGCTCAAACTACGAGAGTTTTGGAAATTAAACGGAGTTAGTTTGAAGATTATGAATGTAGTGTTTGGCAATCTCTTAGCATATCTTTTAGCCCAAATTTATTATTTAATTGGCACATTAACGCATAGAAATGCAAGTAATAATATGGGATATGCGATACCTGACAATTATTAATGGCGATTGTCTTATACCAATTTAATCACAAAACACCCGATATAAATTGATTATTTTACGCATTTGCTTCGTTAAAAAATATTGACGTAACTATTGCTATGTCGCAATTTTTTGCCTTGCATATGCAAAAAATAATTACAACATCCAATAGGGTGTTTTGTAATTTAATTGGTATTACTTCCACCAACCCATTTTCAAAATATACTCATACACTTTTGGAGGTAAAAAATATCGGATATCTTTATTGTTTTTGATTGCATTTCGAATAAAACTTGATGATATTTCCATTTGTGGAGCATCGACTATGGTAATATTTGCATTTTCAAATTCTGGTAACTCGGAGCAGGGGCGCTTATATACATAGATTTTGTAGTTGTCTAGTATAATACGGTAGTTTTTCCATTTATGCAAACTCTCTAAGTTATCACCACCCATTAATATACTAAAATTTATATTTGGATATTTCTCTTTTAGATATGTAAGAGTATTAATTGTGTAGTTTGGTTTAGGTAAATAAAATTCAATATCAGATACTCTAAACTTTGGATAGTCTTCTATTGCCAATTGCGTTAGATATTGTCTATCTCTATCTTTAAGCAATGTTGATGCTTTTTTAGTTGGATTTTGAGGAGTTATCACAAACCAAAGTTCGTGAATATCGCAAAACTCGGTTAAGTAGTTTGCAATAGCCATGTGCCCTATGTGGATAGGATTAAAGGATCCAAAAAAGAGCAATATTTCGTTATTATTTGACATCTAATAATTCTATTTCAAAAACAAGTGTACTAAATGGGGCAATTACGCCATGCTTTTCTTCTCCATAAGCGAGCCTAAATGGTATAATTATTAAGCAATGATCACCTACATTCATTAATTTTATAGCCTCTTCAAGCCCGTCAATAACTTCATTTTTACCTAGTACAAATCTAAATGGTTCTTTACGTTCAATAGTAGAGTCAAAAACTGACCCGTCAATAAATCCTGCTGTATATTCTATTGTTACTAAATTGTCTTTTTGGGGTTTTTTACCTGTTCCTTTGCTAATTGTAAAAATATTTAATCCCGACTTGGTTACTTTACGTGGAAAATCAATATTTAAAACATAACGTTCAATTAAACTGGCTTCTTGTGAAAGATAATATTGATAAGTTTCTGCATTTTGCTTTACATAATCGCTACCGTCAATAATTTTCTTCATTTTTATTCTAAAAATAAATTTGTCTCCTTGTTTTATGTAGGAGGGGATATGTACTTTGTCTTGAGTGTAATTTAAAAAGTTTTTCGCATCAATTTTAAATGCTGCACTATCGCCAGCTCTCATCATCATTAAGGCTTCCTCGAAACAACCTCCAAGATGGGATGGAGGTGTAATTCGCATTTTAAAATCCTTGTCAATCGTGCGGGTATCAAAAACCAAAGAGTCTTTTATAGTTGAATATGTCATATCAAAATACACTACATCTCCAACTTTTGGATAAATTTTGCTTTTACTTGACTGTATATATTTATACTCTAAACCCGATTGTGTTTTTCTGTAAATATTATCAATTTTATCGACAACATACTCGGTACCGCCGTCTGAATTAAAGATTAAAACAGCAACATCCGAAGTGTCATTTATTACTTGAGTGGTATCAACAATTTCCTCGTCCGTTGTTAGAGATTGCTTTTTCTTTTTGTTATTATTGCATGACAAAATCAATATAACACAAGAAAAAAGTAGAATTGTTTTTAGTGTTATTTTCATTTTTGCACACTTATAATTTCAATTTCGAATATTAGAGTTGAATATGGTGGGATATCACTAGTTCCCTTTGCCCCATAAGCCAGTTTTGATGGACAAATTAGCATTGCTTGACCTCCTTCGTTCATCATCCCAATTCCTTCGTCCCAAGCGTCAATCATTTGATCATTACCAAAAGTGAATTTTATTGGAGCTCTGTTATAAGTTGTCTCAATAATAAGTCCATCAATTAATTTTACGGTATAATGGACACTAACAATATTTCCTTGTTCAATTTTTTTATTAGAGCCTTTATGTTTTTCAATAAAATACATGCCCGATGCAGTAGGTTCAAGGTTAATATTAGCATTTTTTAGATATGTTTCAAGAAGCTCTAACTCAGCTTCCTCTGATTGATGATACTTTGCAGACAAGTGATTGTCAAATTGCTCGTGTTTAAGGATTTCTAAGAGTTTAACTTTTACAATTATAAGATCTTGCGATTTAACTCCAGCGGGTAAATTTGAGAAAGATTCGGAAGATTTAAGAAAACTTTCTGCATTGATTTTAAAAATAGTTGAATCACCAACACTCATTAGTGCTAGACCATCTTCAAGGCTTCCACCTGTATGTTTTGGAGGCTCAAGTTTGCGTAAGTATTTTCTATCTGTATCTGCCGAATTAAATAGTTCTTTACCGCTTTCGGTTTCGTAAGATAAACGTAATATCAAAACATCTCCGATATTTGGTTTTGCACCATTTTCTGTATATACTATTTTGTATTTTAAACCAGACTCATGCGTTTCAAATCCATTTTTATCAACATTACATGAAAATAAATACACACTCATAATAATTAGAAACAAAAATATTTTTTTCATAATAAAAATTTAATTTATTTTTTATCGTTTAAACTAACTAATTCTACATCATAAACAATTATTGAATATGGTGGAATAAGATTTCCGTCACCAGGAACGCCAAAGGCAAGGTGAGGAGGTAATATAAACCGTGCTTTATCGCCAACTCGCATCATCATTAACCCTTCGTTAAGCCCCGATTCTTGTTGGTTGTGGCCAAGATGTAAAAATTTGTTTCCTGTTTTATCAGATGAGTAAAGTAAATCTCCGTTAAGTAGCATTACTGTGTATGTAAATTCGGCAATTTTACCATCTTTAGATTTTTCACCGTTTCCAGTTTTATAAATTTGATAGTAAAGTCCAGTGCCAGAAATTTCCATATCCCATTTACGCCTTTCAATAAACTTGTCGATAACGGTATAATCAATTTCTACAATTTCTTTATTCCATTCTAATAGCTCTTTTTCGTATTCTTTTTTTACAATTGAATAAGGTAATGGTTTTTCTGTTGAGTTATTGGATTGTTCGTTATTGCATCCTACTAAAATAAGTGAATAAGCTAGTATCCCAATAAGTATTTTAATCATTTTCATAATCCTTAATAATTATAATTTTTCAGAATTGTTTCGTAATCCTTTAATGATTTAACGAAATTATCGATAGTTTCTTGTAATGAATGATGACTTTCTCCTCCAGCAGCATTAGTGTGTCCACCACCATTAAAATATTTAGCAGAAAACTCATTTACAGGAAAACTTCCTTTTGAGCGTAAACTGATTTTTATAAATTTATCTCGTTCAATAAAAATTGCCGAAAAAATAATTCCTTTAACCGACAAAGGAAAATTCACAAAATTTTCTGTATCTCCAAATTTCTCTTTAAATTCTTTACGGTCTTTAGCAGTGATATAAATGTATCCTGTTTTTAATTCAGGAATTATAACCATTCTATTGAGCATGACATGACCCATAAAACGCATACGGTCAAGCGAAAAGCTATTATAAACTCTATCATAAATAATATCTTTTTCTATGCCAAGTTTTAGTAATTCCGAAACGATTCTAAAAGTATTTGGATTGGACGAATTAAAGCTAAAAGAACCTGTGTCTGTCATTATACCAACATATAAGCAGGTCGCAATATCTTTATCTAAGTATTGTTTTAGGTAAGTGTTTTCTATTATCTCGAAAAGCAATCCAGCTGTTGAACAATAATTAGTTTCAGAAAATAATAAGTCTGTAAAGTTTTCGGGATTTGGGTGGTGGTCAATAAGTACTTTGTAGGCATTTGAATTATTAAATCTTTCTGCGACATTTTTTATTCTGTTAGGAGCATTAAAGTCAACTCCTATAAGCATGTCTGCATTTTTAAAAATATCTGGATTTGATTCTGTTTTTTTACCTAAACTTGTCAAATGTTTTCGTCCTGGCATCCAAAACAAAAATGATGGATATTGTGTCGGGCTGATAACACTTGCGTTTTTACCTGCATTTCGTAAAACAAGACATAAGGCAAGAGCCGAACCAATTGCATCGCCATCGGGGTTGTAGTGTGGAACAATGATGATGTTTTCAGCATCTTGAACTTTGGCTTCAAAGATTTTCAGTTCCTTAGAATATTTACTAATTTTTGACATATTAATATTTTCATTTCAAAACCTTAAAAATAAGCTAACTAATCAGTGTCAAAAATAAAAAATAATGTGATTATTTGCAATTATCCATTTGATTTGTTAGCAATTTGTTGTTTTTGTAATTTTAAAGCCCTCTACAATTTGATATTTCCCATTTTTATTTATTGTCATGAAAACTAACCTGCTCTCAGAGGTTTTAATGTTTTAAAATAGTGTGTTATCAACAATCTTGGGTTGTTATGTCTAATAACTATTTGCCTGAATATTTGTTTCTGATTGCTGTGCATAGTTTTTTTATTACATGATATTCAAGGCAAGTAAAATATAAACAATCTTGCGAGAAAAATCAAATAGGAAAGTGGTGGCTTATATACACAAAGACAATCGCATGCAACACCAAAATCTGGATACGCTAATGGCTTTAGATAAAATATACTAATCTTTGGTAATACCAGATTTACTTATGTTTTGTACAAAAATCTGTGAATAATGAGGTTTAGATGAATTTCCTCAGTTTTTTAAATGTCCATAAACATTTTGCATTTAAGGTATTTTAATGTATATTTGTTTAATAAACATATAAAAGTATGATTAGGTCTGGAACAAAAATATTATTTGCAATTCTGGTATTATTATTCGGTTTAAATTCTTTTGCCCAGCATCATTTGTTTTTTTACATACCCGAATGTCCAAATCCGACAGGTATTACATCAATTGTACAAAAGGATTTATCAGTTTATCCAATCCCTGCAAATGATTGTGTTTTTGTAAGTATATCAGAAAAGTTGAACAATGATAATCATTTTGATTTATGTATTTATTCATTAAATGGGCTTAAAGTTTTTACTAAGACATATAAAGTAGATGTGAAACCTAAACAGGATATAAAAATTGATACAAAACAATTTAAAGCAGGTGTTTATTATTTACAATATAAGGATAATTTTATTACACAAACCGCAAAAATATTAATTACAAACTAATGTTAAAACATTTT
>JAQUBO010000090.1 GCA_028686735.1 Bacteroidales bacterium
CCAGAGCAGCACAATAGTTTTCACAACTATGTTATGAAGTACTATATCAATGGTTTGGGCTTAGATGTGAAAAAAGCTCAATTTATAAATGCTAATTTAATTCCTTTAGTAAAAAACAAACATTATTTAGAAGTGTTTCCTGATTCTACTATTGATTTATCTTTACGATTTCGGGAAGCAAATTCTTATCTTGAGGAACAGCAACAGAAATCAATTTTTATGATTGATAATTGGTGCTTTAATTATGAACAACAAATCAGAAATAAAGGTGGTATAGGTTTCTTTTTGGGAGGAATTGGACCTGATGGTCATATTGCATTTAATACTCGGGGGTCTGACCATTATTCAACTACACGTTTAACAAGTACAAATTTTGAAACTCAAGCGGTTGCTGCTGGAGATTTAGGCGGTGTTGAAATATCTAAAAATAGACTTGTGATTACAATTGGATTAAATACAATTACTTATAATCCAGATGCAGTTTCAATTATTTTTGCTGCTGGAGAGGCTAAGGCAGATATTGTTAGAAAATCGCTTGAAAGTAGTCCTAATATAGTGTATCCAGCAACAGTGCTACAGAGACAAAAAAATAGCAGGTTTTATCTTACAAAGGGTGCCGCTAGTAAGTTGTCGGATAGTATTAATCAATACTATAATCAGGGAGAGTGGACTCATGAAAAAACAGAAAAGTCAATAATAGACCTTTGTGGAAAAATAAACAAATATGCTCATCATTTAACAATAGAAGATCTTAAAAATGACCCTTTTACTAGCAAAATACCAAACTTAAAGTTGGATGATGTTCAATCTGTTATTGATTCGATTAAAGCAAAACTATATAAGGGAATGCAGACCGAAGATAATAAGCTTATTTATCATACTGGCCCTCATCATGATGATATTATGCTGGGAATTATGCCTTATGTTAATCGTCAAATGAGGTCGGCAAAAAACGAAATACATTTCTCAATTTTAACATCTGGTTTTACCGCAGTTACTAATCATTTTACAATTGAAGTGCTGCAAGAGTGTCAAAGTTTTATTAGACGTGGGAAAGTACAAATGCTAAATTATGCCGATTTCTTTGAATGTGGATATAAAAAGAAATGGTATAAAGATGTATATCATTTTCTTGGTTCTGTTGCAAGTAGAAATGAGCATGGGAAGAGAAGAGGATTGTGTCATCGAGTAATTCGTGCAATTGTTGAAATATGGAATGTTAAAGATAACTTGCATTTAAACTCCGTGATAGAAGAAATAATATTAGAATTAGAAAGTAGTTATGATGGAGCAAAAAACTCACCGAAAGTCCAAAAAATGAAAGGAATGATTCGTGAGTTTGAGGAGGAACTGGTGTGGGCACATTTTGGCACGCCAATTAAAAACATACATCATTTACGATTAGGATTTTATAAAGGAGATATTTTTACAGAATTACCCGAAAAAAATCGTGATATGATCCCAATTTTGGAGGAATTTAGAAAATATAAACCTTCTATTATTAGTTTGGCTATGGATCCTGAGGGAAGCGGCCCAGATACCCATTATAAAGTCTTGCAAGCAATTGCAGGTGCAATTACAGAATGGCAAAAAGAAGAGGATCTTTCGCAACTTAAAATTATAGGATATAGAAATGTATGGTTTAAATTTGAACCTTCAGATGCAGACCTTATTGTCCCTGTCTCATTAAATTCTTTGAGTGTGCTGGAAAATTCTTTCTCAGAAAGCTATATGAGTCAGGTTGAAGCATCGTTTCCTAGCTTTGAGT
This sequence comes from Bacteroidales bacterium, assembly GCA_028686735.1. Taxonomy (GTDB): domain Bacteria; phylum Bacteroidota; class Bacteroidia; order Bacteroidales; family ML635J-15; genus Bact-19. The sequence goes on from JAQUBO010000090.1 coordinate 1,769, forward strand.
ATGATGGAAAGTTTAATGAGTTAACTCAAAAAATATGGGTAAAGCAACTTAAACAAATTCAATTGCTATTAGGGAAAGATTTCTTTTATCAAAATGAGCATCCTTTAATTCGTGCTACTCACGGATTATTGTATATTAAAGAATTATCTGCTGCTGATTTTATTTTATTGGCAAAAAGTTTGGAAAAAGTTGTTGAAGACAGTCCTTTTTAATCCAATTTAGACTTTTTTGTACAAGTTTTCTTGCAGAAACTATATCGCACTATCATAATCAATTCCTTGTTTTTTAAGTAATTTGTTTACATAAAAAGCAAAAAATGTAAGATATCCAAAAGCTGCTACGGGCAGCCAATACGACATGTGTATTCCAAATCCTTCAATATTTGAGCCTGATTGTAAAAAGTCGGCAATTTTGCCTTGCATTGGAGGCAAAACTGCTCCACCAAGTATCATCATAACAAGAAAGGCAGAACCTTGTGTTGTGTATTTTCCTAAGCCTGCAAGCGATAAATTAAAAATAGCAGACCACATTATAGAACAAAATAATCCACCACTCATAAACGCATAAACTGCAACTTGTCCAGTAGTAAAAATTCCTGTAATCATAGATATCATTCCAAGAATACCGAAAGTCATCAAAGTTTTTGCTGGTTTGTTCTTAGTGTATGAGAATGCACCTATCTGCACTAAAACAAGGAGTACATAATAAAGTAATGGCTTAATATCATATTGAGAAATTGCATTTACTCCTAAAACGATTCCAAACGCAATAAGTGGAACAGCTATCATTAGTGTTTTTCTTGTTTTTGATTTTAATTCAAATGCTGCAAGCGAGCCTGTCCACCTACCAATCATCAAACTTCCCCAATACATCGAGATAAATGGTGCTACTTGACTGGCTGAATATCCGCCAAAAGCAGGTTTTTGTAATAACTCACCAAAATTGCTAACTATAGCAACTTCAACACCTACATAAATAAAAATAGCTAGCATTCCCAGTACAAGTTGTGGATATTGCATTGCACCCCAACCTTTAGGCTTTTTTGAGGCTCTTGTTTTTATAACTAACAAGGATATTACAACTACAGCAAGTGCTCCAAATAGCCATGCCATACGGTAAGTTTCAAGATTTAGAAGTGCTTCTTTCGTAAGGTTTGCAGTATCTTTAGTGTATGATTGAAATACAGGAGCAAACATTGCAATTAGTAAAACTGTAAGTACTATAAGTGCATAAAAAGCTTTTTGTGATTTCTCCGTTTTTTCGGTTGATATCCCTGCAGGAACTTTTTTTGAGAAGAAAAACAATGCGGCTGCCGAAAGGAATAATAAGCCTACAGCAGAATATAAGATCATTACCTTATCTAGTCCAAGTGCTGCAATTTTATCGTCTGTTATGGCCGCAGTTGAGCCAAATAACGCAATGGCAACAATTATTGGACCTATGGCAGTACCAAATGAGTTTACTCCTCCACAAAAATTTATTCGACCTGCACCAGTTGCAGGATTACCAAGTGCGATTGCAAACGGATTGGCAGCGGTCTGTTGTAGCGAGAAACCTAATGCCATAATAAAAAGTCCGGTTAGCATTCCTATAAATGTATTAATATGAACAGCATAAATCATAACACCTGCTCCAATGGCAGAAACTAATAATCCAACTACAATAGATTTTTTATATCCCATTTTTGCTACTGGGTCGTTGCCTCCAAATGCTCCATAAGCAAATAATCCTAATGCCCCAATATAATACGCCATATAGAAAGCAAAATCAATTAACTGACTTTGAAACTGGTCCAGATTAAAGTAGTGTTTGCAAAACGGAATAAATACAGAGTTACCTGCGGCAATAAATCCCCAAAAGAAAAATACTGTTACTAATATTGTTAGTGCTGGATAATTTGTTGGTTTGTTTTTACCTTGGGCTCCTTTTGTAGTAACGTCTAAAACAGTATCTGACATAGTAGTAATTTTTAAGAAAGCACAAATGTAAAAATAATATTCAAAAGATTATGCTATTAACTTGACGATTACAAAAATGGAATGCAAAATCATAAAATATTCGTAGTTAAGATTTTCAATATCTTTTAAGTTTCGTATTTTTGTACTCAAATTAATGAATTGAATTATGACAAGAGTAAGATTTGCACCAAGTCCAACAGGACCACTACATATTGGCGGAGTTAGAACAGCTTTGTTTAATTACTTATTCGCTAAGAAAAATAATGGAACAATGATTCTTCGTATCGAAGATACTGACCAAAATCGGTATGTTGAAGGAGCCGAAGAATACATAATGGATTCTTTAAACTGGTGTGGAATAAAAATAGATGAGGGTATTCGTGAAGGTGGCGACTTTGGACCATATCGTCAAAGCGAGCGTAAAGATATTTATGGGAAATATGCAAAACTACTTTTAGATTCTGGTTGGGCTTATATGGCTATTGATACTCCTGAAGAATTAAATAAATTACGTTTGGAGGCAGAGCAAAATAAAGATTTATTTGTTTATAACTTCGAGTCGCGTAAGCATCTTAAAAATAGCTTAACAATGTCCAACGACGAGGTTCAAAAAATGTTGTCGGATAATATACCTTATGTGTTACGCTTTAAAATGCCCGAGAATAGAATGCTTAAGCTAAATGACATTATCCGTGGCGAAGTTAAGTTTAATACCAGCGAACTTGACGATAAAGTTTTAATGAAAACTGACGGATTGCCAACATATCATCTTGCAAATATTGTAGATGACCATTTAATGGAAATTACTCATGTAATTAGAGGCGAAGAATGGCTTCCTTCATTACCGCTTCATTTTTTACTTTACGAAGCATTTGGCTGGAAAGCTCCAGAGTTTGCACACTTGCCACTTATTCTTAAGCCTACAGGAAAAGGAAAACTTAGTAAACGTGATGGTGATAAAATGGGATTTCCTGTTTTTCCAACAGAATGGAAAATTGGTGAGGAAGTTTATCGTGGTTATCGTGAAGATGGATATTTCCCAGAGGCTCTTGTTAATATGTTGGCTCTATTGGGCTGGAATCCTGGCACAGAGCAGGAAATATTTTCTATGGAGCAGCTTATTAGTGAGTTTTCATTAGATAGAGTAGGGAAAAGTGGAAGTCGTTTCGATCCAGAAAAAACTAAGTGGTTTAATCATCAGTATCTTGTAGAAAAATCAGGAGAAGAAATTGCAGATTTGTTTGTTCCAGTTTTAGAGGAAAAAGGAATCAAATCAGAGAAAGAAACTGTAATCAGAATTTGCGATATGCTTAAGGAAAGAGTAAACTTTGTACCCGAACTTTGGGGAGAATCTTATTTCTTTTTTGCTCCTCCTACAGAGTTTGATGAAAAATTTATGAAAAAGCATGTAAAAGAAGATACAGCAGAACTTATGGAAAGTTTAATTGAAAAATTAATGGATATTGATGAGTTTACTGCTGTAAATACAGAGTCTGTTGTTAAGTTGTGGTTAGAAAGCTCGCAAATCGGTTTTGGTAAAGTAATGTCTCCATTTCGTTTAGCATTAGTAGGTGCAGGAAAAGGACCTCATGTTTTTGATATAATTGAAATTATAGGAAAAGATGATACTTTGGCGAGATTGAGGACGTTTGTAGCTCGATTACATAATTTGTAGGTTTTTTGCTGGTAATACCATTCTTTGAGTAACTCGTCGAAGAATAGATTATGAGCCTCCAGCAACAAAATCGCCTCAAAATAGTAAATTATGGGAATATTATCCATTACAAAATAGGATTATAAAAACGATTGAGAATAGTGTTTTTTTTATGTCAGTTAGTTTTTTTCAAATTTCAATTTACTGCCATTTTATATCTCACTCAGGAATAACATTTTTATAATGCTCATATCTTTCGACTATATTATTAGCAAAATCGACTGCATAAATTCCAGAGATGTATCCATGTTTAACACAGGTATCATTATAATGTTTTGGGTTTGAGAGGTTTGTCATATAAAATGATATTACTTCCCAAGATGCAGAGTTTTCGTTATATTTTTCGGCTAATCTTATAGCGTCTTCTATATGTCCAAAGCCAACATTATAGCCAGCAAATATCATCTTTATAGCAGTAGTAGAATCTTGGACATTTTCTGGTATTCTAGTATAAAGATCTTTAATAAGATATAGTCCTCCAGCGATATGTGATTCGTTTTTTGGGAGATTACTGGGAGCGTATTTTTCGTATATAAATGGCATTAATTGCATAAGCCCAAAAGCTCCAGCCCAGCTAATAGCATTTTCGTTAAAGCGCGACTCTTCATAAATTAGTGAGGCGATAAGTCGCCAATCCCAGCCAACAATATCGCTATATTTTTTGATAATATCATCATAATTGCTAATTTTCCCTTCATTTCCAGAATAGAATTCACTATTAATATCCACTAATATTCTATTATTATTAAAATATCGTAGGCTATATTTATTATAATCTGAAGATTTGGTAAAATTTTCTAGCCAGGCATTAACAGTATCAAGCAAAACAACAGACTCTGGTCTAATACCCCAGGCAATATTTTGTGTAAGGCTTAAGTCGGTTTTAATGTCAATGTTTGGATAATATGCTTGCGAGATTTTTGCCATTCCCTGATCGCAAACTGCATAGTCAAATACGCCTGTTGCTACATAATTTATTATTTGCTCTACCGATATACTATCTATTTCTTGAATAAAAAAGTTTTCTGCTAAATCGAGCGATAAACTTTGCAAAGCTATTTTGTTTACGCTGGCTTTAAATGTATATAGTGTTTTTCCTTTTAATCCTTCGGGGCTTCTTATAAGGGAGTCTTCTATTTGTTTGTAGCTTAACGATCTAAACGAGTTTGGTTTTCGTTGTACTAAAACTTGTTTTGTTTGTCTTACAGGCATACTAAATTCGAGAATAAGGTCTCTTTCGGTAGTAACAATAATGCTTTGTGCAAGAATATCGCAGTCTCTATTCATTAGTAGCTCCATACCTTTGATAAGGTCGTTTTCTACAATTATTTTGAGATTAAGATTGTGAGCTTTGGCAAAATCTTGCAATATTTCTAGTTGGAAACCCATGGGTCGTCCCTGGTAAATAAAATAATCGATAGGATTAGTAGAAACAACTGCAATAACAGTATCGGAGGCAATAATTTCCTTATAATCTCTTTTATAGTGTGTAGTTTGATTATGGATTCCAAAAAATCTTATTAATAGATAAATAGAAAGCAATAATACTGCAATAACAACAATTATCGTTATCTTTCTAAAGTTTTTCATTTATCCAATTGCGAGTTTCAAAGCACAATATAGTGAATTTTACTTAATATAGATTATAAAATGGTAAATATTAATCGTAGAACTCCCAGGAGATTCCAAAATTTACCGAAAATGGGTTATCTGGGATTGCATAAAGCAGATAGTTTTGTTGATCCATAAACATGCTATTAAGATTACCAGCTTTTACAAAGCCACGCAATCTTTTTACTTTTATTGCTGCATAAACAGCAGCATTTGGATAGTTTCCGGTTTCTTTAATATTTTGCAGGTAAAACGCCCCAATTGCTGGCATATAAGCGTATCCATAAAAACTGCTATGATATTTAAGGTCTGCACCTATTTGCAATAATAAGGCATTATGGAATATCCATTTTTTAAAATAAAAATTAGTATATCCAACAAACTCGGGTAGAGGAACTTTTTCGGCATCTCCAATATATTGGTAAGTAAATTTTAAAAGCCAATGGAAATTACCAAAATTAAAATTTTTGGAGATATATGCATCGGCAATTAAATTAGCTTTTGCGATTTGTTCGGGCATAGCCAGCTGATTATAAACAAAATAATTCTTTAGTAAATTAATATTTACTCCAAGATTTAAGTAGATACTATCAAATCCCCAATTGATACCTGCAGTGTTTTTGTAAACTTTTGCAGGGTTTATATCCCATTTAAAATGATTTGAGTTGTACTTAAATAAAAATCGGGAAGGGTTTTCTAGGGAATAATCAAAATATGCATCCAAACCTACTTTCTTTGATAAACGTAGATTGTAGTTTAGCGACATATTCATATCAAATGCATCGGCTCCAATAAAACAGTAGTTTAAATCGCCTTTTAGCGATGAGATATTTGTGTTTAAATCTAGCACGCCCGTAACATAGTTCGATAAATATGTTTTAGCTTTAACTGTATCTGGGAAGTGATAATTATAGAGATGATTTGTTATACCTGCTAATACTCGAAATTTTTGTATTTTCCCTTTTCCATCTATATTAAAATTTAATAAAAATTTGTTAGTTAAGGTTTTATAAGCAACAGAATCAAAAGTATTAGTATTCGATTTATAAATACTATCATAGAATCCAGATGGAACATCTTCATAAATTCGATAAAATCTATCGATTTTCACATCATGTATAATTGAGAAATTGCTATTGATAATTTTATTTATTGCAGTATCATTATTAAGAACTATTGTATCTAGCAGGTAAGATCCAAATTGATACTCATGATTATATTGCACTCCTAATTGTGATATTGTGTTATATGCATTATCTAAATTTGTGGCGTAAACATTTGAAGGATAGGCAGTTGTGTCGTAAATGCTCATATCTGCCAAACCTCCATTGTCGTTATGGTTAATTTTGTTCATTATAAAATTAAAGTGGGATTGATAACGGTGTTTAGTGTATGCAGTATTAAAACTTAGGGCATTAACTTTAGTTTTATTTGCTTGATAATGTCCTGTTGAGTTAGTAATGTTATAATCGAAAGCAAAGTTTAAACTAGGTGTGATATTTTGTGTGTGTAAGAATTTAACAATTTCGAGTTCTTGCCCTCCACCAGTGAACGAAAATAGTGTAAAAGGTTTATTAGCGTCAAAATAAATAATATCGTCGTGAGTAGTAATAAATTTTGCATAATTATCAAAGAACCAAAATGGATTACCTTTGGCTCGTTGCGAGTAAACTGCTGGCATGTAAGGTTGTCCGGGGCTCATCCAGCCTAAATTATTATATGATAATTTTTGTTGGGTATAAAAATTGTGAAATTCATCGGTAAGCGAATCTGCGATATACGTATAGTCTATATTTTCGGTTAAATTAAGTTTGTGTGACTTAAAGTACCTGCTTATTCCTTCATGTTGCGAGAAACTAATGAGAGAATGAAATATCAGACCTAATATTACTAAGTTTTTTTTCACGATGTAAAGATAAAAACAAATAAAAATAAAATGTTCACAAATAAGTATTTCTTTGATATTTTATGGTTTTCTGTATTTTGTTACTATTTTTACAACGTATTTACAATATTAAAATTTTAATATAATAGGAACTATGAATAAATCCATATTAAAAAAATCGACGCCTCATATAATTGCAGTGTTATTGTTTATGTTGCTTTCGATAATTTACAGTAAGCCATTACTTGAGGGCAAAAAACTTGCTACACATGATTATAATGTTTATAACGCTGCTTCTAAAGCTAATACAGACTATGAAGAAGAAAATGACAGGTTGGTTTTTTGGAATAATTCAATGTTTTCGGGCATGCCTGATTATGCAATTAGTACACCAAAAAAAGAGAACATATTTTTTAAGATATATATGGGATTAATTTTTGGCAGTTTTGTTCCTTTTAATTTAATCTTTTGGTATTTTTTAGGGTTTTATATTTTATTGTGTGTATTTAAGGTAAATCCGTGGGTTGCTATGTTTGGAGCAATTGCATTTGGACTTTCGTCGTACTTTTTTATTATTATTGCTGCGGGGCACTATACCAAAGCTATAGCAATAGGTTTTATGGCACCAATATTTGCAGGAGTATATCTTGCATTTGAGCGAAAACAACCCTGGCCAGGAATGTTATTGATGACATTCTTTATGGCACTTCAAATTCTTAGTAATCATGTTCAAATTACCTACTATACTGGTTTAATGATTTTGATTTATGGAATATTTGAGTTGGTTTTTGCGATAAAAGAAAAATATATTCCAAGATTAGCTAAAACCACTGGTATTTTGACAATAGGCTTAGTTCTGGCAATAGGAATAAATGCTGCATTTATCTTAACTTCACAAGAATATATTAAGTATTCTATACGCGGTGAGTCAGAGCTTTCGTCTGGCCAAGCTGATCGTACCAAAGGACTCGATAAATCGTATGCTACTGCCTGGAGTTACGGTATTGATGAGACTTTTACCTTATTAATACCAAATGCCAAAGGAGGTGCATCTCAAACTGCACTTAGCGAAAATTCTGCTTCGTATGATGTAATTGAACCTGTTTTTGGAAAACAAACTGCTAAAGAAATAATGAAATCTATGCCAACTTATTTTGGGGATCAGCCATTTACCTCTGGCCCTGTTTATGTTGGAGCTTTTATGATGTTTTTATTTATATTGGGGCTAATGGTTGTTAAAGGAAAAACTAAATGGTTTTTGTTAACAATTACTATAGTTTCAATTGTGCTTGCATGGGGTAAAAATTTTGAGTTTGTTACCCATTTCTTTTTAGATTATTTTCCTGGCTATAATAAGTTTAGAACTGTGTCAATGATTCTTGTGCTAGCAGAATTTAGTATTCCATTATTGGGGATTTTAGGCTTAGTAAAAATTATACAAGAAAAAGTTGATAGAACTAAGCTAATGAATTATTTTTATATTGCATTGGGGACAACTGGATTACTTACTATGATTTTTATTGTTGCACCAACAATTACAGGAGTTACCGGAGCCAGCAAAAGTGAGATTGAGATGGCTAATTATCTTGGAGGAGCTTTTCCAAATGACCCGCAATACGACCAAATGAGAGAGGTTTTTAAAACAGATTTTGTAAACGCAATTTACGAGGATAGAGCCTCAATGGTGCGTAAGGATGCTGCTCGTTCGTTATTGTTTATTGTCCTTGGTGCCGGAGTGGTTTATTTAATTATTAGAAAAAAGATAAAACCAAATGTGGCGATAATGGCGTTGGCGGTTTTTGTGTTAGGAGATATGTGGACAGTTAATAAAAGATATCTTAATGATGATAATTTTGTCCCTAAACGTAAGTATGAGGTGCCTTTCGATAAGTCAAATGCTGATAAAATGATTTTAGCTGATAGCGACCCTCATTATCGGGTATGTAATTTGGCAGTGAGCACCTTTAATGATGGTAGCACTTCATTTTATCATAAATCTATTGGAGGATATAGTGGTGCAAAGTTTCGTCGTTATCAGGAATTGCACGACTCTATAATGTGGCGCGAAATGCAAGCAGTAAATTATCTTGTTAATGTCGGTTTTCAAAATGGTTTTGATGAGCAGCAAGTGCAAGATTTATGTAATCAGCAGGCGCAAACTCCTATTTTAAATATGTTGAACGCTAAATATTTTATTTATAGTCCTAATAATAGAGCTTTAATCAATAATCATAGCTATGGTAATGCATGGTTTGTAAATGATTATGAGTTTGTCGAAACTGCTGACGATGAAATTAATAAACTTAAAATTATTGATCCAGCAAATAAGGCAATTATAAATAAAAAATTTGCAGAGCAATTAAAAGGTTTTAATCCAATAATTGACTCAACTGCAAATATTACGCTTACAGAGGTAGCACCTGATTATGTGATTTACGAAACTAATACTTCGTCAGAACAGCTTGCGGTTTTTTCCGAAATTTATTACCCTCATGGCTGGATTACTACTGTTGATGGTAAAAAGCTTGACCACTTTAGAGCAAATTATGTGCTTAGAGCAATGAAAGTGCCTGCAGGTAAACATACAATAAAATTTGAGTTTGTACCAGATGTTTACCATAAAGGAGTTGCGATATCTTATGCTTGTTCTGCTGTTTATTTTCTATTGTTGATTGGGGGAATTTATTTTGAATTTAAAAAACGAAAGACAATTAAAGTATAACGCAAAGGGTCTATAAACAGCAGGTTGGGAGGTTGCTGGTTTTAATTATTTAAGATTTTTGTTTTACTTTTAAACTATGATAAGTTTTCCAAATATTAAAATAAACATTGGTCTGAATATACTTGCCAAAAGATTAGATGGATATCACGATATAGAGTCGGTTTTTTACCCAATAAATTACACTGACATATTGGAGATACTGCCATATAAAAGATTTGAGTTTGTTAATAAAGGGCTTTTGATTGACTGCCAGGTAGAGCAAAATTTATGCTATAAAGCCTGGAAACTTGTTGATGATAATTATAAGATTGGGGCTGTAAAAATTATACTTTATAAGAATGTGCCTTTTGGTAGTGGATTGGGGGCGGGATCGGCAGATGCTGCATTTACACTAAAAATGCTTAATAGTATGTTTAATCTCGGCATAGATAATGAGACATTAATTAAATATGCTTCACAAATTGGGGCTGATTGTGCGTTCTTTATTAATAATAAGCCTGCTTTTGCAAGAGGTATTGGAACGGATTTGTTAGATATTGAACTCGATTTGTCTGGTAATTATTTGTTATTATGTTTCCCAAATATCAGTGTAAATACTGCAAATGCTTATAAAAATTGTAAGCCGCATTTACCTGAACAAAACTTATCAAAACTAATAAATTTACCTATTCAAGAATGGAAAAATAATATAAAAAATGATTTTGAAGCATCTATTTTTCCAGATTATCCTATTTTAAGCACAATAAAGCAAGAGCTTTACGAAAAAGGAGCCGTTTATGCACAAATGTCTGGTAGTGGCTCGGCTTTGTTTGGGATATTTCCAAAAAAAATAAAATACCTAAGATTAACAAATTGTAGAGAAATTATGTGGGTGGGTATTGGTTGAGCGGTTTCCCTTCGAGAACGCTCAGGGTAAAATCGGTTTATCAGTTCTTACTTCGATTGTTCTATTGTTTCCGCCAACTGGCGGATTCCATTGTTCAAAAACGTTTTGCTCTCAAAAAACATTAACTCAATAAATTGCCTTCGCTACCCCCAACCCCTGAAGGGGAGTGCCTTCGCTAATATAACTAAACATTGTTTTTTGTTCTTCTGTTCAATTGCGATGTGCTGAGCTTTTCGCCGAAGCATTCGATTGTTCGATTGTTTCCGCCAACTGGCGGATTCAATTGTTCCATTTGCGATGCACTGAGTTTTTGTCGAAGTGTTCGATTGTTCTATTGCTCAATTGTTCAAAAACGTTATGTCATTCAATAAACATAAATCTTGCTAAAATCTAACGACCACCGACAAACTGTGGTCTCATAAAATAAGTTTACTAAAAGTTTACTTGATAACTTTTAAAAAAAACGTAATTTTATGAAAAATTTAGAAAAAATGCACCGCACATTTAGTAGCGAATTTAAAAAGGAAAAAGTTCTATTAATAGAACAAGGCAAGCTGACAGTTTCCTCTGTAAGTAAGGCTTATGGAGTATCAAGAGCAGCCATCTACAAGTGGATTCATAAGTATGGACTTAATTATCAAAAAGGCGAACGAATTGTTGTTGAAAAAATCTCGGAAGAGATAAAAACAAAGGAACTACAGGACAAGGTAGTAAAACTTGAACAAGTTATTGGGCAACAACAATTGCAACTCATATACAAAGAATCAGTTATAAAATGTGCTAGTGAGCACTATGGAGAAGATATCGAAAAAAAGTACGACTCTCGGCAATAGAAATGAGTTTGTCAGCTATTGTCGGTAATTTTACGAAAACTAATTTTTACAAAGCTACTGGTTTTTATCGTCAACTTCTGTATAAGAAGAGGAAGTTGAAACTTTCAAAAGATTGCATAGAAAATAGTATTATTGACGTAATATTAAATGAGCGTAAAACTTACAAAAGGCTTGGTGGAAGAAGAATGTTTTTTAAGTTAAACGTAAAAACTGTTGGTATAAATAAATTTGAAAAAATTATGTCTGCAAATAATTTAGGAGTAAAAATTAGAAAAAGACGAATAAAAACGACTCAAGGAGTACATGAAGAAACTGACCGAAACTTAATAAATGGATTAGAATTAAACGATATCAATCAAGTTATAGCCGGAGACATAACCTATTTGATTTTAGCTAATAAAACTTTTTATATTTACACATTGAAAGACATGTATAGTAAACGAATAATAGGGCTACATGCTAGTAACAATTTATTTGCAATTAGTGCACTAATTGCATTGATACAAGGATGTAAGTTAAGAAGAAAATCTATTTATAATTGTATCCATCACACAGATGCTGGAAGTCAATACAAATCAAAGATATATCGAAAAAAAATAAAGGATAATAAATTAAGACAAAGTATAGCTGAAAATTGTTTAGAAAATGGCATGGCTGAACAACTTAATGGGATGATTAAAAACGATTATTTACCTGACAAAATAAAGAGTGTAGAAGAACTTAATAGAGTGTTAGTAAAAATAAAAAATGCTTTAAATAACGAAATACCTATTAAAGCTCTTGGATATAAAACACCAGTTCAATTTGAAGATAAAATTAAGAATATTCCTAAAGACCAGAGACTTGTAATTAAATTGCATGACTTTTCGGTCAACTATGTAAACAAAAAAAGGGGGACTTTTAATGAGGAATAAACAACAAAAAAGGTTGATACTTGTCAACTTAAAAAAAAGCAGTATCTTTACCAAAGTAAAGAACTGCTTAAATCAACTTTTTCGTTGGTCAAGCGATATTCTTGGATGCTTTGAGTTCCCCACAACAAAAACATCTTCTGCTTCTCGCTGACAAAACAAAGTAATAATAAAAATGAGAAAAAGTGAAATATAGTTATTAACAAAAATGGTTGACAGTGTAAACTTTTAGTAAACCAAAACCATGAGAGCTCAAACCGACCACCGACCACCGACCACCGACCACCGACCACCGACCAACCGACCACCGACCACCGACCACTGACCAACCGACTACCGATTCACTTCCACCTTAAAGCTCGTCTTTTCATCTCCCGCTTGTATTTGCATATAATAAATACCTACTGACATTGTGCTTACGTCAATAATATGTCTCTGATAACCAATATGATTTGAATATTCTTGTTTATAAACTACTTCACCTATACCATTAATTAATGAGAGTTGTATGTTTTCGGTTTTGGCGCTTATGAATTCACAGATAAAATTATCGCTTGCTGGATTCGGATATGGCTGAAAGACAACTAAATTTTTGACGTTGGTATTGCAAATAACATTATTGCTTAGATCAACATCGGTGTAGGTTCCGTAAGTTGGGTCTGGTGCTTCTACGCAAACAAGTTCGGGCAGTTTGCCGTTGGCGAGATAGGGCTTAAATGAGAAGGTGTAGTCAATTACTTGACCGGGTTGGAAATTCTCAATTGTTTCGCGATAGATTTTGCCATTGCCCAAATTTAAGTCAAGGTTTAGCTCTGCAACTGGTAAAGTCCCCTTATTGATAATGTAAACTGATATTGTAAGATAATTATCTTTTATTACTG
>JAQUBO010000294.1 GCA_028686735.1 Bacteroidales bacterium
TCGTTTATGTGGCTGGCTCTTACTCTCCAGTAATATTTTTGCCCAAATAAAAGCTGGGAATGATAAAAATAACTATTTATTGTTTCATTTATTCTTAGCTCGGTAGAATTAAAGAAATCTGAAGTATCAAGCTCAACTTGATATTTTTCGGAGCCAAACAATGATGCCCAATCGAGTTCAAGATGAACGTTCTGATCTATAGCCTCGTTAGCTGGCGAACTTAGATAAATTGTGTCTGTTGTTGTGAAACTCCTAATTTCAGACCAGTTGCTTGTGTCGTTTATGTGGCTGGCTCTTACTCTCCAGTAATATTTTTGCCCAAATAAAAGCTGGGAATGATAAAAATAACTACTTGTTGTTTCATTTATTCTTAACTCGGTAGAATTAAAAAAATCTGAAGTATCAAGCTCAACTTGATATTCTTCGGAGCCAAATAATGATGCCCAATCAAGTTCAAGATGAACGTTCTGATTTATAGCCTCGTTAGCTGGCGAGCTTAGATATATTGTGTCTGTTGTTGTGAAACTCCTAATTTCAGACCAGTTGCTTGTATCGTTTATGTGGCAGGCTCTTACTCTCCAGTAATATTTTTGCCCAAATAAAAGCTGGGAATGATAAAAATAACTATTTGTTGTTTCATTTATCCTTAACTCGGTAGAATTAAAGAAATCTGAAGTATCAAGCTCAACTTGATATTTTTCGGAGCCAAATAATGATGCCCAATCAAGTTCAAGATGGACGTTCTGATTTATAGCCTCGTTAGCTGGCGAACTTAGATAAATTGTGTCTGTTGTTGTGAAACTCCATATTGGAGACCATTCACTAGTGTCAACTAAGTTTATTGCTGCGGCTCTCCAATAATAAGTAGCACCAAAATATAAGCTTGATACATTAATATTAGAATAGTTGGTTGTAGAGTTTCCTTCAATATAAACAGAAGAATTAAATGTACTTAATGTATCAAGTTGATATATGTATCCTGTGTTGCCACCAATCGAACTCCAATCTAAATTAATATTTATTGGCTGATTAGTACTTTCATTAGAAGGACTGGTGTTAGTGATTGCAGACTGTGTCGTAAAACTTGTAACAGCAGACCAATTCGATGTATCTACAGCAGATTTTGTTGCAGCACGCCAATAATAAGTTTGCCCAAAACGTAAGCTACTTACATTTGCATTTGAGGTATTTACTGCGGTGTTTCCTTCCATAAGAATTGGAGAGTCAAATGTTACAGTAGTATCTATTTGATAAATATAGCCAGAGTTACCCCCTACGGCTGTCCAATCTATATTTGGAGCTACAGATATATTAGTTGCTCCATTTGTTGGAGATATATTAGTTGGTGTATCAATAGCAAAAACCTTGATGAAACTAATTGATAAAATGAATAATAAAATTGGAGTTCTCATTTTTTAATATTTTGGTTTAAGTTTGTTAGCGTTGCAAAAATAATGCTATTATGTAGATAAAACAAAAATATATTCTTTGTGTTGTTTTTTTTCAGATGATTGTTTACATTTATGTTATTTAGTATGATTTATAAAAAAAATATTTATTAAATTTGTAAAAAAAAATGCATCCTAGCAATATAATTGTTAACGCTTTATGGATAGGCAACATTCTATCTCCAACAGAATTGCTAACTATAAAATCATTTATTGATAATGGACATGATTTTGTATTATGGGCTTATGATGAGATTGAGACAGATTTACCACAGGGGGCAATATTAAAAGATGCAAATGAAATTTTTCCTCGCACCAATGTGTTTTGTTACAAATACCCTAATCAGTTTGGTCATGGCAAGGGAAGTTATGCTGGTTTTAGCGACATATTTCGATATAAGCTTCTCTATCTTAAAGGGGGTTGGTGGACAGATATGGATGTTACATGTTTAAAACCCTTAGATTTTGAGGACGAGTATGTTTTTAGAACGCATCATTCATTGCCGATGGTTGGTAATATTATGAAGTGTCCACCCAATAGTAAGTTAATGCAAAAATGTTTTGAGGAAGCTGTGAAAAAAGTTGATCAAAATAATCGAGATTGGCATTTGCCGATACAAATATTAGTAGATAATGTTTATGTTCTCAAACTTGATAAATACATTAAGAACTTTTCAAATCAGGATAGTTGGAATATTATTCGAGAATTTCTTAAAAAAACAGTGCCAATACCAGAAAATTGGTATGTTATACACTGGGTAAACGAAGAGTGGAGGAGAAATAACATATCAAAAATCGCTTTTATAAAGAGTTCTTTAATTTTTAAATTGTTTGAAAAACATAAGATTGAGGTTAAGCCTGCAAAACCATTAAAATCGATTTTGATAAATTTAAAGTTATCAAAAGTTTCGTTTGCAGCACATTTAGTCTTATCTCAAAAGCTATTGTCATTAAAATTGCTTACAAGGGATAAAAAAAAGGCAGTTTAAAACTGCCTTATGATTATCCTAAGTAACTTTTAAGTAATTTACTTCTCGAGGAGTGTCTTAATCTTCGAATTGCTTTTTCTTTAATTTGTCTGACACGTTCTCGGGTTAAACCAAATTTATCACCAATTTCTTCTAAAGTATTATCTTGACAAGATATTCCGAAGAAAAGCTTAACTATATCTCTTTCTCTTTCGGTTAATGTTGCCAAAGCTCTATCGATTTCTTTTGCCAGAGATTCGTTAATTAATAGAGCGTCTGTATGTGGTAAATCCGAGTTTTCGAGTACATCCAACAGGCTGTTTTCTTCTCCGTTTACAAAGGGAGCGTCAACAGATACGTGTCTTCCCGAGACCCTAAGTGTATCTACAACTTTCTCTTCAGGTAGATCTAGCACTTTTGCTAATTCTTCAGCTGTAGGTTTTCTTTCATTTTCTTGTTCGAATTTTGAAAATGCTTTATTTATTTTATTAAGCGAGCCAACCTGATTAAGCGGTAACCTAACAATTCTTGATTGTTCGGCTAAGGCTTGTAATATCGATTGACGAATCCACCAAACTGCATAAGAGATAAATTTAAAACCTCTTGTTTCATCAAATTTTTCGGCAGCTTTTATCAAACCAAGATTCCCCTCATTAATGAGGTCAGGAAGACTCAATCCTTGATTTTGATACTGTTTTGCTACTGATACTACAAAGCGTAAATTTGCTCTTGTCAATTTTTCAAGTGCTACTCTGTCGCCTTGCTTAATTCTTTGTGCGAGTTCAACTTCTTCATCAACCGTGATTAACTCTTCTTTCCCAATCTCCTGTAAATACTTGTCAAGAGATGCACTCTCACGATTGGTGATGGACTTTGTAATTTTTAATTGTCTCATTTTATTTTTATATTCTTTTTTTAATTATTACTGTTTTACGTTCTAATAGTGCTTTCAATACGGATAAAAAACGAAAAGGTTATGTTTTTTCTAATAAAAATATTATAAATATTTTTTTTATAACGAAAAAACCCTGCTAAAATTATTCTATTGCAGGGCTTTTACCAAAAATAATTGCGGTTTTAAAACTTGAAACCTACCATTGTGATTATTCTGCTTTGATTTTTATTTATCAATGTGGCTGGACTTGTATTTTTGTTATCTAAACCTTCATAC
>JAQUBO010000295.1 GCA_028686735.1 Bacteroidales bacterium
CTCCAAGAATTAACTGCATTAATTCGGCTTTAATTGGACGAATATATCCTTCCCTCGTTTCTTTTACAAGTTCAGTTTCTCTTTTCTCCAAAATTTCTTGAGCAACTTTTGGAATCGGATTTAAAGTGTTTCCATATTTTCTTTGTAATAATAAAAGATGTTCATCCTTTCTTTTAGCATAAGCAATCATAAATTCAGCAGGAGGCACTTTAAAATCAATAAATCCACGCCAAACAAAACGCTTATTATTCATATAATGAGGCGATTTTAGAACAGCTCTTGTTCTTATTGGGTAACCTGTTGAATCAAAAAAAGTATGTTTTGCTTCAAAAGTAAAAAAGTGAGCATGGTTTTCTTCATTTACTGAAACAAAAAGCATATTTATTTGATGCTTTCTTGTTTGTTGTTCAGCATCTTCAATATTTGAATCAATTATTTTGCTCATCATTCCTGCTTTTGTGTTTTGATGTTCATCTTTCATTAAAGTTTGAGAGCGTTTGGCTTTTTCTACACCTTCACTCATAAATAATTCATGAGCAAAATAAATATCATTTGGAGTAAAAGGCACTCCATAAATTATACCTAAATTAAGTCCCCACGCCATGTTAAAAGTAGATTTTCCCGAACCTTGAATTCCACTTGTGGAAGTAACAAAATTACGCCCATGCTTTTTTCTCCAAACTGCCTCATCCATTAAAAGAGTTTTATTAAAATCAACATCCATCCCATAAATAGCATTTTGAACAAACGCTTCATCATTCCATCCTAAATGATCGGGGGAAGTATCAAACTCCATGAACTTTTGCTCCATTAAACTGATTTCTCCCGAATCCATTTTTAATCAGCTCTTTTATAATAAGTCTTTATTTAGTTCTTTGATTGCAGATTGCCCCCAATCAAAAACTTCTTTAACATTATGTTCAAGCATCATTCTTTTGTAAATTTGATATAACTCGGTTTTTGTTTCACTTAGCAACGCCCCAATTTCATATTTGCATACAACATTACGCCCTACTCTTAGTTTTTGCATTGGGTTTCCTGTATGTTGAAGTGATTTAAAATAAATTTGTTCTATAATTGATAAGTGCAAACCAATTTTATTTTTATGTACAAGTCCATCAATTATTGCTTCGGTTTGTTTGTCATAAAAAAGCCCTGCAAGAGTTTTAATTAGTCCTGCCATGTTTGTTATTGAATTGTATTTGTCATTGTTGTAATTAAAGTTAATAAAATAAGCTGTTTCTTTTAGTTGTTCTGAGTCAATTTTTGGGTTTCTTTCATCAATTATGTTTAAAGTGAAATAATTAAATTCTTGAGGATGTTTTTTTCTAAAAAATTCTATTAATTCAAATTTAATTTTTGATTCATCAATCATTTTTAATCATCCTTTTGTGTATGTTATTCCTTCTTTTTTTTCTTTCTTTTCAAACCCCATTCTTTCAAATTTGTCCTTATGTTCATAACCATGTTTATAATATTTTGCAGGAATAAATGCTCTTGTATAATAAGGGTTATCGGTTTCTGTTGCAGGATGATATTTGAACAAATAACATCCACATTTACATCTTTGTTTAAAACTTAACTCGTCATTAAAATATTGTTCAGTAATAATTTCTATTTTGCACTTTAAACAAACTGATCTTATTTTTCCATTAACAAAAGCAATTTTAACCATTTCATGAATTAAAGCCATTAAATAATCGCCCCTAAAAAGTAAATACTACAAACAACTAAAATAATCCACAATTCTTTTTCATGCATTAACCAAAAAGCCCGAATGTCTTTTTCAAAAGCAATTGCATCAACTTTATGCGATGGGCTTCCTTTTTCATCTACTCTAAAAATAGGTGTTTTTTCATAATTTAATCCATCATCTTTTTTAAATGCAGAATTATTTAAACTTTCGTTTTTTTCTTTTTCAAGGAGCTTCATTTATTGTTCCCCCCAAGTATATTATTATTTGGGTTAATTGTTTCTGTATTCTTTTCTAACATTGTTCTATATTCTGCATTTGCTCTTAACCCTGCTTCTGTTGTTGTTGCAATTAAATCTAAAAACTTTTGATGGGTTTCAATTACTGCTTCAGCTTGGTGTTGTCTTGTAATTCGTAAAATATCCATCTGCCATTGCTGTGCAGGGTAAAAATAATCTCCAATCGGTACTAAATTTGGAGTTTTTATCCATACTTTTTCCCCAATATCTGAACAATATTTTATATTTGCTCTAACAAGTTCTTTGACTGCAAAAATCCAAAATCCTCTTGCAATAACAAAACACCACTCGCCATCACTTTCGTTTATTTTTTCTTGTTCAATATCCCATTCTTCTTTTCCTGTGAGTTCGTTTATTATTACATTACTTGCATGATCCTTTTTTTGTTTATAAATAAAATTTCCTTTTGCATCAATTTTATGTTCTCCTGCTAAATAAGGAATAAAAACGATTCCTGTAATTTTTCCCCAAAGTGAATAAACTCTCATGTCCTCTCCTCTGATATAAAGTTCTTTTACATTGAAAGGTTTTGAAAGTTCTCCAAGTTTTATTAATCTGTCTTTCCATCTTTGTGTTGGAGAAAATTCGTTTTTAGGCAAGAGGGCTTGAACTCCTTTAATTACTAATACAACTAAACAAATCCCAACAAATAAAGCGATTCCTTTTGATAAAATGTCCAAGATTTCTAATTTTATCCCACCTAAAAGAACGCCCACAATTAAAATTATTCCTGTGATAAGTATGGCGTTTCTAAGGAAATGCCCTCCTTCGTTTTTTTGTTGTTCAGCCATTAGTAATTCCACCAACAAGATTTAAATTCTTTTTCCCAATCTATATGGATAATTCCATAATTCATTAAAACAAAGCTAACAAAAACGCATTAATGTCTTTGTTGTATGTCAGCATCAAAGCCACCCCTTCGCCTTGCTTAAATATAATGCCCCGAAAATGAACAAAACAATAAATAAATTACTAATTAACTGCCATCTTAATCCTTCATCAATTTGGATGCTAATTTGATTATAGACTTGGGGCAAATCTGATTTATGCATTAAATTAGAATCCCTGCTAACCAATTCTTTTTGCAAGGTTTGAAGTTGCTCTTTAACTAAAATTAGTTCTGCTCTTAGCTGTGTAGTGTCTTGGCTTATTTGTTGCTGTCCTGTAGCTAAATCGCTAACTTCTATTGCTTGAACGCTTGAAAAAATTAGTAAAAATAATAAAATTGATATTCCCCAAAAAAATTTTTTATCCATCTAAAAGTTCCCCAAAATTAATTTTAATTTTATAATATATTAATAACTTTAAAGTTTAAAAACCTATTCATTACAAACTTGATTTAAATAACTCAACTGCAAAAGGAAAGATTGCAAGGCAAATTAAAACTTGATAAGAATAAACTACAATAGGAAAATTAAGCATTTGAAAAACAAAAGAAAATAATATTCCAATTACTCCTTGATAACCAACAACAAACCCAAGCCCCGAATCAACTATAATAAATCCAAGAACAACAAAGTACGCAACAACAGGGTTCTCAAGTGCCTTCAATAGCCCTGCAACGCTTCCAATAATTCCAACAAGGATCG
>JAQUBO010000296.1 GCA_028686735.1 Bacteroidales bacterium
ATACAATTGAAGATATAATAAAAATGTCGAGAATTGATTCTAATCAAGAGAATATTACTTTAGAAGAAGTCGATTTGGTAGAGATGCTCAAATACACATACGACTCATATAAGCTTAAAGCAAAACAATTGAATTTAGATTTTGAGTATTTTATACCAGAAGCAGTTGAGAAAGTTTGTTTAACAACAGATAAAGAGAAAGTTAATGCAATACTTTCTAATTTAGTTAACAATGCTCTAAAATTCACAAAAGTGGGTTTTGTTAAATTTGGTTTTTATCTTGATCAAGAGAGTGCTACTTTTTTTGTTAAGGATACTGGCGTTGGAATTGACAATGACAAACAAGAGGCGGTTTTTGAAAGGTTTGTACAAGAGGATGTTAGTTTAAATAGGGTGCATGAAGGCTCTGGTTTGGGACTTGCAATTTCAAAAGCTTATATCGAGTTACTTGGTGGCAGTATTTGGTTTGAGTCATTAAAGGATCAAGGATCGTCGTTTTATTTTAAAATTGATGCAGCATGGAAAATTATTAACAATATTATTAGTAATAGTGATGATCTAATTATTAGTGAAAATCTGGGCATTACAGTTCTAATTGCCGAAGATCAAGAAGTTTCACAATTATATTTATCATATTTGCTAAAGCCATATTGTAGCAATATTATTCTTGCAGAAAATGGAAAAAAAGCGTTAAAAATGTGCAATGAGAATAATGATATTGATTTAGTTTTAATGGATATAAAAATGCCTATAATGGACGGACATTCCGCAGCATTAGAGATAAAAAAAATAAGACCTCTTTTACCAATTATTGCTCAAACAGCATTTTCTTTGGACGATGAGAAAAAGAAATTTGGTGATGCTTTTGACGGATATATTACTAAACCTATCAAAAAGGCTGAATTGTTGCAAGCGATAGTTGAGCTGATAAAAAAATAGCTAAATATTCTCTTGTTTATAAGTTTAAATGGTAGAAATACACGATAATGGGTTTCCGAATGGAATAACCAAATCTAGCAACAATAATATCAATTAAGACGAAAGCACAAAAAATAGTACTCTATTTTTTTTGCAAATAATGATGTTTCTCATATTAAAGTGTTTATTGCAAAATATATCTCGTAATTGCTTGATTGTTAGCTTTGTATCATTCAATTTACATATAGTGTTTTATAGCATAAAGATAGGCATTAAATGTAATGTAATGGAGATTAATAATTATATATCTTCGCCGCACTTTTTACAATTATTATTGAGGAATATGAAAAAATTTGTAATAGCAATAATATTTGCTTTTCTTTTTTTGCCACAAGTTTTGCTTTCGCAGGATACATTCCCCAGTGTTAGTCTGAAATTCGATACTCGTTTTGATTTTACTGGTATTATACCGGTTCAGGATAGTTTATCCTCATTGTCAAGTTTTGATGGAAAATACTTAAATATAATATTAGACGGAGAACTAAATCAAAAATTTTCTTATAATTATCGTCAACGAATGATTTTAAGTAGCAAATTTGGATATCAAAGTTTCTTTAATGCTACAGATTGGTTATATCTTAATTATAAAATAAACAATAATTTTTCTATCGCAGCAGGTAAACAAATTGTAGCTATTGGTGGTTTTGAATATGATTATGCACCAATTGATTTATACCTTTGGTCAACATTTTGGAACAATGTAACATGTTATCAAATAGGAGGGACAGTAAAATATCGAACAAAAGATAATAAACACAATCTTGGTTTTCAGGTTGTTAACTCTCCGTTTGCAACGCAGACATTGCAAAATATTTATGCATACAATTTAATCTGGTACGGAAATTTCAACAAGTTTAATACAATTTATTCTCTAAATAGGATAGAATATGAAAAAGGGCATTACATAAACTATATTGTGTTAGGAAATAAACTTAGCATAAGTCAGTTTTCGATTGAGATTGACCTAATGAACAGGTTCTCAGAACGTCAAGAAGATATTTTTGCGGATTATTCTGTCATTAGTAATTTTAAATACAACTTAAACAACAAAATAATAATATTTGTAAAATCTGGATATGACCAAAATAAGGCACAACAAGCTAATTCTACGTTTATTTATGACCGATATGTGGAGCCTGGAACGGAATATTTTTTCTATGGAGCCGGATTAGAATACTTTCCTATAAAAAATAGTCAAGACGTGCGAATACATGTAGTTTGGGCCTCAAACAATAACCGTGCAGAATACCATACATTTAATATTGGTGTTCGTTGGCAAATGAATGTTTTTAAAAAATAATTTATAATAATATCAACTTATGCGATACAGATCAATTAAATTTTTAACTCGACGAAGAATAGAAGCTGGAGTATTTCTAATTTTATTTTTTGGAACTTTTACGTTTATTGGAAGTAAAATGGGCTTGTCAAATATGCTTAATACAATTATGCAAACCTCTTACGGTCTATTAATCGATACTGTTTTTTATATTATGGCGATTACTGTACTTTCGGGGGCTTTAGGCAAATTGTTAACAGAATTTGGAGTAGTCCGCTTACTCGAAGTTTTGTTAAAACCATTAATGAAACCGATTTTTAATTTACCTGGAGTAGCAGCATTAGGAGGTTTATTAACATTTTTATCTGACAATCCTGCAATTATTAGCCTTGCAAACGAAAAGCATTTCAATAAATATTTTAAAAAATACCAATTAATATCACTTACTAATTTTGGTACAGCCTTTGGAATGGGCTTAGTTGTTATAATTTTTATGGCTGGTAGAGGTTATGGTTTTGCTGCTGTTATAGGTTTAGTTGGAGCTATTATTGGTAGTATTATTTCGACACGACTAATGCAAAGATTTACCATTAAACAATATCCTGAATTGGAAACCGAGCAAGTTGAAGGGGGAGATGAGCAGCAAATTTCGTTTAAATCTGAGGGTAGTGTTTTTTTAAGGGGATTAAACTCAATACTCGACGGTGGTAAAATGGGTGTAGATTTAGGACTTGCTATTATTCCTGGTGTGTTAATAATTTCTACATTTGTTATGATGCTTACCTTTGGTCCTAGTCCCGAAGGATACACAGGAGCAGCTTATGAGGGAATTGCTTTATTACCATATTTGGCAGGAAAAGTTAATTTTATATTTGAATGGTTATTTGGATTTACTGATCCTGAGTTAATAGCCTTTCCGATAACATCTCTTGGAGCAGTTGGTGCTGCACTTGGTTTAATTCCAAAATTTCAAAATGCTGGTTTAATAGATGGTAATGCGATAGCAGTATTTACCGCAATGGGAATGTGTTGGAGTGGGTTCTTAAGTACTCACACAGCAATGCTTGATTCGTTAGGATACAGAAAATTAACAGGAAAAGCTATTCTTTCGCACACAATAGCTGGACTTTTTGCTGGAATATCAGCACACTGGATATTTTACTTAATAAGTTTGTTTTAGGTTTTTGATTATTCTCGTGGGTTGGGTTTAAACGACCTTTTTGCAAGTTTTTGAGCTCGTAAAAGTGGGTAGCCAAACTCGAAACGATTTACTTGAAATTTGCAATATTCCCTGTATTATAAATGTGTGCTGTTA
>JAQUBO010000297.1 GCA_028686735.1 Bacteroidales bacterium
GGTGAAATAAATATCGGAACATTATCTTTAATTCTTTTTGGATCAATTTTAACTATTTCCTCTTCTTTAATAAATTCAAAATTATCCATAAAAAAATCTGCTCTTTCTCTAGCTTTCACATAGTCAGCCTCTTCTTGCTTCTCTAAGATGGGCTCAAAATATTTTTCAAACATATGATCTATTAACTTATTTTAAAAACTTATCTTTGATCTATTGTTTTCTCTAAACAACTTTCAGCACAGTTTTATTTCTTCTTCCATATTTTTAAAATTAAAATTTACTTTATTTATTGAAATAATATCATATATAAAAAAATATAACAAAGCTGTCTGTAAGGGTGTAAAGGCAATTTAGAAATGTCATATCGCCGAGCAATTTAGAAATGTCATACCTTGTTATACTTTCACCTTGTTTTTGTATTGTCTCCAGAGGATGATTCTTTGGCGGTTTGAAGTTTAATCTTTTTAAAGAATTTCAAATGCTTCCCTCTGTTTTATAAAATTGAATTTAAACTTTCATAAGTTTTTAAAATCATTTTGTTAAATCTAATACATAAATCCAAAAAAACAAAATCTAATACAAAATCCTTACTTCACTCTGATGTGGTTAAAAATTCTGTGCTGTTTTTATTTCTTTTTTTGAAAGAATTAATGGCTTTACACCTATATTCTTTCTGAAAATTTTTTCAAAACAAATCTTTCAAAATTTTCAGTTTCTTTATCTTGCCGACTTGAATATTCTTGATAAATTTCAAAAACCAAGCCTCTTAATTGATTAACCTCAAACCTTTCAAAATACTCTTTAGATTTGTTTTCTAAATCCTCAATCGTTCTTATCCCTAACTCCGTACATCTTGCTCTCAGACTTTTGTTCTGTACCAAGAACCCCTGAAATTGTTTCTCATTAATACTTGAAATTCTCTGCACAAAATTTTCATAAGATTGCAATCTTTCTCCTTTCTTAAAAACATCGCTATAAGTTCTTATAAATTCTTCGCATAATAAACTAAAATAATCCTTGCCGTAATCTTGTTTCAATTTTCCACTGGCTAACTGAGATATTTTTTCTTTTTGTCTAACTGTTAATTGATGCGATAATTTCTCGACGATTGGATTTATTATACTATGTAAAAATTCATGTTCTAAATTCTCGGGATTATCTATATAAGTCTTCAAAACTAATTCCTCATTAAAAATATATGCGCTACCTGTGTCAATTCTTTCAAGCGGATCAGTTGGCATCAAAGAAACTTTTTTTATATTGGTTGTCTTTGAATCTGGTTTAAAAAAATCAATCAATCCTTCAATTCTTGTTTTTGTCTCGACTAAAATCTCTTCCCATGCCTCCTTATCTTTCTTAATTTCAATATTCAATTTCTCCGCTAATGAAGACGAGGTAAATGATTGACTGAATACTTCAAGTGCATGGAAAAGCTTTTGCTGAAGTCCTTGTGGATTATTAATATAGGATTTATGTTTAGCTATAACACTAAAAAAGCCCCCTCATTTCTCTCAGGGTGTCCATAAGTAAGGGCAAGCGTATATAAAACCTCTTCATCGACGCCACCTTCTTGAAATGCATTAATTTCATCTAGGAATCTCAAGACCTCTGAATCTAATGGATTTCTAGAAAAGTATTCTTTTGCATCATCAGAAAACAAAGTATCATTATTACCCCATTCAGGATTCCCAGCTTTAAAGATAAAAGACAAAAATTGTGCCTCCCGCTCTTCACGAATAGAAATTTGAGGAGTCTTCAAAACCTCAAAAATCAAACTTTTTTTCTCTTGAATAAAGTTATGCTCTGACTTAAAATCCTTCATAAATTATTTGATTACTAGTCTCTACCTACGCTTCTCCACATATTAACAACAGAATAGCGAACAGTCAATTAAAACCTATTTATATAAAAAAGCGAGACGTGGTCTCACCCCTGAAATTTTTTAAAGACTTAATAATATTTGAGACCATCTTCTTAGCATCCACCACCTCCATGCGAACCTTCTCTATTTCTTCAATCTTTATACCTAAAATATCCTTATACCGAATAATCTTTTTCTCTCTTGACACCTTCTTGTATTACTAGGCACGATACTTAATACCGTATAAAAAGCCTTGTTCATAAAAACTTTTTAATTTGGCTCACATGGGAGAAAAAATTCAGAACTTTTGATTGGATTGATGCTATTGGAGACTTAAAAACTACGAATAAAGAAATTAACCATTTATTATCCTTAGCTTAATTAAATTTTATTCTTAATCAAAAAGGAATATCAATTGTATCAATTCCATTCTCGTCAATCTTTCTCTTTACTTCTTCGGAAACGTCTAATTCTTTACATGCTTTTTCTATTTCAGGATCATATTTTCTTTTAACAAGAATTGGTCGTTCACTTTTAACTGCTTTTCCGTATGCAAGAAATTCTAAATAACCAAGATTTGGTATCGCTTGAACATGTTCAGAACTATACACTCCATTAAGATACTCTAAACTAGTTTTATCTACAAGCGTATGGGTAAAATAAGTATTACATTGAGATAGAATAGTTTTATTAACAAGAGCTGTACGCTGAGAAACGATAAGTAATCCAACACCATATTTCCTTCCTTGTAATGCAATTTGCCCAATACGACCAACAACCCATTGGGTATCAGCATCAAAACCAGAACTATATACCTCAGGAATAATCGTATGAGCCTCTTCTAAAACAATCATGATGCTTTGGGCTCGCCTATGCTTTTTTGCCCAATTCATAATAGCTGATAAATAAAGTTCTGTTGTTTTTATACTTGCTTTCGTATTAGTAATCTCAGAAAGTTCAAAAATGCCAAGTTTTTCTTCTATATTTTCGAGAAAATTTTTAATTTGATTATCAACATCGGGCTTAACTATATCAAGAAACTTTTTTAATGCAAGTCTCTCTTTTTTTGCACCGAATTCTCCAGTTTCTACTCCCAACAAATGCTCTTCCAATGAAGCGCTTTTTTCAATGTCTAGCTTTATCAACTTAGGATTATAATCTTGAAGTCTTTTTTTATATTCACCAGTAAAATCAACACAAAAAACTTTAGTATCTTTCTCAAGAGCATTTCTTATAATTTCTAATGTTAATTCGGTTTTTCCAGTTCCCGTAATACCAAGAACAGCTGTATGATACTCAACAAGATCACGAAGAACAATAGGGAGTCCAAGTGAAGTATTGGGCACTTCTCCAATTAAAAATTCTCCGTCTTTTATTTCTTGTTCATTTTTGTCTGTATCTAACACACTAAAAACTGGTTGATTCATATCTGGCAACCAAGGAAACTTCTGAAATCCTCTCTTTGAATTAAAAACCCCTAACTGGGTAGCCTTAACCGTATGAAATCCATACGAATTTTGTTCAATTTTTTCCTCATTAGTATTTGCATTGATTATTTGATAATAAACTTTTTTACCACGTATTACTAAAAAAACAATCATCCCCTCTTCTAACTCTGAAGACATAACCTTAAATTTGATATTTAATATAGAAGAATTTTCTACAACAATACCAATAATTGTATCTATAGATTTATCTGTACTTAATTTA
>JAQUBO010000298.1 GCA_028686735.1 Bacteroidales bacterium
CGGCGGGCAGCACGCTCACTTTTATCACCGCACCGGGATTTGCTGTGCAGCCTTTTGCCCTGGCGGGTGCAGAGGTGGTGAGCAGCGGCAACAAAACAACACTTTCGTGGAAAGCCATCATCGAAAACCCGCAAATATCTTTTTCGATAAAGGTTGCTGCAGATAATCTTCCACAGAGCGTTTATCCATTGATAACCGAATATAGCGATAGCCATGGCTACCAAAACCGGCAAACGCTCAGTATTTATTTGCACAATCCGGCGCCGAAACGGGAGTATGTAGCCGACCCTTTTGCCGACAAAAATCCCTACACGGTTACACTTCTGCATCCGGAAACGGTAAAACCCAAAGAAGAATTTGAAATTAAAATGCAGCTCGCCAAAGGGAAAAATACGGGAGCAGCTTTTGTAATGCTCAAGGTGCCGTCAGCCTCTTCGATAGCACTTGACGGCAATCCGGAAGCATTTTATGAAAACGGGCAACTTTTGGCCAACATTGAAACGATGCCCGCAAGCCCTGTTTTTGAAATTACAGCTCGTGTCATGAATAATGCGCAACGCCAGGCTGTTTATCCTATTCATGCATCCGTAACCTACAACGACGGACTTACGGCTTACTGGGAAAGTTTTATTTACACTGGGCAAAAAAACACCAATACACTGCCGGCAAAATCTCCTTCCGCCAAAAACGTTTCCGACGCCAATGAGGTTTTTTCGCGCCTCGACAGCCTGCTCAACGAATGGACTGCAACCATCCCGGCTGTTAAAACCCAGCCGCCGGATACCAAAAAGCAAACATCTGTGTTAGCAGAATTACAAACCAACACAACTACCAACACAGCCGAAACAAAACCGGACGCCCACCTTTTTAAAGATGATATTCCGGAGAAAACCTTTTATTCTGTTCAGATTGCCGCTTCCAAAGTACCCTTGAACAACATGAAAAGCTTCCTGCAGTCGATGGGTGTGCAGCACATCATGCACGAACAATACGATGGCACTTATTACCGCTATTGTGTTGGCGAATTTGAAACGGTGGATCAGGCCAAAAGCGCTCTAAAACTGATCGCAGAGTTGGGATTTCCGGATGCCTTTGTGGTGCTTTTTGAAGATGGTCGCCGCTGCAGGCAGATATATTAGCATCGCCCATTACGGAATCTTACGAACCGGAAGATCAAAGCGTGTCGAGCTTGCTGCCACACATCTGGCAATATTTTGCATTTATCTGGTGATGATTATGGCCGCAGCTAGGACACGGGTTGTCCAAAATTCCCTTATCAACTTTTATCATTTCACTTGAGAGGATGCCTGTGGGAACGGCGATGATGGCGTAACCCAAAATCATGATGATGGAAGCAAAAAACTGCCCCAGCACCGTATGCGGAGTAATGTCGCCAAAACCTACTGTGGTGAGGGTGACGATAGCCCAATAGATGCCGCGCGGGATGCTGCTGAAACCGCTTGCAGGCCCTTCGATCAAATACATCAGCGACCCCATGATAACCACCGTAGTGAGAATAACCTCCATAAAAACAATAATCTTGTATTTGCTTTGATGCAGCGCTATCTGCAACGCCTGTGAGGCTCTGAGATAACGGCTTAGTTTGAGAATACGAAAAACGCGCAGCATCCGCAGGATACGGATCACCAATAAATAGTGGCTGCCGGCCAGCAGTAAGCTAAGGTAAGTGGGTAAAACCGAAAGCAGATCGATGATGCCATAAAAGCTGCGGACGTATTCGCGCGGCTTGCGACTAATGATCACACGAAAAATATATTCGATAGTAAAAAGCAACGTAAAAAACCACTCAGCATATAGAAATAGGTGGCGATAACTGAGGCGCAGCGATGCCACACTGTCGAGCATCACTATCAGCACACTCACAACAATAGACACCAACAGGATGATGTCGAAGAGCCGTCCGGATTTGGTATCTGCCAGGAAAACGATTCGATACCATTTGTCGCGGTGGGTTCGTGGTGGGGTTTTTCGGGCCATAATGCTTAAGATTTAATGTCAGCCAAAAGTAATAAAAGTCTTAGAAGCCCTCGAATATGCCCAGGCCAAAAAGTGCATAGTCATAGCGCACAGGGTCGTCGGCATCGAAGGCACGCAGCCGATCGGTAAGGCTGAGGGCAGCGGCAAAATTGTCAGCTCCGGGTGGCAGCAGCCCGAGCTTTCGGGCAACGCGGCCGCTGTGTATGTCGAGCGGACAAATAAGCTGCGCCGGACTGAGGCGCTTCCAGATGCCGAAATCAACGCCGTTGTTATCGCTGCGAACCATCCAACGCAAAAACATATTGAGCCGCTTGGCGGTGGCATTTTTCGATACATTGGCCACATGTTTTTCGGTGCGTGGCGGGTGATCCAGCGCGAAGAAAGCATTCCGAAAATGCATCAGCGCCGTGGCCACATCCGCCACATTCTTCTGGCCGCCACAAAAAACATTTTCCAGATCGACATGGTGTTGATATATATTTTTGAGTGCCCACAAAAAATATTCGCAGTCGGTGCCATTGAAGGTGCGATGTACAAATTGCCGAAAAGGCTTCAGATCGTTATCCGTAAAATTAAGTACAAAATCGTGCGGAGCCATCTCCATCATCTGCATCAACTTCCTTGCATTGCTGGTGGCTACTTTGCGCTGCCCCCAGGCCAGGGTAGCGGCAAAAAAACCGGCTATCTCAATGTCTTCTTTTTGCGTGAAGAGATGCGGCACCGAAACGGGGTCAGTTTCGATAAACGCACACGAATTATATTGCGCTGCTTTTTGATCAAGGAAGATTTTGAGATTAGTCAAATTAGTAAAATCAAATTATTATTAAATTTAAAATCCCAGGCCTGAAGGCCTGGCCTATGAAAATCGTGCTACGGAAATCGTGCTGATTTCCTAAAACAAAGCAGCCCCGGCAAATTACTCCGCCGAGGCTGTTGATTTTATAGCCATGAAACTTAAAATCACTTTTGTTGATGTCTGCCTTTTTCAAAATTCCCAAAATCCAAACAGTTATAATCCTACAACTTCACAACCCGACAACTTTGCATCTCGTCAGCTTTGCATTTCGTCAGCTTGCTTTTTGGGATTTATCTGTGCTTAGAAATTTTGCTTCAGGGCTTTGTTACGCTACCTTCTGCACCTGCACAGGATTATCCATGCCAGCTTTCAGAGCTTGCTCGTTCATCGGGATAAGCTTGTGATAGCGTTCAGGGATCGATTTTTTCAAACCACTGATAACGTTTTCGAGTTTTACAATGGGTTTTATTTTTAGGAAAGCTCCCAAAATAACCATGTTAAAAATCTTGGTGTTGCCCATTTCGGAAGCCAGCCGTGAGCCTTCTATGCGGTATATGTTGATGTCTTTTCGTTCGGGATGCCGGCTAATGCCGTTGGGGTCGTAAAGCAGAAGGCCTCCTGGTTTTACTGATTTCTCGAACTTGTCCATACTCTGCTGGTTGAGCAGGATAGCGGTATCGAAAAAGTTGAGTACCGGCGAGCTGATACGTTCGTCGCTAACGATCACCGTAACGTTGGCGGTGCCGCCACGCATCTCCGGGCCGTAGGAAGG
>JAQUBO010000299.1 GCA_028686735.1 Bacteroidales bacterium
AATCCGGAGCAGGAACAGGAATAAAAAATGTAAAACAAAGATTGAATCTTACCTATCCAAACAAACATGAGCTAAAAATCACTGAACAAGACAACAAGTATAATGTTTATTTAAATATTGAAATCTTATGAAAATAAATTGTTTAATAATTGATGATGAGTTTCTCGCACGAGACTACTTAAAGGCTTATGTTGAGAAGTTACCATTTCTAAATCTACTTGGAGATTTCAATTCGCCATTAAAAGCTATCGATTTAATTAAATCTGGCAAAGTTGATCTTTTATTTTTGGACATCCAAATGTCCGATATTACGGGCTTAGATTTTATTAAAACTCTGGATAATCCACCAAATATAATTATTACTACAGCATACAAAGAATTCGCTGTTGATGGCTACGAGTTAAATGTAATTGATTATATTTTAAAGCCTTTTTCTTTCGAGAGGTTCTTGAAAGCAGCTAATAAAGTGCTCGAAAAAATTGAACACGAAACCAATCCAATTCAGCGCACATATACAAATCAAACAGAAACAAGTTTACACGAAAATTATCTTATTATTCGTGCAGACAGAAAACATTACAAAATAAATTACGACGATTTAGTTTACATCGAAGGTCAAAAAGCTTACGTTACTTTTCACACAAAAAGCAAAAAAATTACAGCACTCGCATCCCTAAAAGATCTTGACCAAAAACTTCCAGAAAACAATTTTGTGAGAATTCATAAATCATATATTGTTTCGGTAAAGCACATTGAATCATTAGAAGGG
This sequence comes from Bacteroidales bacterium, assembly GCA_028686735.1. GTDB lineage: Bacteria > Bacteroidota > Bacteroidia > Bacteroidales > ML635J-15 > Bact-19. The sequence continues at coordinate 770 of JAQUBO010000299.1, forward strand.
AACATCTTAGAAGTAAACGGGCTACATCTTCCTGTTGGCAAAAGCTACAAATCTGATATTGAGAAATTGTTTGGAATAGGGTAGTAAGTGGATTAAAAGTTTCTTTAATTGCTCCATTATACTCGATCTTTCTATTTTTAGTTACTAGTTTAATTTGGTTTATCAATAGGACTAAGATTAGAGCATAACAGTATTTTGGGCTCAAGAAAAAGGAGAACAAATCGTTCTCCTTTCTAATATAATTACAACATAACAAAAGTATTATTTTATTGGTACGTTTTTTAGTGTTTCAACAATATAATTCCAGAATTTTTCAACAGACTCAATATGTACTTTTTCGTCAGGTGAGTGTGGATATCTAATTGTAGGACCAAATGAAATCATGTCCCAGTTTGGATAAATAGCACCTAAAATTCCACATTCGAGACCTGCATGAATAGCTTTAATTTCTGGTGTTTTTCCATATAATTTAAGATAAGTTTCCTGCATGGTTTTAAGTATTGGAGAGTCCATATTAGGTTTCCAACCAGGGTAGGCTCCATCGAAGCTAACATTTGCACCGATTAAGTCGAAAATAGTTCCTATTTTGTACATAGAGCCTTCTTTTGCAGAGTCTACAGCACTACGAACAAGGCAGTTAACAGTGTATTTTCCGTCAATACATTTTACAATTGCAAGGTTGTTTGATGTTTCTACAAGACCTGGCATAGCGTCGCTCATTCTTTCGACACCATGCGGACAGGCAAATGTAGCTTTAATGATTTTTACCATTACATCATGCTCCATTACTTTTGTAGGATTATCAATTTTTTTAGCAAACATTTTTAATTCAGGCTCAGTTCCCGAGAATTCTTGTGCAAAAATTGCTTCAAACTTTTTTACTTCGCTTTCGAAATTAACAGCATTTTTTTCTGAAACTAATACTTTTGCAAAAGACTCACGAGGAATTGCATTGCGCAGGCTACCACCAATAACTTCACTTATTTTAATATCGAAATGATAAATGCAATGGTTTAAGAAACGAAATAACAACTTATTGGAGTTTGAGCGTCCAATATTTATATCCATACCACTATGTCCACCTTTAAGACCAGTAAGCTCAAGTTTGTATGCCACTAAGCCTGTTGGAGTATTTATTTGTTGATAATCCATCTCTACATTAACATCAACACCTCCAGCACAACCAACATATAGTTCGCCTTCATCTTCGGAGTCTAAGTTCATTAAAATATCTCCTTTTAATAAACCTGGTTTTAATTCGTTAGCTCCTGTCATTCCTGTTTCTTCATCTATTGTAAAAAGAGCCTCTACTGGACCATGAACAAGGTCTTTTGCCTCTAAAACTGCCATTGCTGCTGCACAACCCATGCCGTTATCTGCACCAAGAGTTGTTCCTTTTGCTGTTACCCAGTCTCCATCAATATAGGTTTCGATTGGGTCTTTTTCAAAATCATGAACTTTATCAGAATTTTTTTGAGGAACCATGTCTAAGTGGCCCTGAAAAACAATTCCCATACGATTTTCCATCCCTGGAGTAGCAGGTTTCCGTATTATTACATTTCCAATATCATCTACAATAGTCTCCAAACCAATATCTTCTCCAAACTTTTTCATAAAGGCAATTACTTTGGCCTCTTTTTTGGACGGTCTTGGAATTTGAGTTAAAGAATAAAAATGTTTCCAAACTCTTTGCGGATTTAAATTTTTGATTTCGCTCATAACTTATTATTTTTACGTTTTTAAATTTAAAACCTTAAAGTTATAATTTTTAAACTTATTAACGAAAAATTTGTATTAAAAATAAATAAAAATAATTTATGAAGTTTATTATTACATTAAGTATCTCTGTGTTTATTAGTATAGTTGTTTTAGCTCAAGCCCCAGTTTCAAATACAAATACGCTTAATTGGATGAGTTTTGAGGAAGCGGTAAAACTACATGAGGAAAATCCAAAAACAATACTTATTGATATGTACACCGATTGGTGTGGCTGGTGCAAAAAAATGGATGCCGAAACTTTTAGTAATCCCCAGATAGTAAGTTATATTAATGCTAATTTTTATCCTGTAAAGTTTAATGCTGAAGGAACCGATACTATTGAGTATAAAGGGAAAACGTATGTGAATTCAAACTCAGGACGTAGATCTTCACATCAATTAGCTCAAGAACTTATGGGCGGACGAATGTCGTATCCTACTATTGTATATATCGATTTTGAAAATAATATTAATCCAGTTCCAGGTTTTATGGATGTTAGAAAAATTGAGCCGCTTTTAGTTTATTTTGCCGAAAGAATAAATAAAAATTGTAGTTATGATAGCTTTAATAGAGGTTTTGTTGACACTTTTATGCCAGATTCTTTAACTAATACTGAGGGAGAAATAAATTGGTTATCATTAGACAAAGTTAATTACCTTATGGATACAGCACCAAAAAAAATATTACTATATATTAATTCAGATTATAGTAATGGGAGTAAAATTATGTTAGCGTCAAGTTTTACACATCCTGTAATTTCAGATTTTATTAATGAAAATTTTTATCCAGTTAAAATAAATTTTGATACTTCAGATACATTAAGAATAGCTGATAATGTATTTGTAAATGAAAAGAAAGTACTTGGATACCCAAATCAATTGGCAATAGCTTTACTCCAACCAGATATAAAATTACCTGCAACAGTTTTCTTTGGTGATGATTTTTCCCTTATATTTGCATTAAAAGGATATTTCCCATCAGAAGTGTTGGAAAGATATCTTGAGTTTATTAGCAGAGATTTGTATAAATCTGGTGC
>JAQUBO010000300.1 GCA_028686735.1 Bacteroidales bacterium
CATATTTGGTTTTACTATAGGAAGTGAGAATGCTAAATATATTTGAGAAAGCAGGTAGGGGTTTTTAGCCAAATATTGAGGTAAATTATTTTTCTTGTTTAATCATCCAAATTGCATCTAATACAAGCATTGAATCAACCGAGATATCTTTTGTCTTCGCTTTCTGTTTTACAGTATTATACCATTCCTTATTGCTTTTAATCGACTTAATTATCTGCCTAATTTGCAACTCTTGATTTTGTGTATTTATTACGTTCAGATTATTATCATTATTTGATAATGCATGGTTTATATTTTCGATAAACTCCCAGCTAAATTTTGGCAAGTTTGCCTCTGTTGACATTAAAATTACAACTTCATTTTCTAATACTTTTTGGACTAAATCAATTTCATCTACGGATAGTGGTGAATTAAAACTTTCTGGATAAATCTGTTTGTTATAAAACCAGAATCCACCATAGCTGAATACATCTTTACCAATACCAATATTGAACATACTCCAATAAAAACTATCCGAGACAACCAGTGTTTTAGGCTTTATAGAGTGTTCAGTACCAGTAAATTTTATTTCAGGATAACACATTGGTTCTGATTTCATTTGGAATAATAGATTCATGCCTTCTGCAATGTCATAATCTGTATACTTCAATTTTGAAGTAGACCTCATTTTAGTAAATTCAAGATGAGGCATAAGAATATTTCGGTTTACTTCAATATAATTAATGAGGCTGTCTGTTGCCAAAAGCATTCCGTAATAGCTCCAATGAATTCCATATTTAGGGTATAGTATATACCTTGAGGTGTCCTTAATCTCACTAAACCACTTGTTCATATCAATATGGTTTACTTGGTATTTCTTGAAGTTATCTATATACTGTTTGTAATTAGTGCTATCTGATAGCGGTTTTTTCATATTATCAGGAAAGTATTCTGGGTAGAAAGAACCTTTACCTGGTGCAACACAGACTAAAAGTGTTTTATTTAATTCAGAAAGTTTGTCCTGAAGCCATTTTATGTTTTTAACATTTTCAATAATTTCTACACTCCCAATAAAATCATCGCCATTATATGCTTTAATGTAATTTATTTCATATAAATAGTCGTCTTTACCCCGTATAACGCCTCTTGCAGTAGCCTCATTAAACATTGAGAACTGAATCTGATTATATAACTTTACAAACCAAGGACGAAATCCAATATTATCATTTGTATATTTCTCATATTTTTCCTGATAATCGCCACTAAACCAAGACTTTAATTTAAACGAAGGCTTTTCTGCGTTTATAACTGCACCCTTTAGCGGTTTTACCTTTACAATTGGGCAAATCATTTGAATAAGCGGTAGGCAAAGCAATATCAGAAATAATAAATATAAAAGAGGCTTGTTTTTTATATGCATACTTAACAAATTAAAATCTAAAATATATAAACGGATTAAAACCTGAGGCTGTGATGTACGATGAGCAAATAAATAAAAACGTAATTGCTAACACAAGATAAAATGCATGTGCTTTTACGGCCCTTTTTTCCGAATAAAAAATCTCCTGAAGTTTCTGACCCCAACTGAAAGCAGCAGAGAATGAAAATATTACGGCAACAATTAAAATGAAAATAAATTTAGGCTCTAAGATTTCACTAAAATTCATTGCATCAAATGAGAACAAACCTTTAAGATAAATAACTGATTGAGAAAGGCTTTCGGATCTGAAAAAAACCCAACCAACTAATACAACCAAGTAATTCATCGCTATTCTCGGGAGTTTACCTATCCCACTAAGCAGTTTTATTAAAAATAATCTATCTAATATTAAAAATATTCCATGCCAAGCTCCCCAAATAATGAATGTCCATTCTGCGCCATGCCAAAAACCCGAAATTAAAAAGACAATAATTAAATTAAGATAAAGCCGTATTGATGATTTTACTCTGTTTCCCCCCAATGGGATGTAGAGGTAATCCTTCATCCAATCTCCTAAGGTAATATGCCATCTTCTCCAAAACTCAGTTATGTTTTTAGATATATATGGATTATTGAAGTTCTCCGGAAACTTAAATCCAATGATACGCCCTAGTCCAATGGCCATATCGGAATAGCCACTGAAATCAAAATATATCTGAAAAGAATAAGCAATAATTGTTAGCCATAGTACCCCTGAGTTCGCTTCAGAAATAGGCGATAGAAAGGTATTGTCAACATATTCTCCCAAAACATTGGCTATTAATACTTTTTTAGATAGCCCAATGACAAATAGATAAATTCCGTTAAGCTTGTTATTAAAGGTCTCATTTTTTTCTCTATCAACAATGTCGTCGGCAACAGTATTAAACCTAACAATAGGACCAGCAATTAGCTGTGGGAACATTAAAATGTATAATAAGTAATCGCTTAATTTTACTAGTGGTTTGTGGATGTTTCTATACACATCAATTGTATAGGTAATGGACTGGAAGGTAAAAAAAGATATTCCAATAGGCAGAGCAACTTTAGTCCATTCTAGGCTTGTGAAGTTTAGATAATTTAAAACAAGATTAAAATTCTCAATAAAGAAATTCGCATATTTAAAATACCCTAGAATGCCAACATTTATGGCCAAAGAAGCAATTAGCAGTATTTTTCTTTTCTCCACATTTCTGTCCATCTCTCTAACTATAAAAAAATTTGTCGTTAAAGAGATAAGGAGTAAAAAAATAAAGTTAGCCCCGCCCCAAGAATAAAAGAAGATGCTAAATATCAAAAGAACAATGTTCTTGTGTTTCTTGTTTACTAAATGATATGAGATTAGGAATACAGGTAGGAAACAAAAAAGGAAGAGTATACTGCTAAATACCATAAATTAGTAATTTTGCGACAAATATAATGTCTTTGTACCATAAGTATTCTTTGCAACCAATTTTTTCTTATAACTATTCTTTTAGGGGTGTTCATAATGCTTGGAGTTTGGTAAAGTTTTGGCTTAAATGGGACATGAGGTAATAGGAGATCAACCCTTTTCCAAATCAAAAAGTCTTTCAATTTTAATCCGTTAATGCTTTGGTTTTCTATCTCTAAATAACCAGCCGTACAGAAATGTTTAGGAGGACTTATATTTGTTGTTATGGGCTAATTCCAGGGTTTCTCTAATAATGTTCTTTGCTAATATTCAAAAGTCCCCTCATTGAAATCACTCTTTATGCTGCATAATTCATGGCTTCTAGTTTGCTTATTGTTACTATTAATGGATAAAAGTATTTGAATATTTTCTTGTTTGTCAAATAGTCCTTTTGTAACTGAATTGTTTTACTTTTGCTTTTACATTTTAGTTTAATTGTGAAGTTCGATTACGTAAATGAGTACCAGATCAGTAGTATGGTATACTCTTTTTGATAATGTCCATCATGACCTGTCATTAATAACTATAAAAGTTTCAAATTAAAGCCTTTAATAAAGAGGGTTTACTCAAGCATCAATAATGAAAAAAATAGCAATTATCGACTTAGGTACCAACACCTTTAACCTACTTATTGTATTGGTTGACGGAGATGGATCTTATCAAATTTATCATAGTGGAAAGTTGCCAGT
>JAQUBO010000091.1 GCA_028686735.1 Bacteroidales bacterium
GCCTTACTTCTCCGTCAGCTGACGGATCAGCACAGGTGTATCTACACAAAGCTAATCGCATGAACGGCGAAGCCCTCACGAAGTAATAATGCGGGTTAATAATGTGATGAACGGCGAATTACATAATAGTCAGTGTAGTTAATTTCTTGTTTCTCTGTTAGTTTATGAATTCAAGCATCGCACTGCAAATAATTATGGGGGGGCAAAACTTTGTGTTTACGATTAGCCATTTCGCCAAATTTATTATTGCCATTTAAATGAACACTCTAGGCTTCACAAAGCGTATCATCCACAAAAGCAAGTTTCCAGCCATTAGGAGTATAAACAAAGTAAAATCCACGTGGATTATTATACTCATTGGGTATAAAGGCAGCAACAATTTCTGCATTTTCGTAGGCTAAATCTACAGATGCTATCTCAAAATTCTCGGAATCAATAACTACAACAGGGAGTTCATCCCAGTATTGGTAATATACTACATTATATTGATCAAATATAACATCACAAATGTGATCTCCATCTAATAAATATTCAAAAATCACTTCGTTATTTGGTTCTGGTTTGCTTGTGAAATCAGAATAGGAGTTAAAAGCAAAATTATCTTCTCGTGATGCTAATAAAGTAGTAGTGCCTGGTGCGTAATACCGTCTTATGTCCATTTTTGGATCAAGGTATAATGCAAGAGTTTCGTCATTATCACGTAATAAACTATTAAAGTTTTTCCCCCAAAAACAATCGTTTAAGAATTCGTCTAAAAATACCAAAAACCTATCGTCCACTTCTTCAGTAGATGCATCACCATCTTGGGTTTCAACAATGTCATCTGATTGTTTTACTTTGAAAGACTCGAATACGTATTTAATAATACTTTCCATCCTGTTTTTTTCTTCTTCAGGATATTCAAAGAGAATATTGAAATAATTATCTCCATTAAGTAGGACGTAATAAGCGTGTAAAGTATTCTCTGTTTTATATTCGATAATATAATAATTATCTTTAATCTGCTTATTGGAGACTTCTTCTAAGGATTTTAAATCTTCTTCAAAAGCTTGGTCTAATGAGTATAGCTCGCCTCCTGTTAGATAATCATTTTTGTAATCACGGTAAACTAAAAGCTTGATTTTTTTGTCTTCTGAGACAAATTCTTGACCATCTAGGTTTGTTGCCTCACCTTGTGGAGTCAAAAAGTCGGGAAAATACACACTATAGTTGTAATAACTATTGATGTAATTTCCGTATTTTACGTTATTATCTTCTTTGTCCGTTTTATTTAGATTGCCGTTGCATGCAGCTAATATAAGTGTGATTACAAAAAAATAGCTTGTCTTTTTCATTTTTTATAGGTTTTTAAAGTTCAGGTATTATTTTTTATATGTTCATTTCTCAATTTCAAATTTATTTATTTTTAATGAAACTAGCAAAGATTGTTTTGGTTTTTGCAAAAAAATATTACAACTTGTAAATTGCAAATATAGAAAATAGTATTGTATAAATAAAGTTCTATTTTTTTGGTTTTAAGGAGCAGTATCTGAAGATTTAAACTCGTTTCTTACAAAGGCTAAATACAAAAAATTCCCAATTGTTTCCAAATTTTAATCTTATATTTGCCGTATGAAAATCTTAATAATCGAAGACGAATTAGACTTACAGAAAACGATAAAAGAATCACTTTTAAAAGAATTATATATTGTAGAAACTGCTGTTGATTTTTATACAGCTCTTGAAAAAATATCTATTTATGATTATGATTGTATTTTGTTAGATATTATGTTACCCAACGGTAATGGGATGCAGATTCTTGAAGAGTTGAAAAAAATGAAGAAATCTGGAAATGTTATTATTATTTCAGCTAAAAACTCGCTTGATGATAAAATAAAAGGCTTAGAATTGGGTGCTGACGATTACTTAACCAAACCATTTCACATTGCAGAATTAAATGCTCGGATAAAAGCTGTCATACGAAGGAATAGTTTTAATGGCAAAGAATACATCGAACATGGAAATGTCGTTTTTGACATACAAGAAAGAACATTAGTCGTTAACGGAAAATTAATTCATCTAAATAGAAAGGAATTTGATATTCTCAACTATTTATTACTAAATAAAAGTCGTCTTGTTACTAAAACAGCTTTAGCCGAATATGTGTGGGGAGACCATATAGATGAAGCTGATAACTTTGATTTTATCTATTATCAAATTAAAAATTTACGAAATAAATTAAAAAACTCTAAAGCTTCAATAATAATAGAAACTATATATGGTGTGGGTTATAAACTGTCAGAAGAATGAAACTACTTAACCAATCTTTACTGTATCTAACGCTTGTGTTTTTAGTAATTATAGGCATTTGGTCAATTATCTTTTATGTGAACCTAAAAGACGAAATTCGCGATAGCATAGATGATGGCTTGGACAATAATAGATTATTAATTCTTCAAAAAATAAAGACGGACTCCACATTACTTGCTCAGAACAAATTTGGAGGTAATAATTTTGAAATTCATCCTATTTCTAAACAAAAGGCTCATACTTTTAAAGAGGTATATAAAGACACTTTGATGTATAGATTAAATGAAGATGATTTAGAACCAGTACGTATTTTGCATTCTACATTTGAACATCAAAACAATTATTATGAAATAAAAATTATATCTTCACTAATTGAAGAAGATGATTTAATTGAAGATTCTTTTTGGAGTATTGTATGGTTATTTGTTATTTTAATCGCCAGCATTATTATTGTAAATAATGTGGTCTTACGCAAAATTTGGAATCCATTTTATGTTATTTTGGAAAGATTAAAGACCTATCGACTTGATAAAGATGATGCTCCGTTCGAAATAGAGACTAAAACTAAGGAGTTTATTCAATTGCAAGAAGCTTCAAACTCTTTAATTAAACACTCAAAAGAAGCTTATAATTCGCAAAAGCAATTTACCGAAAATGCTTCGCACGAACTTCAAACACCTATTGCAATAATTACTAATAAATTAGAACTTTTGCTTGAATCGCAACATCTAAATAAAAACGATGCAAAAACAATTGCAGAGGTTATAAACATTGCTGACAGATTAAAAAAACTAAACAACACACTGCTTCTGTTAACAAAGATTGAAAATAAACAGTTTTTTGATGAACAAACAGTGTGTATTAACGAAAATGTAAAAGAAATAATTTTGAATTTCCAAGAAATAATTGATTTTAAAAACATAAATATTGTTATCGAAGAAATTGATAATCTTTATGTTAAAATGGATATATCTTTAGCAGAAATAATCCTTTCAAACTTGATTAAAAATGCGATTTTTCATAATATAAAAGCTGGAAAAATTTCTATAGTGATAAAAAAACACGAATTTACAATCTGTAATACAGGAGTTATGACAGCTATCGATTCTAAAACTATCTTTAATCGATTTGCAAAAGACCAGTCAAAAAGCCTGAGTACAGGTCTTGGTTTAGCGGTTTGTAAATCAGTTTGTAAATTATATGATAGTAGAATATCTTATAGCTTTAGTGAGAAGGGGCATTGTTTTGCAGTATATTTTAAAAATACTATTTAAATTCCAAATTCTTTCCAGTATTGGTAATTATATTTGTGGTATTATTAATAAAAAAATTAAAAAAAATGAAGACAAAAGTAATTAAATTGATGGCAGTGTTTTTTTTAGCAGTAGGAACAGCAGTTGCCCAAGATATTCCAGAAAGTCAAGTCCCATCGTTAATTGTGAATAATTTTAAAAAGGAGTTTCCAAAAGCAACCGATGTAGAGTGGGAACGAGAAGGAGATATATATAATGTAGATTTTGAAATTGGCTTGTTTACGGATTATGAAGCCTGGTTTACCGCATCAGGGACACTAATAAAATGCTCAATGGAGATTCCCGCTGGAGATTTACCGAAAGCTGTAACAAATTCAATTAAAAAGGAATACAAAGGGTATCGTATTGATGAGGCTAAGAAAATTATTAAAAATGGTGTCGAAACCTATGAAGTAGAAATCGAAAAAGGAAATGATGAGCGTGAGCTTGTGTATTCAAAGAACGGAAAATTAATTTAAAAAGACAAAAAGATGAAAAATTTACTAGCAATATTGATTTTATTGACAGTTTTATTGTCAAGTTGTGAAAAGGAAAATATTATTCCTTCCTCCGACTTACCAAGTGAAATAACTACGTATATTACTACACATTTTCCAAATAACTCTATTGTTCAAGCGATAGAAGACAAAGACGGGTTTACGAAGACTTATGATGTAACACTTTCTGAAAGTATCAGTTTAGAATTTAATCGAAAAAATGAGATTATTGATATTGAAGGTATTTCAGAACTACCAAGTAGCGTAATACCAGAGAAAATAAGGCAATATGTAACAACTAATTATCCAAATAATGTAATTATTGGCTGGGGAATTGATGACAAAAACCAGCAAGTTGAGTTAGATAACGGACTTGATTTAGAATTTAATATGGACGGGGACTTTTTGAGGATTGATAATGATTAAAACACTAAAACCAAAACCTGAATAATAATAAGTGCTTGAGAACTAAGTGCTTGCTATACATCGGTTTACCTTGGTTTTCAATGTTTACAATCCCTAAGTTTATATGAGTAAAAAATCAGAAATGTTTATGTCCTACGGACAAAATAGGGAGTTAATTGTTTTTTTTATTGACATTGAAGTCCTACGGACTACAAAACAAAAATTGTATGCTAAGGGATTGTCAAACAATAAATCAGCTATTAGCTGAATTTTGCGTCTCGAAAAACCTCAAAATATCTTCGTCAATTCTGCATGCTTTATTATTTGACAAACCCTAAAGTTTTAGATTTGTAAACTGTTTCTTTTGTCCGTAGGACATATATGTCAATAAAAAAACATACTCCTTAGAAATTTTGTCCGTAGGGCATAAACTTGTGAGCAAAAGTTTTATTTTACCCCTTACTCCTTTGGGTTTATAGCCAAAAATATAAAAACACCTAACGTGCTGAATGGTAGAGTTTTATGCATGGTTTTTAGCATTGTTTATTAATGATGAATTGTTAATAAGTGCTTAGTTTATATTATAATTGATTAATAATTTTGTCGTGCACTAAGAATAATATATTTAAACATATTAAGTCCTTACGTGTTTATTTTAGAAATTTAATACGTTTAATATGGACACAAAAAAATTGTTTAACGAAAGACGCTCAGTCAATTATTTTGATAAAAATAAATCAATTGATGAAGTGCTCTTAAAAGAAATTATAGATATGGCGGTTTTGGCACCGTCTGGTTTTAATCTTCAACCTTGGAGAATTATTGCGGTAAAAACCGATGCTAGCAAAAAGAAACTTATGGAACTTGCCAATAATCAAGAAAAAATATTAGATGCGTCGGTTACTTTAATAATAATTGGAGACAAAGATGGATTTGCAGATTGTAATCCTGTTTGGGATGAAATGCTTATAAGTGTTGGAGGCAATACAGAAATGGTTGCTGGAGCAAAACAAGCTGCGGCTTTTCTTTATGGCTCAAGCGAAGACCGAAAACTTAAATTTGCCGAGAGTAATGCGGGCTTACTGGCAATGTCTCTTATGATAGCCGCTAAAGATAAAGGAATTGATTCTCATCCTATGAGCGGTATCGATTTTGACGGAATACATAAGGGGTTTGGTTTAAAAGAAAGCGAAACTGTAGTTATGTTGATTGGCTTGGGTTATGCTGATGCTTCAAAACAACTGCATCCAAGAAGATTACGCCGTTTATTTGAAGATATTACAACAATCGTGTAATTAGCATAATGTCCGATACCTGCGTTATTACTGGCTTTGCTCAGTGCGGCACTTCGATAAACGCAGTGCAACGTAAACTCACTGCATTGCGTGAGCTAAAGCTTGCTCGTGTCTAAATTTGATTTTCTAACCATTGTGGAATCATTTAGGCATTAAAGTTAAAATATATCAAAAATAAAAGCGATTAAAGAATCTACTTTAATCGCTTTGTGTTTAATGCGTGTCAAACAAAGACTATATAGCTAATTGTGTGTGTGTGTAATAGACCTATGATTACTTAATTTTAACTTCAACTTTGGTCGTGTTTTTTAAGTTATCACCAACTGGACAACGATTTATGACGGCATCTTTCCATTTCGACAAAGTTTCTGCATTTGCATCACAGTCAGGACGAATTGTTGCTGTAATTTCTTTATACCCTGCTCTTTCTTCAAATGACTGACCAAATAATCGGGCAGGATTCAAACTCCCAACGATATCAATTTTAACGCTTTTTAATTCAAATCCTAACTCCTTAGCACAAATATGAGCCATTACATTCAAACACCCTGCATAAGCAGCAAGTAGGTATTCTACAGGATTGGCTCCATGGTCTGTTCCGCCTAAATCTGTCGGCTCATCAACTACCAGTTTAAAGTTTCTTGCTTTAACAATAGTCTTTGTCGGATTGTCGCTGTGTGCTTGTATTCTAAACTTTAAATCTTCCATTTTTTTTGTTTTATGTTATTAAATTATTTATAATTATATTTGTTTTTATCTAACTATAGAACAAAATACATGGCTATGGGTTTATATCTTTGTTGGTTTTTGAACATTGAATGTTTAACCCTAAATGATGTAGTTTTACATCATCGTTAATGCTATATTACCGTTTATTAAAATATTGTTTGATGAAAGAAGGAATCGACGAAAATATGAATGAAATAGAGAATAAAATATTGAAGGCAAATCTTTGTTTTGAGGCTCTAACTACTTCTGAGAAGGACGAGTGGCAAAATGCTAAAAATGAGATTTATTTTGAAGCTGGGGAGACAATTGTTAAGCAAGGTTTTGTTGCGAGTAGTATAATGATTTTGGAGGAAGGATTGGCAAAACTCGATATAACTATAGACGGAACAACAACTACTATCGGATTGATTACTCCAAATTCATTTATTGGAATTGGCTGTACATCTGCGAGCCAAAATTTTAATTTTTCTGCTATAGCAATTGAGAAAACAAAAATTAGTACTTTTGATATTCGTTTATTTGAGAAATTTATCAGACAAAATGGAGAATTCGCTTATAGAATGATTAAGCACATGTCGATAAAGACAAATGGTTTAGTCAGAAATATCTCACGGTTTTCGCATAAAAATATTGAAGGTTCATTATCAATTTTATTGTTAGAGTTTTCTGATATTTATAATTCTGATACATTTTTGTTGCCTGTAAAAAGAAATGAAATTGGTAAAATGCTTGGCTATTCAAAAGAAAGCGTAATCAATACTTTATCAAGATTTAATAAAGAAGAAATATTATTAGTTCAAGACAAAAAAATAACAATTACAGACAAAGATAAATTAATTAATATCGTAAAAAATGGATAGTCTGTGTTGTGGTATCAAAGCAAATCGCACAACATCATATATAGATTTTAATATATATATTATAATATGATAAAAAACATGATTCAATTATTAGCTAAAATCTCTAATTGGAAGTTTATTATTCTTTTCTTTTTATTTGCCGCATTTTTGCTGTATCTTTTTAATGTAGGACAAATAGAAATGAGTAAAATTGCTGGGGAAGAGGTTGTCCTAATTGACCTTTGGAGTGGATATGATTTAGAAGAGATTACTGCTTTTTTTGAACTTCTTAAGCCAGAAGGTAGAGCAATTCACCAGCAACTGACAGGAGTAAATGATATGATTTATCCTTTGGCCTACGGTCCATTGCTTATCTTAGTTTTTGCTTTGATTCTGAAAAACATATTTGGAAAAAAATCTAAGTGGTTGTTACTTTCTTTGTTTCCATTATTAACTATGGGCGTTGATTATTTGGAGAATTTTAATACTCTGTTGATGTTAAAATCTTATCCTAATATTTCGGAAGTAATTGTTAGTAGAGGCTCTTTTTTTACCGAAATAAAAAATTTATCTACCCTAATTATTAAAATATTATTTATCTTGCTAAGCATTGTTTGGATAGTGAAAATGATTAAGAATTTTGTGGAGAAAAAAAGAAGATAAATTGCATTTAATTTAATCTGTGATTTTTAAAGGATAATTGTAATTTTGCTTTAGTCGAGTACGAATTAATTAAAATAAACTTTGAATGTTAAGTTTGGGTGGTTTTCTTCATCGAACTGTATTGGATTTTGATTCAGTTTATAGATTTCGTTACTCCACTTACAGAATCTTGTTTGTCCTTTAAGCAGCAATATTACTTTTAGTGTGGGCTAAGCCTCAAGTCATTAGTTTATTATGAGCCGTTTAATGATAATGCCTGATTAATAGCAATAATTTTATATATTTGTCAATCAAAAACAAGCTTATGGGCTATCCACAGTTATTGTCAATTATTGGAACTATTCCTCTTTTCTCAATGCGGACATTCTTCCCTGCATTTTTAACTGCTTTGTTTTTTGCTTATCCTCAATGGTTTCCTGGTGTCGATAGTGTTGATGCTGCTGAAGAAAGCCTTACTTTCTTTTCCAAAAATTGGTTGTTAATAGTGCTTGGAATATTGAGTATTCTTGAGTTTGTTGGTGATAAAAATACTGATATCCGATATTTCCTTCGTGAGGCTGAGCCGTATATGAAACCAGTAAGTTATTTGTTAGTCCAGTTTTTTATTATGAGCGATAATTCGACAGAAGTTGTTGAGCAAATAAATTGGGCAGGATTTAATCCTCTTTTGATATTATCTTTAATTGGAACAGGTGCAGTATATTTTTTATCAAAATTACGAAAAAAATCCCTCGACTTTTTGTCTGATATAGATGCTGACGATAATCTATTTCTTGGCAAAATAATTAGCTGGATTGAAGATAGTCTTGTCCTTTTTGGATTCTTGTTGCTAGTTTGGGCTGGCATATTTATGGTTATTTGCTATTTAATTGTGATAGGTGTTTTAGTTTTTATTGCAAAAAAATACGAGAAACAAGCAGAGGAAGAAAAATTAATTTGTACAAATTGCGGATCAAAAATATATGCCTATGCCTATGAATGTCAAAATTGTGGAACAAAAAATCCCACAGTTTTTAATATTGGTGTTTTGGGGCAACGCAAATCTAATATTACAACAGATATCGAAAAACACAGATTTAACTTACTTGCCCAACGACGCTGTTCTAACTGTGCAACAAAATTTGAAAAACGAAGTGTTTCGCAGACTTGTAATTCGTGTGGAACTGTCCTATTTACTCAATCTGGATTAAATAACTTTATTAAATATTTGGATAAAAAGTTTTATTTGATTTTGAGTATTTCATTTATTATCGGCTTTATTCCAATTCTAGGCTTTGTTGTTAGTGCAAGTATTGTAAGTGTTTATTTATTATCACCATATAGAAAATATATCTCTAAATCAGGTACATTTATTTCTCGTTTTATGATAAGAGTTTTAACTCTTGTGTTGTTCGTTTTTGGTGTAGGATTAGGATTTATAGCCGCTCCTTTGTATGCTACAATTAGGTATTATATTATTAGAAGTCAATTTAAAATAAAAGCTAATACTTTAAAAACTATCTCGCAGAAAGAAATCGGAGAGTAATTATATTATTAGGCATTATTTACAAGTCATAACAACGATATTCTCAACATGATGGGTATGAGGAAACATATCAATCGGCTGTATATCAATAATATCGTACATGTCCTTTAGTAATGAAATATCGCGTGATTGTGTTGCTGGATTACAACTAACGTAAACGATTTTATATGGATTTACTTCGCGAATAATATTTATTACATTTTCGTGAAGACCAGCACGAGGTGGATCAAGAATTATTGTGTCTGGTTTTCCATTTTCTTGTACGAAATCCTTATTTAGTAGGTCTTTCATGTCGCCAGCATAGAAGTGGGCATTTGAAATACCATTGATTGTTGAATTTACTTTTGCATTTTCAATTGCTTCAGGGACAGAATCTATCCCAATAACTTTTTTACATTTTTTTGCGATGTAATTCGCAATTGTTCCTGTGCCAGTATATAAATCGTAAACAATTTCGTTAGGCTGGATATTTGCAAACTCAACAGTCTTTCTGTACAGTTGAAGAGTTTGTTTTGTGTTTGTCTGAAAAAATGATTTTGCATTAATTTTGAATTTTAAACCGTCTAATTCTTCAAAAATATGGTCTCGTCCTTTAAAACAAATAACTTCTTGGTCATAAATTGAATCGTTAAATTTCTCATTTACAATATATTGCAAAGATGTAATCTGTGGAAACTCTACCTCTATAAATTCCATCAGAGCTTCGATTTTATTGATGTCTGGTTTGGCAAATATAACTACTATCATTACCTCGCCTGTAGAGGCAGTACGAATAATAATATTTCGCATAAAACCTTCGTGCGTACGTGAATTGTAGTATTCGTAACCGTCTTGTTTTGTAAATTCTCTGATTTTATTTCGAATTTCGTTTGAAGGGTCTTCTTGTAAATAGCATTTTTCAATGTCTATTATCCTATCAAACATTCCTTGAACATGAAACCCAAGCCCTTCTAACTCACGAGTATTTTTATCCATTTCGGGTTCATTTTCTTCAAGCCAACGTCTGCTTGCGAATGTAAACTCAAGTTTGTTTCGATAAAAAGTCTCGTCTTTGGAGGCAATAATAGGATTAATTTTATTAATGTTTATCCCACCAATACGACTAAGTTGATCTACAACTTGCTTTTGTTTATAAAATAATTGTTTTTCATAAGGTAACATTTGCCATTTACAGCCTCCACAACGTTCGAAATGAGAGCAAAATGGTTCAACTCTATCTGCAGAGTATTTTTTGATCCTGAGTAAACGACATTCGGAATACGCTTTTCGTGTTCGGGTAAGTTGTACATCTACAATATCGCCTGGTATTACATTACGTACAAAAATAACATAGTTTTCGTGTCTGCCTATTGATACGCCTTCGGCAGCAATGTCGGTAATTTCTAAATTCTCGATAATTGGTTTTTTTCGTCTCGCCACTGTATAATATTTTTGACAAAAATAATAAAATATTGAAGATTATGAACGAACCATTACTTGATGATAATTAACCTGTACATAACACAATTTGGTCATCAAGTTACTCAACAACCAATAATGTAACTCTACTACCAATAATTGTGTGAACTAAGAACCGATTAAGCCGATTAAAAATTCTAATTAAGAAAATATTAATTGGTAGATTTAAAATTATTTCTACTTTTGTAGAAACAATTTAAAAAAATGAAATATGGATAATTCAAAATTTTCAAAAATTGCATTAATTATTAGCGTTGTAGCTCTTGCAGCTAGTGTTACCATTCTTATAATTTCATTAACTGGCAATAGAGCAGCATGCGGAGAGAATAGTGCCGAATCTAGTGGGGTTGTGTTAGATTCTACTGGAAGTCTTGCTATTGCTTATGTTAATTTAGATTCATTATTGTTGGAATATAAGTATTCTATCAAACTTAACGAAGATCTTTTAACTGAGCAAGCAAAAGCAAAAGCTAATTTGGAAGGTAGAATAAGATCGTTTGAGAAAAAATATAATGATTTTATGGAAAAGATGAAACTTGGTAGTTTTCTCTCCCAAGCTAGCATGGAGTCACAACAAAATGATTTAATGCAAGAACAATCAAATTTAGAACAACTTGATGCCCAGCTTTCTGAAGAACTGATGATGAAACAAGCAGAAATGAATGAGGAGCTATACGATACAGTAATGAATTTTATTAAAAATAATTATTCAAAGAATTATACTCTTATTTTGGGAAATGCTGCTGGTAGTAATATCTTGTACGCTGCTCCAGGTATGAACATTACACGTGATGTTATTGACCAACTTAATGAGAGGTATGCTAAAAGGAATGATAACAATTAAAGAATGAGTTTTGCTTCGTTTTACTTTGATAGATTTAATTCTAAACCAAAAATATTTAAAAATAATCCCTGTAGTAATACGGGGATTATTGTTGTAATACCTTGCTATCGTGATGAGTTCGTTTTTAAAACTCTCGATACTTTAGAGAAAGCAAAAAGTGTTTCACTTGATATCGAAGTAATTGTTATTGTAAATTCATCAGAAAATGATTCGGATGAAACAATTCAAATGAATAAAAAAATCTCCGATAAATTATCTTCACGTGCAGAGTCCTTGTATTATTCAAATTTTAATTTGCTTGTGCATAACGAAGTAAATATCCCCCGAAAGACTGCCGGTGTAGGAAATGCTCGAAAAATTGGAATGGACGAAGCCGTAAGACGTTTTGAACTCTTAAATAAACCTGATGGAATTATATTGTCGCTTGATGCTGACACTATTGTTGAAAACGACTATTTTATCAAAATTGAAAACGCATTTGTAGAGAATGTAAAAACTGCAGCTTTTTATTTTCAATTTCAGCACGATTTTGACACTTCAGTTTATGATGAAAATGTAATTTCAGCTTGTAAACTTTATGAAATTTATCTCAGATATTTTAGACTTGCATTAAATTATGCAGGATATCCAAATTCTATCCATACAATTGGTTCGTGTTTTGGTGTGAAAGCTGTTAATTATATAAAAGCTGGTGGAATGCCCCGTAGGCAAGGAGGTGAGGATTTTTATTTTTTACATAAATTATCCTCGCAGGCTAAAATAGGAGTAGTTCGCGATATTATTGTACGACCTTCACCACGAGAGTCGGATAGAGTGCCTTTTGGAACAGGACCAGCAGTTGGACAAATTCTTAACTCTAAAAATTATAAAGTTTATCAGTTTCGATTGTTTATTGTGTTGAAAGCGTTTTTTGAGCTTTTTGAAGATTTTTATGAAGATTGCAATGGTGCAGTTAAGAAAATCCCCTCTGAAGTTTTAAATTACTTTGGCGAAGATAGAATATTGTCTATAATTGCCGAATGCATTAAAAACACTAGTAACTATAAGACATTTAATAAAAGAATGTTCTCGAAATTTGATGCCTTTGAAATAGTTAAGTTTCTGAATTCATTTAACGAAGACTCTGAATATGGTAAAGTGGATATTAAGTTCGCAGCACTAGAGCTGTTAAATAAATTAACCTCTACTAATCACCAGAATTATACAACAAATCAAATATACCAATTAATTCTACAATTGGATTGTAATACTCGATGAACCTCTACAGAACACTAAGCTTATTAACTTTATTTTTATTTCTGGTAAGGATTTCAATATGTAAAACAGTAATCGGTAAATTTATGGGGTCGGTATTCGGTAAAGCTTAGCTAAAAACTGATTTTACCCAGAGTATTCGGGGGGGGGCTGATTAACTGATAAGTTATTGATAATAAGGTAATAAGGTCAATTTTGTTTGTGTTATTTTCTACTGAGGTTTAATAAAAAATAAGGTTTTTGAAACCTTATAATGTACAATAAAACCTTATATTTTTGAAACCTTAATACCCTATAAAATCAAGAAAATTAGACTCGAAAATAATAAATACTGTTTTAGTGGCAATAAGTTTTCTTCAGTGCAGCAAGATAAGATAATAGTCTTAAAATTTGGTGCTTTTACAATTGGATTGTAATACTCGCTGAACCTCTACAGAACACTAAGCTTATTAACTTTATTATTATTTCTGATAAGGATTTCAATATGTAAAACAGTAATCGGTAAATTTATGGGGTCGTTATTCGGTAAAGCTTAGCTAAAAACTGATTTTACCCAGAGTATTCGGGGGGGGGACTGATTAACTGATAAATTGCTGATAATAAGGTAATAAGGTCAATTTTGTTTGTGTTGTTTTCTACTGAGGTCTAATAAAAAATAAGGTTTTTGAAACCTTATATTTTTGAAACCTTAATACCTTATAAAATCAATAAGATTCAAAACCTTATTACCTTATTATTGAACAATTAAGGCAGGGTGAAGTCTTGTAATTGCTACTATATAGTCTTTGCAATAAAACGTCAAATACTGCGTTACTCTCATTTCTGAAACAGTCATTTCGACAAGCTCAATACATCGCATTTACGAAAAGTAAACTCCTTAGTTTCAGAAACTTCGAAAGCCTTGTCTTTGACGCTTTCTTATCAAAGACACAAAAAGCAGTAGTTTTCTTGCGGACACTATATATATTATTACTTGGTGTTCACGAACTCACTTCGTTTGGGAGATCAAGAAAATTAGACACGAAAATAATAAATACTGTTTTAGTGGCAATAAGTTTTCTTCAGTGCAGCAAGATAAGAGAATAGTCTTAAAATTTGGTGCTTTTACAATTGGATTGTAATACTCGCTGAACCTCTACAGAACACTAAGCTTATTAACTTTATTATTATTTCTGATAAGGGTTTCAATATGTAAAACAGTAATCGGTAAATTGCTGGGGGTCGGTATTTGGTAAAGCTTAGCTAAAAACTGATTTTACCCAGAGTATTCGGGGGGGGCTGATTAACTGATAAGTTATTGATAATAAGGCAATAAGGTCAATTTTGTTTGTGTTGTTTTCTACTGAGGTCTAATAAAAAATAAGGTTTTTGAAACCTTATGATGTACAATAAAACCTTATATTTTTGAAACCTTAATACCCTATAAAATCAATAAGATTCAAAACCTTATTACCTTATTATTGAACAATTAAGGCAGGGTGAAGTCTTGTAATTGCTACTATATAGTCTTTGCAATAAAACGTCAAATACTGCGTTACTCTCATTTCTGAAACAGTCATTTCGACAAGCTCAATACATCGCATTTACGAAAAGTAAACTCCTTAGTTTCAGAAACTTCGAAAGCCTTGTCTTTGACGCTTTCTTATCAAAGACACAAAAAGCAGTAGTTTTCTTGCGGACACTATATATATTATTACTTGGTGTTCACGCACTCACTTCGTTTGGGAGATCAAGAAAATTAGACTCGAAAATAATAAATACTGTTTTAGTGGCAATAAGTCTTCTTCAGTGCAGCAAGATAAGAGAATAGTCTTAAAATTTGGTGCTTTTACAATTG
>JAQUBO010000092.1:0-6132 GCA_028686735.1 Bacteroidales bacterium
GACTGTCAGAAATGGGAGTCGATTTAAATAATGTAACACGAAAAGATATTGCGAGAGCTGACGAGTTTCATGTGAGAGGAGCTGAAGTGTCCAGAGAGTTAGCACAAAATGCAAATATAAAAAACTCTAGACTATTAGATATTGGATGTGGAATTGGTGGACCATGCAGAATGTTGGCTGACGAATTTAATTGTGATACGGTTGGAATTGACTTATCGAAAGAATATGTTAAAACAGCTAATCTTTTGTCTGAACTGATTGGTCTAAGGCTTAAAACTAAATTTATTTGTGCAGACGCTATAAATTTGCCTTTTGAGGATAAAACATTTGATGTGGTTTGGACGCAACATATACAAATGAATGTTTATGATAAATTGAAGTATTGTAGCGAAATAAATAGAGTGTTACAAAATAATGGAAGGCTTATTTATTACGAAGTTTTTAAAAATCAAAATCAAAATCAAAATCAAAATCAAAAACTAAATTATCCATTGCCCTGGGCAGATAATGAGAATATCAATTTTTTAGTGGATGACCTAAAAATGAACTCGTTTTTTGAACAGTCTGGATTGATTAAGGAGCAATGTACTAATCAAACCGATAGGGCAATTAAGGTTCTCGAGAAATCAGTAAGTAAAATCAAACAAATGAACCCCTTAAAATTAGGACTAGATGTTTTGATGGGAGAAACTACAAAAGAAAAAATAACAAATTTCTTAATTGGACTAAAAACAGGTGCTATAAAAATTGAAAGCGGTATTTATAGAAAACCTGAATGCTGATTGGGGAGTAGAAAAACAAAAAGTGTTTTAAAATTAGAGCATTATTCCGAATTATTACGTTGCAAGCATTGTTAAGGCTTAAAACCTAAATGATTATAACTCGCACAAAGTTTCTGCTTAACCGGCACTTAAACTGGTATAATACTTACTGCACAAAGAAACAATAATTAAAAAAAATCATAAAAAAATCTAATATAATTTGCAGGTTAGTTAATATTAACTAACTTTGCCAAGTGTTTATAAATTAATACTTATGCAAACAGAAAGACAAAAAGAAATAATTCAAGTATCCTTAGATACAATATCTGAAAAAGGAATTCAAGGACTCACAATAAAGAATATTGCATTAAAAATAGGTACTTCAGAGCCAGCAATCTATCGTCATTATAAAAATAAGATTCATATTCTGCTTAGTATTTTAGAGACCTTTAAATCTTTTAGTCAATTTGCTTTTAATGAGGAGTTAAATAAAGAAATTGATGCGGTAGAAAAGATTACAAATATATTTAACAAACATTTTCGAGAATTTACAAAGAACCCATCTTTAGTTTCAGTAATTTTTTCCGAAGAGATATTCACAAATGAAGAGTTGCTAATTGAGAAAATCTCTGGCATTATGAAGGAGAATGAAGAAATTATGCAGAAAATTTTGGAACAAGGACAAACCAATAATGAAATAAGGTCTGATCTTGATGTAAATATACTATCAACGGTAATTATGGGAAGTTTGAGACTCTTTGTAAAGAAATGGCAGTTTTCTAATCGTTCATTTGACTTAGTTAAAAATGGAGAATCATTGGTAGGAGTTGTCAAGCAAATAATTAAAATAAACTAATTAAATTAATCTAAGAAAGTATGAAAACAAGTATTTTAAATTTTAAAACATTACTAATTCTAGGAATAGTATTGATATTTGCATCATGTAATAATAACAGCGATAAACCAACATATCGGGATGCAATGCGAGGCGAAGCAACTGATGTAGTAACTGAAGAAGTATATGTGCACGATTCGATGATTATTGTAAAAGTTTCAGAAACACCAGTGGCAGAGACTCCCCATAAGGTTGATGTTCGCAAAATTTACGACAAATCTTCGGCACAAGTGATTATAATCAAGTTAGAGCCTGGCGAAAGTTTAAAAGAACATATTACGCCTGTTGATGTATTCTTTTACATACTCGAAGGAACTGCTGATATTATGGTTGGTGATGAAATAAAATCTGTAGATGCAGATTGCCTTGTGGAAAGTCCCAAAGACATAAAACATTGTATTTATAATAGATCTGACGATATTTTAAGAGTAATGGTCGTAAAAGCACCACGACAAACTGGAAGTACTACAATTCTTTGATTATATAATAACTAATTTAAAATTATCTAAAATGAAAAACATTCTAAGTTCTAAATTACTGTTAATTCCGATAATCGGATTATTGCTTCTTGTATTTAATCCACGAAAAATATCAGCTTGTGATATAGATTTTGAAGTTATTACTAACAAAAAAGAGGCTTACTCGGTTGGAGATGTTTTGGTAATAAAAGTTACTGTAAGTCTCACACACAAAAGTTGTCCATTAGGAATGGATCAGACTAAATTTACAATGAAAGGCATGGAAATCCTTGGAACTACAGATTGGGTGCAAGAATCATCTATGGTTTGGATGCGTAAAATAAAAGTGAAAATTATCAAAGATAAAGGTAAACATATAGTGCTAAATGCTAATAGAGTTTGCGATAAAGATGGTGGGTTTGGATGCTTAAGGTTAAATTATAAATAAAATCTTAATACTTTAATTAACTTTATAATTGGCTATAATGAAAATCAAATATTTTAGATTTTTACTGGTTTTTATACTTGCAATTTTGTCTTATAATTTATCAGCACAAAATAACGAGGAAATACAAATTAGTAATGAGAATAATCAAGATGAAATGCTTGTGGATTCTTTTTCTGATGATGATGAGTTTGACGATGAGTTTGATGAATTTGATGAATTTAAAGAGTTTGATGAGAATACCGATGAGTTTGCTGTATATACTGGAGAAGAACCACCAGTGATAGAATCTCCAGTTAGTTATAATCGTGCATATTGGGCAATTGCAATTCTTATTTTTACAATACTGGCTGGTATTCTAGTAAAATTTAAAGCCACACGAAATTTGAGAGCAGTATTTTTGCTTTTATCAATCGTATTTCTCGGATTCTTTCGGGGTGGACCAGGTGTTATTTCAAGTTTTCAAAATACATATTTATTTTTTGTTGGATTGGATAATAATTGGCAAGCGATAATTTTATTTCTTGGTCTTATTCCAATTACCTATTTCTTTGGAAGAGTTTTTTGTGGTTGGTTATGTTATTTGGGAGCATTGCAAGAATTTTTGTATATCGGTCGAATAAGGATTTTGCAAACGGAGAAAGCTCAAAAAATTATGCGTATTATTAGGTACGTTGTTTTGGGCATACTGATTATTCAACTTAGCTTTACACAAACTATTTTATGGAACAAAATTGGACCATTTAGAGTAGCTTTCAATCTTTTTTCTCCCAATATTACAGGATATGTTCTTCTTGGGGTATTATTAATTACATCACTATTTATTTATCGACCATTCTGTAAAGCGATATGTCCTGTGGGCTTGCTACTTGGTTTGATTACAAAAATTCCTGGAGCCTCAATAATTGGAATAGACAACTCATGCTCTGGATGCAAAACTTGCAATACTTCGTGTAAAATAAATGCAATAACTCGTGATGATAAAGTCTCAAAATTAGATAATCAGGAATGCATTATGTGTGGCGATTGTCTTAGCGATTGCAAAACTAATAGTAATAGTATTTACAGAAAATTAAAACAGCATTATGACAAAATTAAACTTAAGTCTGACAAATAAAGTAATTGCATTATTCGTTACAGTTTTTGTATCGCAAGCTGCTTATTCGCAAATGGATTGCAGAAGTACACTTGGTGCACATTTAACACCTTTTCATAAAAATGTTCCAATATTATGGGCGATTGAAGGAACAATGGCTCCTGGAATTATGACAAGTCCTTATAACAATACCGATATCACTAAACTTAATGGCGGTATGGTTTTGGGAGCTTTAGATTTTACATTTGCAAAAAATCATAATTTATATCTCGAAGGAGGCTATAAAAATTGGACGACTTCTGACTTTGTAAATGATGCTGGTGCAGGTAAATCGAAACATCTTGGAATGCGGCAAGCGTTTTATACTTACACTAATAATCAATTTAAAGTAAAAGCTGGATTACATGAAACTAAATTAGGTAGTTTCCCAATTGTTGATGAAAGAATTCTTGGGGTTAGTGCCGATAAAACTATAGGAGCATTTAACTTTAATTTACGTGGTGGAACTGTAATGAAGAACTTTGCTCGAATGGGTGTTTTTTGCTCCAATAGACATTTATATGGCCTAATCAGTCCGAACTATACCGATAATATTGGTAAAAAACCGGGCGATACTAATCTGGCAGGATTAGCAATAAATTGGAATCCACAATATAAGAAACCTGTGCAATCTCAATCGACGACCGATTCTGATGAATTTTCAGAATTTACTGATGAATTTAGTTCCGGTTCTGTAGATAATAAAAATTTTGAATTTTCGCAAGTTCAGCTTTTGATTTACAATGAATTTGGCAATCAGAATTTTATTCCAGATCATAAACTTTATCTTGGTGCATTTGCCGATATGAATTTACCTTTTGATTTTGTTGCAAAAGTAGGAGGGGTTTACCAAAATATGTCTAATAATAATACTGTAATTTATATTGCTAATCTTGGTCGCATATTAAGTTGGCAAAATGCTGCCAGTACAAGGTTTGATATTTCATATATTGGCAAAGTGGATGTGTCCCAAAATGCATTATATATGCCACTATTTAGCAATTTGTTCCTTGGAGAAATAATGCGGCTTGATGCTACGGATTTTCCTCTTTGGAATGCTAAAATCAATCATAGATTTCCTGGAAAATTAAAATTTAATATTGGAATTAAAGCCGTTGGTCAAATAACTGATGCAAAAACTAACGAACAAGATATTGAACTTGGAATTTCACCGTTTAAAAATCATCTAAAAGTAACTCTTATTGGAAGCCGAGTGCAAACTAAACTTACTCCAAATGATTTCTATATGATAAGAGCAGAATTGAGGCTTGCATTTTAATGCAGAGATTTTTGTTTTCATTTTTTTGTATCTTTGTAATTAGTAAGAATTTAATTATTCAATTAAAATCAAAGTATGAATACGATAAGAAAATTACTGGCAACTCTGATAATCTTTATTATTGCGATGCTTTATTTTAGCTCGTGTGGTGATGATGATGGGTCAAAAAACAAAGAAATTATTTATAAATCGTGCAATACAAATGTTGTTATGTTGTTAGATGTTAATGAAATGGTATTGCTGGATAATCCTTATGCAAGGCATATTGATAGCATAGTTTCGGGATTTATAGATGCAGAACTCATAAGTACTGGCTGGATAAGAGTCGATTTAGATAATGACAATATTACAGATGTTGCATTTGAGATTGTGAATTTGCAATCTTTTAACAATAATGATATTCCTGAGTATTTAGACACTCTTGCATTAAGAGCACATTCTGTCTCAGTCGATTTTTTAGATAACTCAACATATAGATATGCTGATGCACTCTCACAAAATGCGGTAATTAATATTGACGGTAATTGGACAAACCAAACCGTTGCGTTGGGAACACTTGGCGGAGGTGGACAATTCAGTGGGAAAGGTTTTAAATATCTCGGTTTTAGACTTACTAATGCCGACGAAAACTATAAATACGGTTGGATAAAACTATATTGTAGTGAGCATAACGATACGCTTAAAATTATTGATTTTGCCTACAATAATATTTCTGGCTCTCAAATAATTGCAGGACAACAAGAATAACGAAGTTTTTGGTGTTTTTTTTGCAAAAACTAATTAAAGTGGTTCTCCTGTGCACTACGAACTGCGAATTACTAAGTAATCAGAAAAGCTAACCTCTCAACAAAGTTAATTTATTGGGATCATTAAGTTTATCATATATTGAGTAGCAATTTTGTCCTGAACATGTTGTACTGATGCACCTTGGCAGAACAGAGAAGTAAGCCGAATGATAAATTATTCCAACCGAACTTAAATATTTAATAATAAGGTAATAAGGTAATAAGGTTTTGTTTAATCGGGGTTTATCGGGTATTAAGGTTCTAAAAATATAAGGTTTTATTGTGTTTTACAAACATTTTTAACCTTAATAGAAAACGTAATAACAAACGACTGACCTTATTATCAATGAATTATTCCTAACTTTTATGGATAA
>JAQUBO010000092.1:6232-14925 GCA_028686735.1 Bacteroidales bacterium
CGGGTATTAAGGTTCTAAAAATATAAGGTTTTATTGTGTTTTACAAACATTTTTAACCTTAATAGAAAACGTAATAACAAACGACTGACCTTATTATCAATGAATTATTCCTAACTTTTATGGATAATGTCATTATTTTATCAAAAATAAGTTAAGTTTGGTTTTCGTTAAATTCGTTGTAAAACCATTAAAGTTTATAAATCTTATACTTTAGTTCATCAGTTTTTCCAGTAATCTTTAAAAGATATTGAAGCCTATCAGATTGTTTTTTAGATTTTTCTTTTTTAGAATCGGATATAAACTGAATTAAAAGTTGAATTTTCTTGCTAAGATATTCTTCTGGTGTGTTGATTAGGATATTCGCATTAATATTATCGCTTGAAATTAGGTAAGTGGCATCAAGTTTTAAAAGTGCTTTATTTATTGCAATATCAGTTGGGATAAGTTCTAGACTATCTTTATTAAGAGTTATTTCAAGATCAGCATTGCTAATGGAAATAAAATCCTCGTCAATCTCATATTCTTTTAAAAAATCGGTCTTTAATTTAAATTTTGATAAATTGATTATATTATAACCTGTATTATGTGAATAGTCAACAGTGTCTTTTGTCGAAAATATTGAATTTTCTCCAGATATATTTAAAAGCCCCTCTAACTTGTCGTCAACATTTGGAAAAGCCGACAAATCAATATCTTTGATGCTATATTTATTGTCAATATGTACTCCTTTTTGGGTTTTGTTAGTCAAATATGTCGCTTCTATGTTTCCATTAAATAGCTGTGCACTCAAATTATCAATCCCAATTGAATTTGGTCCAAATTTAACTATAGCATTGATGTTTGTTATGGCGAATGCCTCTGAAGATATGCTGTCTATATGTAATAAAAATATTGTATTTATTTTTTGTGGAAAATTAATGTCGAATGAGCTCGTTTCAATTTTGCTTGAAAAGTCAAATGAATGTCGATTCTTAATATTTGGCAAAATAATATTATTGATGGTAATTGCAGACTTGATATTTGTTGGTATGTTTTTGAAATATGTAGAGATATTGTTAATATTTAAGTAGCTTTGACCTTCGATAAGTTCAGATTTTAGCCCCAAATTATAATCAAAGTTCAATTTATCCATAGCTCCAAATAATTCAAGCTCAAAATTATCATCTTTACTAATGTCGTTGGTATTAAGTTTTAATGAATATTGAAATAGACCTTTGAGATTATTGAGGTCTTTTGTGATTATTCCGTTTAAATTTGAAATGGCAGATAAGTGCATAGAAATATCATTTATACTATAGTGAATATCGCCAGTATTATTAATAAATGTATTAGAAGTGAACTTGTCTCTATTAAAAGACATATTTAAGAAGCCAGAAATTGTGTCAGTATTATTTGCAATAAAAAGGCTGTCAGATACAATCAATAATTTTTCATGTTGGTAAGGAGAGTAGGAGAGAAGTGTCTCAAAATCTAAAAATAATTTTTCTTGGTTTGAATTTATCACACTAAGATTATCAAATATTACATTGGCTTTTAGATTAAAACTTGAGTCGTAAATAAATTGTTTGTTTGTTTTTAAATCAACTACTATTTTGCCATTAGTTTTAAGAGAATCTGTATTATGTGTTGTGTTGTCAAGATTAAAACAAGCCGTAAACCACGATTCTGATTTATTTATGCTGTCTAAATTGACTTGAAAATTTAAGTCTAAAGGTAACCAGGCATAATTGCCTTTTGCCGTTCCACCCCACGTTTCGTTGTCTTTGTTAATTTTACCATACAAATTAAAATTGTAAATGCTACTCTCAGAATTAAAATATGTATTTTCAGTTATTAAATCAATTTTATAATTAGACTCGAACCCGTTTTGTGTTTTTAGAGAATTAATAGCAAAATTTATATTGGTAAACTTGTTTGTTGATTGAGTTTGTTTATCAATAATTATTATTTGTGCATTGGAAACGTTAATGTTATTTACGAATAAATTAAAGTCGTTATTTAAACTAATTGTATCCGTATTTGCATTTTGTTTTACAATATTTTGCCAGCAATTTTCACCGTCTTCGTCAATAATAACTTTTATGCTGGGATTGTCAATTTGGATTGTGTTTAAATAAATCTCACCTGATTTAGCTTTGTAATCCTCTAGTTTGATTGTGGTTTTATCAAAATAGACTAGGGTGTCATTTTTAAAATTATCATTACCAATTATCGATACTTTTTTAATTTTAATACTAGAACTAAAAACATTTATTCTTACTTTTTCAATTTTAACATTAGCGTTAAGTGATTGATTCAAAGCGTCCTCTATAGATTTTTTGAAGTAATAATTTAGTAAAACTAATGCAATTAAAACTATTGCGATTAATGAGCTAAGACTAATTATTAAAACTTTAAGTATTTTTTTTTTATTTACTGCCATAAGACTTCTTAGTAGAATAAATGTTTTTTGCTATTATTACGCCACTCCGCATCATATTTACTATTTGAGAAAAATATAATCACATCAGCATCATACTTTGAGTCAACAAAAAATATAAGTTTATCGGCATCATATTTAGAATCTACAAAAAACCATAATCCTTTATTATCTGTGGCATCATACTTTGACGAACATTTATAAACAACTAAATCGGCATCATACTTACTGTCTGCAACATAAACTTTAACCTCAGCATCGTATTTAGAATTGCATGAATAAACTTTTTGTGCATTTAAGGAATAAGCAAAGCAAATAAGACATGCTGCTAATAGAATTTTTATACTTGTTTTCATTGTTATAAAGATTTTAATATTAGTACATTAAGTGTTGTTTTGACGAATTTCTCCAGCCAGCATCGCTTTTATAATCAGAAAAATAAATTACAATATCGGAATCGCTTTTATAATCGCAAAAATAGATCTTTTTATCAGCATCGCTTTTATAATCGCAAAAATACCATAATCCTTTATTGCCAGAAGCATCGCTTTTGTAATCACAGTTATAAACGACCAAATCTGCATCACTTTTGTAAGTAGCGACATATACTTTTACGTCTGCATCGCTCTTATAATCACAGCTATATACTTTTTGACTAAATGCTGTATTTGCAAAAATCATAAAGCTTAAAATCAGAATTGAGTTAATAATTAGTTTTTTCATTTTTATAGTTTTTTTGTTATCTAAGTAATCAATCAAATACTTTGCCGTTAATTTATGGCTAAGATAATAAATTTATTTTACATTATTTTATTGTTACAGAAAATAATTGTTGATTTCTATTTTAGCATAAATTATAATTTGTTATATCACTTTATCTGCACAGTAAGCTTGTCGTTTGCAGGTTTTACAGTGTTTTCCCATCCATACTTCGTCAAATTGGCGAATTGCAGAATCAAGAATTTTAGGATCATCAGTAAAAATTCCAGTTTCAAAATTACGCTTGTCCACTGATTTTGCTCCCATGGCTGCTCCAGTTAAATTGGCAGAACCGATATATACTTTTTGAAAATCGACAATAATGATTTTGAAATGTACTCTTGGGCATAGCATTCGTTCTAAAGATTTAATTAGTTGCGGTAATTTATCAAAATCACGTCTAAAGTTTGCTCCTGGTTCTTTCGCATGAATTAATCGGATTTCTATTCCTGTTTTTAATAAATCAGAAAGAACTTGCAAAAATGGACTAAATTTCCCGTGATAAGACACGTGCAAATCCTTAATATCCGCAGTGCCAATCCATAAAGTTTGTTTTGCATTATAACAAGATTTTAAAACCGTTTCATAATGTTCCTTATTTTCGATGTATTGAAGCATGTCAGGAGTTAGTTTTTAATTATATACCTCAAACTTAACAAAAAATTATCAGTTTATTGCCTATTTGACATTTGTTTGCTTCCTTAATAGTTTTTGTCCACAGCAGTATTTCTGATTGTATAATTTATTGTGCGATATTTTCAAAATATTTATCTAATTGCGGTATTCTAATTTTTATAAATTGTTTTAAAATCGCAACTTCTTGCGAATAATTGTTTGCATCAAAATAATTTGGGCTATCAGTTGGCCACTTCTCAAAATTCTTATCTATATCATTTTTTATTATTAAATCATTTTGCTGTATCATTCGGTTTATGCTATTAATAGAAATAATATCCGCTTCTCTGAGTTGTACCCATCTATTTTTTAGGATGCTTGGATAGTTGGAGTTTTCGATTTCCATTAAACGTTTAAGCATAATATTTTTAGAACAGTCAATTTCGTAAGTTAGCATATTTAGTTCATTATCTCCATCTCTGCCAAACGAGTGGTCGTAATCCCAAATGGCAATTCGCATAGGCGTTTCGGAGTCAATACGATATAAATAGAAGTTTTTGATTAGTCCGTCAGCATTATTGGTCAAAAGCAATAGAATATGCCAGTCTGCAACATTGTAAATGTCAATCTTTTTGCCAATATTGGCAAGGAAAACAGAATCTGAAGAGTGAAAAACAAATTCTCGAAATTCGTTAAATGTATTAGTGAAATCGCGTTTGGTTATTTTTGGGTATTTTTGGTCGTGATAGTTACTCGTACTGAGTATGTCTTCAGGAATGTTGTCAAAAAAAACTAATGGCTCTTTGCAAACAAAGGCATTGTTATCTTTTTTGTTTATGTTACAAAACTTGCCATTTATTTTTTGCATTAATACATATAATCCGTTGTATTGGTTGTTTACATTTACATTAGCATATACACATTCTGGAGCAAGATTAGTTTTGCCCATAAGTCTAAATAAATCGAATGATAGTTTATGTCTCATAAACGTTTTATCAATATAATTCGCATTAAGTATCCAATCGTCTTCTCGTGGTAAACCAAAGGGAGAAAGTTTTTGGCTAAGCTCTATTCGATATGAATGTTTGTGGAATTTTGAAGAATATCCTCCGCGATACTTTATTGTGGCTGATAAGGAATGAATTATGCCATTGTCCTCGAAAACCATTAAGCAGTTTTCTTTATCCTTAAAAGTTATTTCTTTTGATGCATATATATGTATTTTTGGAAGATCTTTTTTTATTGATTGATTTTGACAAGCAATTTGTGTATTTAAAAATAAAATTTGTACAAAAACAACTAATATTTTTGAATATGATTTTATTGGCTTGATATTTATAATATGTGTAAAGTTTAATGTCATAGAATATCTAAATAGGGTTTATTTATTGAGTTTAAAAACACAGGTTATACCAGCATTTATGCTTCTGATTTTAATTTTTTGTTCAATTTCTATAGCATTTGCATAAGCACTAGGAGAGGTTTGTGGATCGCCATATATTTTTTGATAGTTTAGATTTACATTAGATATAAGATAATAACTGAAAAACTTTAATTGTAAATTGTCCTTTACTTTAAAAATAATTGCAATTTCAGGGGCAGTACTCCATCCAATCGAATTCCCTCCTGTAGTTGTATATAATCTTGTTATAGTTCCCGTACTACTAGAATAATAATTAACGAGGACTTTTGGTCGGCTGACAGAGTTAAATCCAATGGGTACTTTTACTTCAAACAAAATGTTTTCAGTATTAATATACAATAATGGACCTATACCAAAATTTAGGTTTCTCCACATTCCAATATCAGCTTTGTGTGCTTCATTAGTAATTAGTTCAAACGAATTATCAACAGGATTAAGTGTAGCATTTAGGTTTAAACAGTATCCTAAAAACTTATTTTGATAAGCTTTTGCACTAAAATAGATGCTAGCTCCAGGTTTTGCATATCCTATATTTGGACCAGCCAGATAATACTTAAATTCTCCTTGAGGTATTGCGGCAGTTATGCCAGCTTCGGCATAAAAAGTATGAGTGCTGTCGTTCTTTGGTGGGAAAACCTGACCTAAAGCTTTAAAACATAGAATAATGCTGATAATTATTAATAATATTTTAATTTTCATTTACTTTATATTTAAAATCCGTTTATGTCAAAATATATAGTTGGTAACATTAACAAAAAACCAATAATTACTAATACTACTATTAATTTCCAAATATATTTAAGCCAAAGATTATAAGGAACTTTCGCAATTCCAAGACAGCCGATTAAAACACCAGATGTAGGTGTAATCATATTTGTAAAGCCGTCTCCAAATTGGAAAGCCAGAACTGTTGTTTGACGTGCAATCCCAATAAGGTCGGAGAATGGAGCCATAATAGGCATTGTAAGTGCTGCTTTTGCCGATCCCGAAGGAATTATAACATTTAAAAAAGTTTGAATTCCATACATCACACCGAGAGAACCTTCTTTACCCACGCTTTGCATAGCTTGCGATAATCCGTACATTATTGTATCAACTATTTTACCGTCTGTGAGAATAATTATAATTCCTCCAGCGATACCAACAATAAAGGCTGCTGAAAAAATATCTTTTGCTCCTTCGATAAATAATTTTGTAATATTATTTGCTGATTGATTCATTGCTATACCACTGGCAAGACCCATTCCGAAGAACAAAGCCCCAATTTCCATAACATACCACTCATAACCCATTACACCAATAATTAGGAAAACAATAGTAAATGCGAGCAAATTTAAAATGAAAAAGTGTACACTTTTACGTAAAGTAAAGAATGAAATTATTGCAAATGCTACTGTTGCCACTGGTAAAGCGGGGAAATGAAAATTAGCGTTTCCAATTGTTAAAATAGAATCTGGATAGTGAACTGAAAATAAAATTAAAACACCTAGAGTTAATATATAACTAATCCAAGCACTAAGTGGAGTGTGGTATTCTATTTTTTCCGAATTATCTTCTGTATGTTTTCGCCAGTATTCATCTGCGTCATACATGAGACTTTTTTTCGGATTCTTTTTAATTTTTCGGGCATACAATAAAATAAATGTAAAACCAACCGCATTGATAACTAACCAGCAGATTATCCTAAATTCCCATCCACTAAAGATGGGTAGGTCAGACAATCCTTGTGCAATTCCTATTGTAAATGGATTTAAAATTGCACCTGCAAAACCAAGATGGGCAGAAACATAAACAAGAGAAACACCTACAATCGAATCGTAGCCCATCGATATTGCAAGCGGTACTAAAATGATTACAAAAGCAATTGTTTCTTCGCTCATTCCGAATATAGCACCAAATGAGCTAAATAATGTCATTATCATTACCATAACGATATTGTCAACACCAATTTTTCGGAGGAATTTATGTCTTTCGAGACGTTTTGTTGCCGCAATAAATGACATAATTCCAACATCTAATGCTTTGCTTGCATTCATTATCCAAAAAGCACCACCAATTAAAAGAATAAAAACAATAATATTTGCTTGTGCAACAAAACCATTAAAAATAGAAGAGAAAACCTGCCAAGTTTGTGGCTCGGTATCTGTTTGGTGATATGAATCTTCAACAATTACAGTCCGCTCTTGACCGTCTGCCATAGTTTTTACAGTTCTATCAAATTCGCCTGCGGGTATTATCCAGGTTAGTATAGCCGAAATTATAACTATCGAAAAAACTATAACGTAGGTATGCGGAACTTTTTTAAACATAAATTTTCAAATTTTGTGCAAAATAATAAAACTTAGGTAAATAAAGAAAAATCATTTTACTGAATGATTTTATGTTTATGCAAAAATGTATTCTACAACATAAATCATATAATACATATTCTTTAACAGGTTTTTTGTATGGTAAATTTCTTACTTTTGTCCAAGTAATTTTAAGCTATTTTTATGAAAACAATTAACTTTAAAGAAAATCACAACAAGATTGATGAGTTACTTAATGAGTGTAAAAATGTAATTGTCAATGCAGATCGAAAAAGACTTATTGGAGATGCTGTTAGTAATAGTGAATGTATGGTATCTAAAAGCGGTACTTTAGCGACTTGGACACAGCCAGACTCAACTGGTCGTAGTCCAAAGGACACAGTAATTGTTAAACGTCCACTAAGTCAAATACATATTGATTGGAATTCTCCCAATAATCTTCCTATTACCGAAAAAGTTTTTAATTTAGTGCTTGATGATGCTTTGAGTTTTGTTGGCCAACACTCTAAAGTTTATGTAAACGATAGAGTTATTGGGGCTGATTCAAGATATGCTTTGCCTGTTAAAGCGATTACCAGTCACGCTCTTACATCTATTTTTGTGGATAATATGTTTCGTCCAATTCCGACAGATATTAATAAGTCCTGTTTTTCTGACAAACCGTTTTATTTAATTGCATTACCTTATGATAAACTGGATTCAGCTAAATATGAATGGAAACTTAGAAAGCTCCCTAATGGCGAAACTACCGATAAAATTGTAGTTATGGATTATGACCGCAGAATAGGTATTATTATTGGCTCTGCATATCTAGGAAGTGTCAAAAAACTTATGTTTACAGTTATGAATTATTATTTACCCTTTGAAAATGTTTTGCCTCTCCATTGTTCGGCAAATGAGGGTAAGGATGGAAAAACTGCACTTATATTAGGATTG
Source organism: Bacteroidales bacterium (assembly GCA_028686735.1). GTDB lineage: Bacteria > Bacteroidota > Bacteroidia > Bacteroidales > ML635J-15 > Bact-19. The sequence goes on from JAQUBO010000092.1 coordinate 14,694, forward strand.
TCTGGTACAGGGAAAACTACTCTTTCTGCTGACCCTACACGTGCATTACTAGGTGATGATGAGCACGGTTGGAGCGAAGACGGAGTTGCTAATTTTGAAAATGGTTGTTATGCAAAAATGATAAATATTCATCCCGAAAAAGAACCAGATATTTATAAAGCGGTTCTGCATCCTGATTATTATCTAAACCATGGTGCAATTGTTGAAAATGCAATGATTTATCCTGATGGAG
>JAQUBO010000301.1 GCA_028686735.1 Bacteroidales bacterium
CTCAAAAACCAATTGCTCAATACTTGATGTTTCATTTTTCATAAGATGATTTTTTTGGGTTATAATCCTCAAAAATAATCATCTATCAGGATTGTCGCCACAATAGTGGCGATTTAGTTCAACGTTTTGCGGCTTGGCGAAGGTGGCGATTTTTAGCACAAATGTTTATGCGGAGCACAAAACTTTCGGCTACCACTAAACTGTCTGCGGAGCACGAAACCGCCACTTTTGCCAAACCGCTGTTGGCAGCTGGGCTTTTAGTTATTATTAAATTTCTCGCAATATTCAATTTGTCCTTTAAAGTCTTTTTCAATGTGTTTGACAATTGTTTCACATACGTCTTTGTAATCGTCTTCTGTTATTGGCGATTGTTCACTTCGCCAACCACCGTGCGAAAGGTCGTTTATTAAAGTGTATGATTTTGTGTCGTTCGGAATATTCTTCCTTATGTATTCAGCAATTCCATCTTTTGAAATGTCAACGTTCTGAAACTTCGTCAAAGTTTCAATAATGTGTCTTATAGAATTTGCTGTTGTATGATTTGCAACTTCGTTTTTTCTTGCAATGTTGTAAACGTCCATTAAGTGATTAATGTAGGGAACAGTCAAATTGTTGTTGAAGTCTTTTAATTCTCCTTTTTTCAAAAGTAGTTTTTTGTCAACGATATTGTTCGCTGTCAAAACACGCATAAAGTCGTTGTTGTGAGTGAAAATAATTAGTCGTTCACGGTTTAATTTGTCAATGATTTTTGAAATATCCCGAATTACACCACAAAGAGTATAAACGTGAGTAAAGTCCATACTTGAAATTGGGTCGTCAATTATGAAAAATAGTTTTTCGTAATCGTCTTCACTTTCGACTTTCAAATGTGTGTCGCCAATGTAATACGCAAAAGCAATAATGTTTTTTTCTCCCTCACTTAAAACGTCTTTCGCTTGGTCTTTTTCAAGAGTGTTTTTGTAAAACACAAGTCTAAAAGTTTCTTCGTCAAGTGTGTATTTGTCAGAGAAAAAGTAATTCAAAACCGTTTTAATTGTTGATGCAACTTTTTCTTTTTTGCTGACTTTTTGCTGTTCTTTCTTTTTCTTAATCTCTGTGTCAAGAGTTTTCCATTGTTCACGCAGTTGAAAAATGCTTTTTATGTTTGTCTTGTGTGTTTCAACTAAGTTGTTGTAAGCACATTTACAAATTTCTTTTCTAACGGCTTTGTTTTCTTCACTTATTCCATTTTTCTTGGCGTTTATGGAATTAATTTTCTCATTATTTGTGTCAATCGAATTATTCAGTAAAGTTTGATGTTTTTCAATGTTTTCAATAACCGAATTTTCAACTACGACTGATTTGCTAATGTCTTTTAGTTTTTCTTCAATAATTTCAATAAGCGATTGAATTGCTTGTTCAGCCTCTTCAATATTCAGAGAACTTAACTCTTCATCTTCACTTGACGGAATATACTTGGTTTTATATTCATTAAACAAATTTAGTCGTTTTGAATTTGCAGTTTCGATTACTTTTAAAGAAGCAATAATGTTTGATAGCAATTCTATATTTCCTTTGAATTGCTTTATTGTTTTCGCTTCTGTGTCGTTGAGATATTTAGTGTAATTATCAATTAAACTAATGGCACTTTCTTGTAATTCCTGTTCGCAAAAAGGACAAGAATTGTTTTCTGTGTCAGAAAGCAAAGTCATTCCCGTTTCAACAAATGCTTGCTTACTTTTTATTTTTTCTTTAAAATCTTCGGCTAATGAACTCAAAGAAAACTCTTTGTTTAAATTTTCCTTGATTTCGTTTAGTGTTTGAAAACTTATATTTACCCTATCAACAGTTCCAATGTCTGCTAAATTTTCAGGAACAGATTTGATTTTATTGTAGTCTGCAAAAAGGTCGTCAATACTTTTAGAAACCTCAAATAAATCTTTTTCAACGCCTTGAAAAATCTCGTTTGGTTTCAAATAAGCATATTCACTAAGTCTTTTAATGTTTTGTATGTTGCTTATGTTTTCTTCTACATAAGTGTTTATTTCCGTTTCAACTTGTTCTTTTAGTTGTTCGCCTTCTTTTGCAATCTTTGCAAGATTATCTTCATCATCTTTTAGGTCAATGTTCACTTTGCCTAAAATGAAACCTTGAATATCGCTGTCTTTCTCGTAGCCCAAAACCCGAATATTCTGTTCAACATAGTCTTGGTTAAAGGTGTGATAAAGATATTTTGTATCTGGAATAGTCGGAATTTGTCCTTTTGTTACAGAAATACTGAAATCGTCTTTTACGTTGCCATCTTTGTCTGTAATTTTAAAAGAAAAAGTTCCGCTGTTTTTCCCAAAAGTCAAAAGTTTATCTGTTGGGCTTTTGCCGTTTTCGTCTAAAACAAGTTTGTCTTGTTTTTCTGTCAGTCTAAAAAGTCTGCTAAGAAAAGTTTTACCGCTTCCATTATTAGCAAATACACCCATTTTCAAAGAACTTGATTTGATTTCTCTTGTCAAGTTTTCGATTGGTGCAATGTTTTGGCACTTAATTACGCTTGTTATTTTATCGTCTGCCATTGGTTGTGCTTATTTGCTTTCTAAAATTTTCAATAACTGTTCATTCAAATACAATTTTTCTTTCCCAACTTTTACCGATTTTAAAAATCCGTGTTCTTCTAATGTAATCAAATAATTTCCGACTGTTTTAGGATTTCCGATATTTTCATCAATTAAATGTTGGCGTTTGGTGTAAGGCAAACGAAACAAAATTTCTACCAAATCTTTTGAATAGATTTTAGGCAATTTTGTTTTGATTTCGTTTGCTGTTTTGTCCATTGTTTTTGTGATTTTATTCAAACGCTCCAAACCTTTGTTTGAAGTTTCTTCAATCATATCCAACATATACAGAATGTAACTTTCCCAATCATTATTTTCGGTTACACTTCGCAAATTTTTGTAATAATCTGCTTTATTTTTGATGATGTATTCACTCAAATAAATGGCTGGTGTGTCAAGTAATCCTGAAAGTTTGAGGTATAGCAATAATAAAATTCTTCCTGTTCTTCCGTTACCGTCCGAAAAAGGGTGAATTGCTTCAAACTGATAGTGCATTAACGCCATTTTGATAAGCGGGTCAATACTTTCATCCTCGTTGATGAACTTTTCCAAATTTGCCAACTTTTCACGGATAACGCTTTCTCCACTTGGCGGTGTGTAAATCACTTCGCCTTGCGTATTACTCAATGTTGTTCCGGGCGTAACCCGAATAGAAGCATTATTTTGTTTAATACATTGAACAATGCTGACACAAAGATTTGTCGTAATAAACGGTTTTGTTTTTAGTTGTTCCAAGCCCAACCAAAGTGCTTCTTTGTAGCTCAACACTTCTTTTGTAGCCGAATTTTCCACTTTTCTGTCGGCAACTAACGATTTGTAAAGTTCATCGTTTGTTGTGATTATGTTTTCTACTTCCGAACTCGCTTTTGCTTCCTGCAAATAAATCGTGTCTAAAAATAGTGTTGGGTTAGGTAAGTTCAAAAGTGTTCCGTTCAGTTGAGCCAATGCTCTAC
>JAQUBO010000302.1 GCA_028686735.1 Bacteroidales bacterium
CAAGAATGAAAAAAAACACTGATTTAAGATCAATGGATTTTTCAAAAGAGAAAGGATTATTTTCCCAGCATTTAATAACAAAAAGAAACAATAAAATTATCTGTAAGACAAAGAATGCTACTGCGAATAGCGAGTGAAAGTCGGGCATCCATGCCAGAAAATATATCCTGTTATTTTTTTTAAGTTTCTTTTTGAAACTTTTGGCAGGGTTATAAGCGGCAGGGAATATCTTCCATTCTATACTCCCAGTATCTTCGGTTACTTTTGCTTTTTCTCGAATTATAGCGTTTACAAATTGGTCACGTCTAAAGCCATAGGCATATATGACAACAAGACAGAATCCTAGAGTTAAAATTCCCTCAGCAATCATAAAAGCAAGGGTGAAATCAAAAAGTTCAAAATTATAGTCAGTATTCAGTGCTTTTGTTTCATTGAAATTAAGTAGTGCTATTCCAAACCCGATAATGACAGTTAAAATAATTGACAGAAATTGTATAAATGCTGATTGATGATTGTTTTGATTCTCGGCAAATTGCTGATGAAATGATGTGGTTAATTCTTTTCTATATTGTACCATTAGTTCATTTTTATACTCTTTCATTTTATTTTAATTACTTAAATTGTCAGATTATTGGAATGCACGCTTTTTAACTTGCCCATAACGTTCTGGCTGTATGTTTTTGTTGCCGATTTCGGAGCACGTCACTGTCAAGCCACGATGAAGTTTAAAGCGAGCCACAACCCTTAATTTCAGCATGAACTCGGCAATAAAATATACAGCCTGTTAGCAACCGTACTTTCTTGTCAGTCAGTGCGTTATAGTCATTTTACCTGTCCAGACAATTCATTCCCTGGTTTAAAACGGACAACCTTTTTCGAGGCTATTTTTATTTTTGCCCCAGTTTTTGGATTAACTCCCATACGTTCTGAACGCTCGACTATTTTAAAAGAACCAAAACCAATTAGCGAAATTTCTTCTCCTTTTGATAATGTTGCTATTATAGAGTTTAATGTTAACTCTAAAGCTCTTTTTGCTTCTGCTTTACTTATATTGCCTTTTTTGGCAATTAAGTCAATGAGTTGTGGTTTATTCATCATATTTATGTTTGATATTATTTTCTTTTAAAGCACTTCAAATTATATGTTTATTCAACTACAAAAACAATGTAACATTTCTTTTTTAGTTTATTCGCAATATTATTTGCGTTAATAATAGCTTCTTTTGCAATATGATAACTTTTTAAAAAATCATTTCTTTTATAGTCTTCTGTATCTAAATACCAATTTAAAACATGATATTCTTGCCCCCACAGTTGGTGTGCGTACATAAGCTTATTATTATCTTCTGAAAGCACATCTCCACCTATAATAATTGTTTGACTATCTTTTATCAATTCCAATGCTTGTAAGGCATCTTCAACTTTCAAAGCTATTTCATCACTACCAATGTATGTCTCACAAAGCGGTCTTCCATTTTTTTTGAGAAAATCTAAATAAAAAATTCTGTCTTTCATATTAAGGAACTTTAGGTATATTAAAAAATCTATGGTTAATTACACCGCTTGCATTTTTGATATATTCAAAAGTGCCAGTTTTACCACCATAGCTACCAGACATTTCTAACCACTGATAAGGCTTGCCATCTAATCCAATTTTTGTAGAATACTGCCCATATTTAGCAGCATAACCATCAATGCTTTTGGGGAAACCATGAAATATATCATCCGCATTACTCATTTGTTTAAGTACTTTTGGCGAATAGGAAGTTCCTTTAAAAAAGGTATTACTACCTTTAGCAACAGTGCCAGGGATAAATCTACCAGAAGTTCTTGCCACATTATTAGTTGTACTTTCCCCTGTTCCCAAACTCATAAAAAGAATTGTACCAACAATATCGGGGCTATAAATTTGCATCATAGCCCAACCCTTATATTGTTTTTCGGTATCAACCCTAAAACCACCAGCAACTGATGGGTCTTTTTGATAATTGTAGTTTCTTTGAGTTAATGCGTCTTGAATGTCCCCAACCGTTGCGTTATCGCCTGCAATGTTAACCAACCCTTGATCAAAGCGATTTTCGCTACCTTCATGATATTCAACTTGACCACTTTTTAAATTTAGATAATAATCCTCTAAACGACCATCTGGATCAACAAATACAATTGGATTATTTCGACAAAAATTATATGGAGAAAAACTGGGGCGTTCATCCGATAACGGGTCTGGACTCATCCACATACTAACAATATCAGGTTGCAAAGTTGCTTCTGAATACAAAGTGTCAACTTGTAAAAATGCGATAATTTGCTTAGTTTGAGTGTTGTACAAAACCGTTCCAATTTGAACAATGGTGTCAAGGTCGTGAAATTCGTTGTACTTTCCATTGCTTAATGTGGCAATTTTTGGAGTATAACCATATGCTTCAAACGGATTTTGAGCGTTTGCCAATGTGATACAAAATAAAATTGTAAAAACTAAAAACAGACGTTTCATATTATTCTGAATTTGGATTAAAAATAGTAATATTTTTGTTTTCATATTTATTTCTTTCTTCTTTTAATGAAATTAACCAGTTTAAATACATTTCTTCGGGCATTTTGCGGAAACCTAATTCATGTATTTTGCTGTATAATTCAGTCATTTCGTTAAATAGCTTCTCTGCTTCAGGAACATAAAAAATTTGATTCGGATACATCGCATTGTGTTTTTTCATTAATTCCTCAAACATTTTTTTCTTTGTTTCTGCTTTCAGTATCAAAGCATTTATGTAATGAGGGTAATATTTTAAAGTGGTGTCGCAGCAACTTAAAATAAATTCGGGACTGGCTTCTGCTCCGAGTTTACGTTCATAACCTTTTGCAAGGTCAATCAAACATAAAGTAATCATCTGCTTTTCAGTTAAAGCATCCATGTATAATTTGTTTACAATGGCGTCTAAATGAATGTACCCCGATGCCATGAGCCAACCATCAATCGGAAACATTCCGCTTGTGAGTTCTGTGTTGTACCATCCGTTTGCTTTATTTTGATGTTTTATGTAGAAATGGTTTGGAGCAACGGAAATATATGCTTTTACTCCAATTTCATCGGCAATTATTTTGTAAAGAAACGGCAAAGAATGACAATTCCCTTTTTTCGTATCAAGCAATTTGGTTACAAACATATTTGTCCAGTCCTGATGCCCCCAAATATCATTAAAATCATAGGAAAATGGAATATGATAACCAATTTCGTCATTTTCAAGTTGAATTGGAATTGTATCTGTCATTACCGAAAATATTGCAGCACATTTTTTTACTTCTTCTTTGTCAGGATAATCATAAAGCAACTCTCTGGAAGCGATAAAGCTATTTACAAGATTTTTTTGAAACTGAATTTTCTTGTCAAAATTTGGTTTAGATAATTGGTTTGAGTAGTAAGCATTTTCCACAATGAAAACAGCTTCTTTGAAATTCAATGTACAAGTTTCATTTAGCATACAATTAATATTTTGAAATGCTTGTTCATAGATTTCTTTTTC
>JAQUBO010000303.1 GCA_028686735.1 Bacteroidales bacterium
GATTTTTTCGTGCGGGATATGTCGTCGAATCCTATATCAGGTGCAACTGTTAAATTTGGCAAATACACACTCATAACTAATTCTCAAGGTTATACGGTCTTTGAGGTCCCAAAAAATGCTGACTATACATATACCGTTAGTAAATCAGGGTACGGCTCTTTAACCGGAAATGCTGTTATCGGGAGCGATGTTCGCTACACTATAAACACGGTAATAGCACCGGCCGTAATTCCGACAACGCCAACTCTAATACCAACATCAACACCTATTAAACCAACTCCCACTATGACCGCACCAACCGGCGAACCTGTTAGTAATTGGCTCGAATGGTTCGCTGCGCATTTTGGTATGATTTTAGGCGGCGGGGTCGAAATTGGCAAAATTTTCATGTGGCTATGTTTCAGTGTGCCTGTTGGTGTTTATGTCGGAAAGGAAGCAAAAGCGGGTGCGGCAGGATTTATGGCCGGGGCTGGAATTGTGACATTATTCTTTGTCTTAATTGGCTGGGTACCTATCTGGTTATTGGTGCTTTTGGCGCTCATTATCGGATTGCTTTACGCCAAAGTATTCAACAATTCTGATACTGGAGGTGGCCGGTAATGGCCGACTCTAAATTTTTATTGGGCTTAATTGCGTCACTGGTTATATCATCAATTCTCATTGCGTTGATAACCGGGAGTTCCGCAATATCGGTATCGGTTGATTCTTCATTACAGGCCGAAAATTGGGTTGCCGGGAATAATCTTACTAAAGGTGTTGATTACTACGATGCAAATTTCGGCGGATTCTCACCAAATGAAAATGGTTTGGTATCGTCTTTACCGTTTACTACAAACGATGTAAGACTGACAAAAGCAGAAGTAGACGATGGTATTTACCGGCATAAATATACCCTCACAAAAAACGGGATAAATTATTTTGATATTATCATTAGAGATACCGGATATAACTCTGATACATTGATATTGGAATTTAAACCCGATGAATTAACGTTACGCAATGACAACGCTATGGGTATACTCATTCCTAACAGTTATCAGCAAACAATTTTTGTTGATACCTATGGCGACGGCGACGATATTTTAATTGTCGAAACAGTATACGACATTACAGAAAAAACGGTGAATGTATATATCGATAATATTCAAGTAGCATTGTTTAACGACGTTCCAGAAAAATCGGTTCTTTCGTTAATCAAACCTACTTATTACGGCGGCGTAACAGTTGGAAATTCAGGTTTTGAAATTAACGCATATGAAACAAATTCCCACATGGGAAATTCGGGAACCGGATTTGATATGTTCGCGTTTTTGAATACACTTGCCGGTGTTCTCGTTTGGTATGTATCGCCCGATTTACCGGATAGTTCGTCCGCGTGGTATCCACTTTCGGTTATCGTCGATACATTCATCAACATTATAATAAAAATTCAACAAATCGGTATCGTAGCATATGGATTGCAATTAATCAGAGGTAACTAAAATGTCAAACGAAAAAGAATTTTTTAATTACGGTTTTATTACCGTATTTGTTATAACTGGAATTACTTATCTCTTTACAGGGAATTTTAATCAAACAGTCAACGCACTTTGTGCAGGTTCATTAATGGTTCTGTTTGGTTTGATATGTCTTAGATATAAAACGAAAGAATATATCGCCAAAAACAAATTATTAAACCTCCTGATATATGCTTTATTAGGTCTTTGTGCCGGGATTTTATTGTCGGCTATGTTTGCTCCAGCAAGTGCATTATCGGTTGATGTTTTACAGGACGGAAAATACACAAAATTGAATATCACCGGAGAACCGCCGTTTGACGTTTATACCGACGAAGGCGATAATCGGTATACGTGGTCTAATATCGTTGTAATGGAGTTGGATTCAGGGAGAACAAACCAGTTGGTGATTTTTGACGGATTAAATGATACGGTGACGGCTACCGTCGATGTGCCGGTTATATCGGTCGATATTTTCATATCAATAATTGTCATTGTTGCCGCATTGTTTTCATTATTGGGTATCAGGTATCCATTGTTTATAATTCCTTCAATGGTATTATCCCTGATTTGGTTCGCTTATTTATCTAAAAATCCGTATATTGAGGAAACACAAACGCTCGTGCATAGCATTATTGCGATTTGTCCGTTTCTTACAATGGCATATTGGGGGATTAATAAATGATATTTATCGAATTAAAAATAATTGATGGTAAAAATATGACGACAATTAAAACTAAAGGAAATTCAATAGCAAAAGCGTTTCAAAAAATGTGGAATATTGCTTATGAAAAGGGGCTGATCAGAAATGTTTGGTAAATTGTTTGGTAATCGATATAAACCTAAAACGGCATGCAGGGTTCATGTATCGAAAAAACCGTCGCCTTTAAAAGAGTTTTTGTTAAATAGCCGGAAAAAACCATATTTGGATATTCGGCTATTTCGTAATAACAATGAAATAGCAAACGTGCTTTTGGAGGATACGGGCTTTTCAAAATTTACCGTTATTGGGATAGGAACGTTTTGTATCCCTGATGAAAATGACCGAAAAATATATTTCCGAAAAGGTAGAAAATTGTATCTCCAATATGATTTGTCAAGTATTATCCCATATCAACCCTGTAAAGATTTAATGCCTATGGGTTTTAAAATGCCAAAAATTCAACCGCATGAATATATTAATCTACTTGAAAATCAGTCTATGGCGGATGTTTGTGCAGAAGATATCAAAGATACAAATTGGATGGTTTATATTGCGATTGCGGCAATTGCCTTAATTGCAATATTTATGTTTATGAGGTGAAAAATGGCTTCTAAATCTCTCCCCAATTTTGAGGATATGCTTGTCAAACAGAGTGAAAACGCTTACAACAAACCTTCAGTAATGGAGCAAATTTTTTATGCCATTGATGCAATATTTACCAACAAAAACCGGCTACAGAAAACGCGTTTATCAAATCGGAATATTAGAGGTATTGCAAAAGTAGTTGCAATAAATACATTTTTACGTCGACGTTTGGGCGAAGATTATACTCCCGTTATCGACCCCGAAACTGGAAATTTCACCGAATCCGAATATGATAATAAAATTATTTCCTCCGTAACCGATGCGGTGATTACCGCTAAAATATCGAAAGACGGAAAATCGAGAGAAGAAGTGGTGCAGGTGCTTAGTGCAGCACAAACGTCAAATATCGCGCAGACCGACGAACACGGCAATCCATTGAGGAGATTTGATTACTAATGATTTACGGATTTTTTGGCTCCATTCCCGGATGCCCGCATCAACGCGGTAAGCAAGCGTTAAGAGGAAACGGCAAAACGTTAAGCATGACAGTATTAGCATATCAATCATATCTATCGGAATCTAAAAATGCCATTTCCAATTATCGAACTGAATTTTCCCGAACGGTTCCAACAGAAGAAATTGGGGAATTAATCATAGCGGAAGACATTAGGGATTCGGTCATAATGATAACAGAAATGCAATTGTATCTTAATTCTTTGGGAGTCAACAC
>JAQUBO010000093.1 GCA_028686735.1 Bacteroidales bacterium
ATTTTTCATCAAAAGGATACCTAATAGATTAACAGTCATGAAAAAACAGTTTTTATACCTATTGATATTAGCAGCAGTAATTGTAAGTTTAACAAGCTCCTGCACACCCCAAAAGCGACTAAATCGCTTAGTTGCACTCCATCCAGAACTCGTACAAACCGACACCATCAGAATCAGGGACACAACCATAATTCCAGAAACCAGGATCGACACATCATTCAACCAAGATCGCTTAAAAGATACCGTTATTATCACAAAAGAAAAGCTCACAGTAAAAATCCATCAAGTCCTGGACACTGTTTATGTCGAAGCTGAGAGAGAGGCGGATACGGTGGTTGTGGTGAAGGAAGTAGCGGTTGAGAGGGTGGTTACTTGGACACCCGAACGTGGTCAGAATCAAGCAGCTCCTTTATTTGATTTGCAAAGTCTTTTGCCAATAATGATTATAATAGTAGGAATTTTGTTTTTTGTATTGATTTGGAGGAGATTTCCTAGATAGGCTAAAGTTATTAACAAAATATTAGAAACAAAAAAGCTGCAGATATTGTAGCTTTTTGTTTATTATTAGGACTTAAGATCTAAACAAGTTTCTAGGTTTTGCAAACTAAAAAGCTTCAGTTAAATAATTAGTTAAAGTGGAATAAAGTATATTATATATATTATAAATAGTGTACTTAACTCGCTAATTTGTTAATAAGTAATAAATGCTCTATTTTGCATTCAATTGCAATATTTGTATTTTTGAAAAGCATTTAAAGTTCAAACAAACTCAAAATTCTTATGAAAGCAAAACTGACCATTTTTGCTGCATTCCTCTTATTTGGAGGGATTCTGGCAGCGCAATCAAGTGTTGAGATTAAAGATTTGTTGGTATCACCAGTAATGGAGATTGATACTGTTACCAACATGCCTGTAGAAAGTGATTATCTTAAACTTTCTGTGATGTGTAAGATTAGTGATATTTCATCTGCAGAAACTGTTCAGATTTTATTTGAAACAGTTGAGAACACAGGTGATATAGTTACTATCAGTGCTAATGTTGTAAGTGTTGGGGATGTCTATTTTCTCGCGTATAATAGCGAGCAAACAGAGGTGACAGACAGCATCTTTACTGTTAATGTTTCTTTGTCTGAAACGCAGCAAGAAGCTTACAATTTTATTACTGTGTTTGTTACTGACAATCTTGGTGACGAAACAGAACATTTAGTATTCACCAAATAATTTTACAGTTATGAAACAGATATTTATATACCTATTATTAATGGTGATTACTGCCACAGTTTTTGGCCAAAATGTTTATGTAGTTACCAAGACAACGGATCCGAATCCGTTTACCGACAAGTTTAATAACGATGATAACCTTTGCGACCCAGATATGTACGGGACTCTCCAATGGGCAATCAATAAAGTTAATTATAATGGTGGTGAAAGCCGAATTGAGTTCAATATTCCAGGTACTGGAGTACACGAGATTAGTTCAAATTCATACTTTCCACAGATTAAAAATCCTGTAGTTATTGATGGTACTACACAAGCTGGATACACAACTGGCAGCCCTGTAGTTAAAATAACTGGGCAAATGAAAACTCAGTATGGGTTTAATGTTTACAACACTACTGTTACAATTAAAGGGTTAGAGATTTCAAATTTTGCGAGATCTGCTATAATGTTAAACGAGTGTTCTAATTCTAAAATTATTGACAACAAAATATACAATATTTCTTTTTCTGGCGGTTATGGATTACATATCTTAGCCTGTAATTATACCGAAATCTATGGTAATAGAATTGAGATTGATGCCTTACCAGAATATGGTAGATCGTCAGTTGGAATATATATTGACAAATGCTCATATTGCACAATTGGTGGCACTGAAACTGGAAAAGCAAATATTATTGCAAATTGCCAAAAAGTTGGCGTCGTAATTAATAGTGATAAATATAATAAGGTTTCTGGAAACAGTATTTATAATAATCCAAAGGCGATTCAACTTGGCACAAATGCCAATGATAATATTCAACCTCCAGTAATTAACTCTTACACCAACGGAATTCTCTCAGGGACAGCTTTGCCGAACAGTACCATAGAGATTTTTGGTAGTACTGGGGCTGAGAATGCGAATGAGTATTTGGTGAGTGTGGTTGCTGATGAGCATGGGGATTGGAGTGTTGAGATAAACATTCAACATGAATATGAATTTCTTTTAGCGACTGTTACAAATGAAAACAATAGTACGTCTAGATTCTGTTCAGCTAAACGTATTCCAAAACCATCCAGTTTATTAGCAGTATTTTGTGACAACCATAATATATCTAAATCAGATACAATTACAGCATACGAAATTCCAATTGTTGACAAATATGAATTCCAGTTTGAGAATTTAGGTACAGGTGAACTTAATCATTATATTAGTTCAAATAATAGTTTAGATTTATCATTAGTTAGTGGTTTAATTGAAGGAGCAACGTATTCTGTTAAGGTTAGAACTATTATCTCTCTAGAATCAGGTCTGTATGGAGAGCCATGTTTAATAACCATGTCAAATTCTCCAATGTTTCACACAAACATCTCTGATTTAATAATCGAATTTGGAGAATATCAAGATCATTTTCAATCAGATATCTATGAGGACAATAACATTAAAGTTTTTGATAAAATAAGTTTAAAAGGATGTAGTTATAATGAGGATCTGGGTATGCCACAAATCCCTGTATTCTATAAAAGATATGTAGTATCGGCAGATTTAGAAGTTTCTGATATTAGCATACAATATGGTAATAAAAATGAAATTGAGGGAGAGTATTATTTAAACCCAGTTCAGGAACCTGTACCCCTCGATGGATATGGGATAACAGATTATGTATATCCTAACATAAAGGTATATAGTTCTGATAATCCATACCCTGGAATAAATGCACAGATTATTTCGAACGAAATGGAGATGGGGTTTCGAATAATTACTGTTAGATATTCACCTGTTGAATATCATCCATTGTCAAAAAAGATATTTTACTATGATAATATAAACATTTCTTTTATTCAGTCAAAGTCTTCAGATTTAGACCTCCCTGAACAAATGAGTTATTATAGGTATAATATAACCAAAGATTATATTCAAAAAACCGTAGAAAATCCAGAAGTATTAAACTCGGTTAAAGGAGGAGCAAAAAATGTAAATTCATCAAAACTTACTACAAAAAAACTATCCCTAGCTAAAATGCCTGATGAAAATGGTGATGTTCCAGATTACATAATAATTACTGACGAATTATTTGTTGATGAATTTAATGAACTAGCGGAATGGAAGACCCTAAAAGGAGTACCAACTGTAGTAATATCTGTTCAAGATATATATGACAATTATCTTGGCAATAACAATATTGCACGCATTCAGAATTACATTAATTATATTTATAATAATTGGGGATCAATGTTTATATTATTTGGAGGTGATTATGATTTTGTACCAGCAACTATAACAACTGGCAAATATGCAACTGATTATTATTATAATAAAGGAATATTTGGCAGAGCACCTGTAAGAACTGAATCTGATGTGTCTAGTTTTGTCTCTAAACTTATAAGTTATGAATCTTTAAATAATGTGACAGATTATTCAGGGTTAACAAATCATTTATTTTTATGTGGTTTTCTAGACTATAATGAAGAATCTTGTGCGATAATAAATGATAGTTATGCTGATTATTTAAAAACAGAATTAGCAGCATTGATGATACCAGGAGATCCAAACTCAACATTTATACCTCCTAGTAAAACAATGAAGCTTCTTGTTGAGAATTCAGATTGTTCTTTAGATAATTACAATTATAACAGATATGGCTTTTGTAATCCAAATGAGCAAATGTACTTTGAAGATTTTAATTCTGCATCTGTTATGAATTTACCAATAAATTGGACTCAAGAAGGTTCTGGATGGCAAGTCATTAATCAAAATGATTTATTACCTGTCGCACAATGTAATTATATAAATAAATGCTTAATGTTTAACAGTACTACACCATGTATAATATCTACTCCTTTCTTTTTTGTACAGGATTTATTTCACTTTGACTCTGATGATAGTTATGATAATGATCCTGAAAGTGTTTCATTATATTATTATAGCTCAGGGACAATTTACACATCATTAGATAATATTAGCATATATTATAGAGTTGTCGGAGGCACATGGACATTATTAAAAACTGCAAGTTTAAATTCAGCTGATGGGTGGAATACTTTGAAGTTTTCAACAACTACAATTCCTATTCCACAACAGGGGCAATTAGAAATTCAAATCGGAATTCTTACAAATTCCAATGAACCTGTATATATAGACAATTTAACCGTTGGGGAGTCACCTTATGAGTTAGGCGAAGACTGTAATTGCATACCTAATGGTAATGGTGAATTAAATAAAGTAAATTCACTATTAGAGTTAAATAATTCAAATTATCAGTTTGTATATCAGTCTGATCATGGGAATCCATATTCTATTGGAGTAGGTTCACACGGGAAACTTGAACATTTATCAAGAACTGATATGGATGAATTAACAAACAATTTCCCGCAAATATTTATTACAGGTGCATGTAAACCTGCTCAATTTCAAAAAGATTGCTTTGCAGAACATTACTTTAATAACCCCAACAGTGGAGGAGTCGCATTTATTGGGAACTCAGGTAATGGTTACTATACTGAATTAGGTGTCATGCCAAAGAATTTTTTCAAAGCTTTATATTATAATAATGTATATACTTTAGGTTTTACTTTTTTAAGCACATCATACTCTACTAATGATAGAATACAATTATTTGGAGACCCAGAAATGCCAATTTGGTCAGGAATTCCTAATAATCTTTTAGTAAGTTATACTCCTACAATTGTGTCAAATCAGGATAATCATTTAACAGTGACTGTAGATGGATTATTTGAGGATGCTTTAATAACAGTTTGTATTTATAAATCAGAAGAAATATATGGATATTTGACTAAAGAATGTACTACTGGGACACCCATGAGTTTTGAATTTGATGTTTCACCAGAAACCCTTGGAACTATTAAATTAACAGTTACATCACACAATTATATTCCTTACATTACTGATATACCAGTAGAAATCACAGGTAAACATTTATTTATATCAAATTATAGTATTGATGATAGTGATAGCAACTCAAATGAAATTATTGAATCAGGTGAAAATATAATAATGCCTATCTCCATCAGTAATTCTGGAAACGAAGATGCTTTAAGCACTGTTTCAGGAACAATTCGTGCATTTAAAAAAGAAAGTTTTGAGACTGTATTTATGGGAAGTACATATATTTCATTACCTGACTTTTGGTCAATACCATTAAATATTGGAAATTGGGATATCGGATATTCATCCGAGTTCCCCTCAGATTATATTCCGGACGGAAATAAGTGCATTTTTCACGAAGCTACATCAGATTCTTATTTATCAACAAAGGAGATTGAATTACAGCCAAACAGTATTCTCAAATTCAACATGTATCATAGTACGATTGTTTCAAATGACAAAGTTACGATTAAATATCAAGAGGTTGGGACTGGGATCTGGATTACGTTGAGTGAATATATGTTGACAGATTTAATTGATGAGTGGAAAGAACACATTGTTGATTTAAGCAGTTGTCCTTCATCAAATTTATATTTAGCACTATGGATTGAAGGAGATGGCCAAAAGATATATATTGACAATATTAAAATATCTTCTCCATATGTTGCAATAAATGAAAATTATTCAGAATTTGGAGGTACTTTGGGTATCACTGCCGGAAATGATGCAATATCATCATCTGATTACCAATTTAATATAATTAATAATACACCAAATAACGAGTCACTTTTATTTGAACTGCAACTAGAAGATGGGGAAAACAACAATTATGTGGATGAGATAATGCTGGAAATTAAGAGCCCAGATTTGATTATTTACCCTAGTATTTGTTACTCATATATTGGAGATATTATTTATTTTAATATTGATCTCTACAATCAAGGAGGTGCATCGGCTGAAGGAGTCCATGCCATTTTGGAATCTGATACAGACTTTACAAATACAATAGAATATTTTGTATCAAGCAATTCATCATACAACTTAATAGAGAATAATGAAACTGTTACTTGTAATAATGAGTTTGGACTGAAACCGATGTCAGGTTTTTCTCTTACAGATATTCATTTAAGATTAATAGTTATAGATGACAAAGGAAATACTTGGATTAAAAAGTTTGTTTTAGATGATTCTAATAGTGAGTCTGCTCCAAACATATCAGAATTTTCATCAGGAGTAACATCTATTTCATTAAAATGGAGTGGGAATTCCATAGCACATGGCTATAATTTATTTCGAATGAATCCACAAGAATGTGTTAATTGTGATGTTGATGATATTTTAAATTACGAGGGACCTATTAACAATATATTAATCCCAAATACTACAAGCATTACATATGTTGATTATAATTGTGATTTAACATCAGTGTACTATTATCGGTTAAGTTTAGTTGATAATAACAATAATGAAACATGTATATCTGATTATAAAATGGCTTGGACCTCTTTGGAGGTAGCAAATGGTTGGCCTGTAACTTTTACTGGCCCTAATTATTGTGTCCAGTCAAGTGAGGGTGGGATATATGGCTCGCCAAAAGCAGTTGATATTGATTTCGATAATGATAAAGAAATATTTTTAACTCTTAGACATAATGATACAGATTTTACAACTAGTGAAAATGGTGGTTATGTTGTGGCATTGCATCACGATGGGGATGAGTATTTCCCGATGTTAGACGGAAATACAACTACAGTAAGTGGATTTGCCTATATGAGTGCAAGGATCGAAACGACACCAGCAATTGGAGATATTGATAACAATGGTGATTATGAAGTTATTGTTGGAACTAGAAATAGTGGAATAAACAAAAGAAAAGTATTTGCATACTCTACAGACATTGTTGATAATACTGGATTACCGATGGCTCCACAGATAAAATGGGAATCACCTGCTCACCAACCTCACTATAGAGGTTGCATGTTGAATGACATAAATAATAATTCCAAACTCGAAACAATCAGTTTTACAGAGTGGGGAGGTGTGGTTGGAGAAGTATTTGAAAGTTTAAGCGGAAATTCAATTTCAGGTTGGCCTAGAAATATTACTGGAAGCTATGGGATGGGTGCTACTGGAGATATTGATAATAATGGAAATATTGAACTTTTATATGGAACACCTAATGGGTTATATATTTTTAATGAGGATGGTACAGATTGGGCAACAAATCCTTATCCATTTGTAGAAACTTATAACCTTGGATCCTCTCCTGTGTTAGTAGATTTAGATGGAAATGGAACTCTGGAAATTATTATGATTGGTGGATCTGGAACAACAGGCTATTTATTAGTAAAAGAAGTGTTTGGTAACACAATGCATGATTTTTCTGGTTGGACAAATCACCTTATTCATTCAATTAATTTAAGTAGTGATTCATTTATTCCAAATCCATCTGTTGGCGATCTTAATGGAGATGGCGATATTGAAATTGTTCATTTAGCAAATAATAAACTAATTGTATGGAATTCTGATGGGACTTTATTATTTGAAAGTATTATTAGTGGTTTAAATGGACAAAAGATTCCTCCAATTTTGGCAGATATTGATAATGACCCAGAAATAGAGATTATAATAGGAGCATTAAACACATTCAATATACATGGCTATAATAATGACGGAAGTAAAGTAATTGGCTTTCCACTTGTGGTTCAAAGTGATTTATTAGCTGCTCCTTTAGTTAATGATGTTGATGGTGACGGTATGAATGAAATAATTGCAGGAGCTGGTAATGAGATATACGTCTGGAACACCAATGGCGATGCTAATAAAATCGAATGGGGTAGTGAACGACATGATTCTTGGAATACCGGCTGTTATCACACACTTACAGCAATGGTATATAGAGGCAAAAGATGTGGAGGAATATCCGATGGAACAGCGAAAGTTTTTGTTGAAGATGGAACGCCTCCTTTCGATTATGAGTGGAGTACAGGTCAAAACTTCTTTGCTGTTGAAGAGTATACGTCTGAAATTAATGGACTTTCTCTAGGTGATTATTCAGTAACAATAACCGACTCAAAGAATAGAACACGTGTAATTGATTTTGAAGTTAATAGCTCTACAGATATGTCGTTTGTAGATTATTCTGTAACAGGTAGCGAAGAATTCAATAGCGCAACTATGTATCTTGATGATCGTATTACCATCCCTAATGGAACAACTTTAACTTTAAATGATTCGTATTTGTTCGCAAATAATGAGTCTTTAATCAAAGTTGAAAGAGGTGGTCAGTTGATTCTTAATAACACATCAATTGCAACTTGCGATGATCAGATGTGGAGTGGGATTAGAGTATTTGGAGACAAAAACATGTATGGCAACATCCCTTATGCATCTCCGGGAAAACTAGAAATCAAGAACAATTCGGAAATACACAATGCATCTATTGGTGTATGGGCTGCAGATAATGCTGTTGCTAAAATTACTGACAGTAAATTCTATAATTGTCATGTAGGTGTTTGGCTCATGTCTTATGATGAAACCCTTGTTAATTCAAGCAATAATCCTACCTTAAAGCCAAGAGCATATATTAATAGGTCTGAGTTTATAACAGACGATAATTATCTTACAAATCCTTGGACACACGTATATCTTTTAGGTGTTGATAAAGTATTGTTAAAACGGAATAAATACCTTAACACTACTGCACCAGATGTTCTCATTGGAGCAAATAGAGGTAAAGGTTTGTATAGCGTTAATTCCGGTTTCTCAGTTATCGAAAACCGCCATATCCTCGGTATTCCCGATTTACCATCAACACCTGATGACAAATCTATTTTCGAGGGTTTATATTATGGAATATTTGCTCAAAATACCACTGGTAATACAGCCGTTATTCGTAACTGCGAGTTTAGGAACTATGAGTATATTGGAGCTTATTTAAGGGGTGTTACAGCACCTACTATTACGTCAAATACCTATCATAAAGATGAACATGTTTATATTGCGGAAAATGCCGGATTATATCTCGAAGGCTGCAATGCATATAAAATTGAGAACAATACATTTTTGAGAGGTAGTATTGGCCTTGTAATAAGAACATCATCAACTTTCAACAACACTGTTTACCGCAATCACTTCCAATCTTCAAGACAGGCTATACATTCTTATGATGTTAACAGTAACTCCGACGGATCCGAAGGTTTATTCATTCAATGTAACGACTTTCACGATAATACCGTTCAGAACTACATAAGAAGTGGGAACATTAAACTAGAACAAGGATTTAATCATCCTTACAATGATTTATTGGATATTTCCGCAGCAAACCAGTTTGATCAAGACCATCTAACGTATCCTAATGCTTTTAGAACAGACCCTAACAATGAGACAAGTTTTAACTATAAGTACTGGTATAATCGCCCAAATGATGTTACCGATATTAATGGATTTACTTCAGATAATGTGGATGCTTTTCCGACAGGAATATTATTTAACTTGTCAGAGACTTGCCCCTCTGATTTACCAGGATTACATTTGGAAGATATATTAAGTGTGGACGGGGTTTATAATATTATTATAGAAATCAGCAGTTTAAATAGCTCTTTGAATAATCTAATAGATGGTGGAAACACCCAAGTCGTTTTACAAAATGTTCAAGCATTAAAACCCAATAACTTTAATAAAACATGCAACGATTTATTGGAAATGTCTCCATATTTGTCAGATACTGTTCTGTTAACCTTTATGCGTACAAATGTTAATGGACATACAGTAGCAAAAACTAATGTTTTATTGGCAAACTCTCCACTTCCCGAGAATGCCTTAATGGAATTGGAAGTTATGAATTTACCTGCACCACATAAAACTCTAATTCGTCAGAATCAGGATGGAACTAATGCAGTTGTTCAGAAGAAATCGGAAATATCTCAATTGACATTTGAAAAAGACCAGATAATTGGTAGTTATCTGAGATTCGGGTTACAAAACGATAGTTTAATGATCAGAAAAGATTCCATTGTTGATTTCCTTATTAATGATGACAATTTTGAATCAAAGTGTTTAGTTATACCGATTCTTGTTTCTGATAAACAATACAATGATGCTCAGTCGCAAATACACGAACTAGAATATCTTGCAACTAACGAAAAACCAGCATTACAGGCTGAGCTATCAGAATTTGCAGCATTGCAGGAAGTAGTTATGAAAGCCGACACAGCATATTCGGAAGGAAGTCTTACTTTGCTTGTTAACAATAATCTTAGTTTAATTGAAGCATTAGCCAATAATCCTTCACATCGTGGCTGCGCTCAGGCACAAACCTTACTTAGTATTGCCGGAATTACAGAATTTGAACCTGAATTATTCTTCCCTGTTGACAACCGTAATTTAAGGTTTAGTACACAAGAGTTACAGATTTCAGAAAATATTGATATGAACGATTTGCTCGAAATTTATCCAAACCCTGCAAGCAAAGAAGTGTGGATAGAATACTTAATATTTGATGACAACAACGGTTCTAAAATCGAAATATTTGACATTGAAGGTAGATTGGTAATGACTCAAGCAATAAGAAATGGGTACGGGATCGAAGAAATTGATGTATCCAGCCTTAGCGAAGGTAGTTATATTCTGAAAATTGGTAAATACTCCAAGAAATTAGATGTGATGAAGTAATAATTTAGTAAATTTGTACTCAGGGATGAAAAATTCCCTGAGTATTTTATTATGAGAAAATTAGTAATAATATTTTTTGTTTTGAGTGTGTATTCGGGTTACTCCCAGAATATTTTTAACAACACATATGATGGAAATTATCCGGGATTAAGGAATATTATCGTTTTGGAAGATGGTTATGTGGGATTAGGTTTCGAGTATTTTACTGATAAAATTAGTATTTACATCGTAAAAATAGATTTTTCTGGAGAAATGATTTGGTCAAAGGCAATTGGAGATGAAACGTATGATTATTATCATGGAGATAGAAATTCTCTAATCGAGAACGATGATGGCGGTTTTTCTCTTGCTGGAGCTCGGACAGGTCAAGGGAATATTACTGGTATGTTAACTAAATTTGACCAGAATTTTGATACTCTTTGGACAAGATTATACTTTGACAATCCTGATTTTACTGCTTTTTACAATCATATTCAAACACCTGATGGAGGTTATGCTTTAGTCGGTAGTAATGATGAAACCGACCCCGATGGTGATGTTTTATTGGTTAAATCCGATAGTGAAGGCAATATGGAGTGGTATAAGAAGTATGGGACAAGTGATAGAGATATAGGATTGTGTATTGTTGAGTCGGAGGATGGTGGATATTTAATTGGTGGTTCAACTGATGCTTTAGGCAATATTGATGGGTATTTACTTAAGGTGGACAGTTTTGGCAATCTCGATTGGACTAAACATTTTGGTAATCCTTTATATCCAGATGGCACTATTTATACGATACTTAAAACTGGCAATAACGATTATTATATTGCCTTATCAAGTTATGTAACCGATCCAATTTCTTCATCTTTCTATAACCGCAGATATAGTATAGTCAAACTAGATTCTGATTTTAACGAAGTCTGGAACAATGTTTATGGTGTAAGGGCTGAATACACTGGGCTTGGAACTATCACATGTGCAAGTAATGGAGATGTTATTGCCACAATTGCTGATAATCATATTTGCGGTTTAATGAGAATTTCGCCTGATGGTGACAGTCTGTGGACAAAGTACTATACCCCTGAGGGAAGTGTTGGAGAGGCTGGGTTACTCGCCATCAAACAAACCCCAGACAATGGCTTTATTATGGCTGGTGTTGCCTACGAACCACAGGTTATGTGGATTGTAAAAACAGATAGTTGTGGTTGTGTAACTGAAGAGTGTGAGTGTGGGGGGAGTGTGGTAGAGAAGTTCACTAATGAACTTAATATTGAGGTTTATCCGAACCCGGCAAGCGATTTTATTAACATCAAATGGAACAAAGTTTCTTATGATGCTGTGCTGTCCATATTTTCATTAAGCGGGCAGGAGTTATTATCTAAAACAATTATTGACAATTCCACATCATTAAACATAAGCGGCTTACAATCTGGGTTTTATATAATACAGATTAAAACAAAAGATAAAATTCTTATAAAGAAACTTCAAAAATTATAAGTATGATTAAGAGAATGATTCCAGTTGCAATTCTTATTGCATTTAGTGTAAATGCAATAGCACAGCAGTTTGAAGAAAAAACGTCAATTAACATTCCAAGTTGCTCTCGATTTAAATTTGTAGATATTAATAATGACGGGCTGCTTGATATTGTTCTTTTTAGTGCATATGATGGCGATAATGTTTTTTATTTTAATGGTGTCGATTATTCAAGTTCACTATTAATGACTTTGCGTTCATATATCATTTGGTTTGATTTTGCAGATACTTATAATAACGGACATATGATTGGTTATAGTACTTTTGCGATTGATCTTTCTATGTGCGATTATGTTGAATTGTTTTATAATGTAGGTAGCTATTCATCAACAGACTGGGACATTGGAAGTGAATACCGTTCTAAGTATTTCTCCTATGATGATTTTGACAACGACGGAATATTAGATTTGTTTACATCTTCAGAGTCGCAAGATTGGGTTGAAATAGTCAATTTGGATTTTTCACTTAATAGCGAAGAAATAAGCCCTATTTCTGAATCTCAAATTTTGCATCAATTTGAGATTACTACAGATGTTGATAATAATGGGATACTTGACATACTAACTGATAGTGGGTTATATGAACGACAAGGTAACGGTTATTCTGCTATATGGAACAATAATATAACGAGCAGTGCATGGGGTGATTATGACAGCGATGGTATGATGGATTTACTTGCTGTTTATAATGATTCGATAATAATTGTTAATAACAGTGGAATTTATGATTTTGATTTCTTTTATGTTGGTGGTTTTCCAGATAAAAGATATATTTCAGCAAAATGGGGTGATTATGACAACGATGGAGATATTGACATATTAGCTGAGGATGAGAAAACAATTCCTATGTATGAAACATCTGTTAAGATATTTGAAAATAAAGGAGGCAATATTTTTGAGATTTCCGACAGTTTGTATTTGTTTGATTATTACTATCCTCAATTCACCGACTTTGATTCAGATGGCGATCTAGATATTGCTGCAGTAAGAGAAGATGCAACAGTAATTTTTGAAAACACAATAGAAATCCCAAATTACTCACCTGATGCCCCAACAAATCTAAGTGCTCAAATACATAACGACACTGTTATTCTTAGTTGGAATAAATCGTTAGATGATCACACAAACTCACTATCACTTACATACAACATAACATTAGGAACTACCAGCGGTGGTATTGAATTGACCTCTCCAAATTCGCTCCCTAATGGAACAAGACTAATTGAGGAAAAAGGTAACCAATTTCTAGATACTTTTGCAATTTTTATTTTGCCTGTAGGTACTTATTATTGGAGTGTTCAGGCAATCGATAATAGTTTTAAAGGTTCTGAGTTTTCTGAAGAGGGTAGTTTTACAATTGTGGTTAATGATGTGGAAAAGCAAGTATATTTAACAGACTTTACTTTTGAGCAGGATTTATTATATGAAAGTTTAACAATAACCCTTGAAAATATTTACTCGTTTTCTGGTTGTACCATTACAATTACTGACATAAATGGTCGAGTAAAAGCAGTAACCCCAGTAAACTCAGAGAGCATTAAAATAGAAACAGTAGGGTGGACCAAGGGAATATATTTTTGTATCTTGTCTGATAGTAAAAATTTGATTAAGACAAAAAAGTTTGTTTTGTTTTAAGGATTAGTAACTTTTATCCCCCAATCCATCCCTTCACAAAATCCTTCACATTTTTCTCCTTCGTAAGCTGCTCCATATTGGCTGGCGGAGCGTAGCCATTCTTCCTGGCATAAATAAGGTTGTTAGTACACCTTTGTGAACAAGCGTAAGAACTAGATTTGAAGCTTTCGTAAGGAGATCCGCACATCCAACAGATTTTCAAGTACTTTGTTCTGCGGATCGGTTTGGTTACGGTTCCGCCGAGCGTATTGTTATATTCCCTGGTTTCATCTGTTACTTTTACGGCAATGATGTTTTGCCGGCACATTTCTCTTGTTGTAATTGTTGTGTTTTCTTTCATCGTTTTTTATTGTAAAGCTAATCGAGTTTGAAATTTAGATTTCCTTAAAACGATTTTTTTAGAATTTAACGCATGCTAATTTCCTATATTATTTTATTATGAACTTATTATGAGCTTGTTATGAAAACAAGATGAGCATGTTATGAGGTTATTATGATGTTATTATGACAATACTATGACCTCACTATGACTTTACTATGAAGTTACTATGAACAAAACATTGAAGAAATATTGAGTTAGCAAGGGCTCTCCGCTATGAAAAATTAAAAAATATAAAAAATCTTTTTTGGATGTAATACTATACTATTAATTAATACAATCAAATACAAACAACTTATCGCATCACCCGCCTTACCTATGTTATGAGTGTTTTGGCTATTTGTAGCGGTTATTTGTTGTGTATGGATAGCGGCGATTAGCCAAAATTTGTCAAAGCAATACATCTGGGAACAGGAAGAAAAAACTGCAAGGTCTGGGTGAAGCAGTTGCGGGTTCGGGTGTTCGCGAATTTTCTTCCTGTTCCGATTTGCGGTCGGT
>JAQUBO010000002.1 GCA_028686735.1 Bacteroidales bacterium
TAATCTAGATTCTCTGAATTGATTAATTTGTGCTGAAGAAATTGCAAAAAAACCTTCTTTTGAAATTTTATTCAATAAATCGTATTTCTTGAATAATTGTTCCCAAGCTAAGTCATTTTTTGATTTATTCATAGTTTCTTATTAAAAGCTCATCAACTTCTCCACGAGCTGCTCCGTTTGAATTAATCATGCGATTTGCTTGTACAACACTAATATGATAATCTTTGTATTGATCCTTAATAAAAGTTGCTGATGAATTTGACAATAAAAATTTAATACCTTTTGAGTTTAATAAATCACAAGTTTCTCTAAGTCTCACTTGATCCCACATATCCCATCCTCCTTGAACATATCCAGTGAAATTTGAGTTTTCCGAAATTGGGTGGTAGGGAGGATCTAAATAAATAAACGATTTCTCGTCAGCCTGTTTTAATAGCTCTGAATAATCACCACTATGCATAACAATATTATTTAAATTTAAATATTTGTTAACTGCTTTTAAAGTAGGTTCATTTACTATATTTGGATTTTTATACCTTCCAAATGGAGCATTAAACTCTCCAGCATTATTAACTCGATATAATCCATTAAAACAAGTTTTATTTAAATAAATTATCCTTGAAGCCCGTTGTATTGATGTGAGCTTTTTAAATTTTTCTGTTCTGTCTATACTGCGAATTTGGTAAAAATATTCAGCCTCGTTTTTATGTCTCTTTAAATCAATGATTAATTCGTCAAGATTATTTTTTATTACCTGATAGACATTTATTAATTCTTCGTTAGAGTCATTAATGACTGCGTTTTTTGGTTGTAGGTGGAATAGAATTGCTCCGCCACCAATAAATGGTTCAAAATAATTATACTCTTTAATGTTTTTTGGTAAGACACCAACAATTGAAGGGATAAGTTGTCTTTTACCCCCAACCCATTTTAAAAATGGAGTTGCTAATTTGTTGATTTTAACCATTTAACGATCTATATTTGTGCATAAATTCGATTATACAAAGTTAATAAAATTTATTATAATTTGGTTGTGTTGATGCTTAATTTTATTTTTGCAGAATGTTGTTGAGCTTGTGCCTAACTATATATATACTTGTCGGACAATAATAAAAATGAAAATTAAAGAAAGAAACCTAGAAATTTCGTCCAATAAAATATGTGCAAGTTAAATTAAGAACTGAGTTCTTTGAGGACGTATATTCTGAATTATTAATATCAACAAAGCCTAAAGCATAATTAACTTTTAACTGCCATTGCATAAATTCAACCCCTCCACCGAAAACAAGACCTGTATCAAATCTTTTTATCGTTCCTAATTCGCTTCCAAATTCAACTGGATGATTTTCTTCAAATTCATACTCATCTACTTCTGAGTGAAACTGACTTTTACCAACAACAGCAACACTAGAGTATGGCCCAACATTACCAAAGACACTTATATTAGCAAGAGGAATTTTATATCCTATATAAATAGGGATGTCCATATATCCTAATTTTAATTTTGATTTACTAAAGGAGTTAACAATTTTAGTTCCTTTCTCGAAAAAACTTACAGACGCACCAACATAGACAAAACTCATAATTTCAAACTCTGCGGCAAGACCTAGTTGGTAACCCATTTTCAAACTATAATCAGGAGTGGAGAAATCATCTTTTTCAATAAAACTAGTCATACTAAAACCAACTTGTGGCCCCAAATGAAATCCCTGTGCATTTAACATTGCAGTAACACTGACAAAAAAACATAATATTATTAACTTTTTCATTGTTTTTATTTAAATTTGACTTTAATATTTATTATACAAAACAAATAAAAATCTTTAAAATAAAACAGCACTTTATATTATTTAATTGAATTATTAATCAATTTCTTACATATTCTAAGTAAATTTGTAAAAAAATAATACACTATTATGAAAAAAATCACACTTCTATCCTTATTTATTTTAGCATTTTTAAGTTATTTATTTGCAGAACATGTACCAGTATCAAAAGCAAAGCAAGTTGCAGAAAACTTCTACAATTATGCCTCTGATTATAGATCTAAAGGAAAAGTAATAGAAAATTTTGAAGTTTATAATAATGATATCTTAGTATATTATATTTTTAATTTCTCAACAGGTGGTTATGCAATAATTTCGGCTGACGATGAGGTTACACCAGTTTTAAGCTATGCTTTTAAAGGCAAATTTATTATAGATGATGCAAAAATGCCAAAAAATTATGAGTATTTTTTAAATTCATATAAAATACAAATCGCACAAGTTATAAATCTTAATCTTAAAGGAGATGATGTCTTAAAACAAAAGTGGTCAAACTATTACAACAACGTATTTTCGGCTAGTAAAGAAACACAAGATGTGAGTCCGTTATTGGATATTGAGGAGATTAAGTGGGATCAAGGTTGTTACTACAATGCTGATTGTCCTACTGATGCTGGTGGAGATTGTGGGCATGTATATACTGGATGTGTTGCAACCGCAATGGCACAAATTATGCGTTTTCATAAATGGCCAGAACATGGAACAGGTTCATACTCATACAACGACACTAATTATGGAACACAATCCGCTAATTTTGGTACATCTTCATACAACTGGGATGCAATGCCAGGGTCGGTAAACAGTTCAAACTCCGAAGTTGCAAAAATAATGTATCATTGCGGAGTTTCAGTTGATATGATGTATAGCACTACTGGTTCGGGGGCTTATGTTTATGGATATGTTAAAGAAGCATTAGTAAATTATTTTAATTATGACTCAGATGCGATGTACGCTTATCGTGAAAACTATAGCGATACTAACTGGAAAAATGAAATAATTAGTGATCTTAGTAACGGTTGGCCTGTATTTTATTCAGGAACAGATGCTGAAGGAACTAGTGGACACGCATTTGTTTGTGATGGTTATCAGGCAGGAGCAGAAAGCTTTCACTTTAATTGGGGCTGGAGCGGATACTACAACAGTTATAATGTAATTGACGAATTAATACCTGGTGGAACTGGTGCAGGTGGCGGAAACGGAGATTTCTCATATAACCACCAAGCGGTATTTTCTGTGCATCCTACGTATGGATTAACGGCAGTTTTTTCGGCTGCACCAACTACAATTTATGAAGGCAATTCGGTTTCATTTGTAGATGGCTCTTTTGGGGATCCAATTTCATGGTCGTATAATTTTGGAGATGGTGGTAATGCTACTACGCCAAACCCAATACATTATTATAACACAAGTGGGATATATGATGTAAGCCTTACTGTCGGCGACGGATCTTCAACGAACACTGCAACAAAAACAAATTATATTAAGGTTGTTCCAACTGAAGCTGGTTTCTCAATGGACTTTGAATCGTGCACCGATTATTCAAATAACTTTTTCCCATGGTCAGCTATTGACGCCGATCAAACCAATACTTTTGGAAGCTCAGATTGCGATTTCCCAGGTGAGTCAGGATTAATGTCATTTATGGCATTTAACCCAAGTGATGCAGGTTTTACATTAGCATCAGCACACGGAGGACAAAGAGTTGGAATGGCAATTTGTCCTGGCGATAATAGTGCAAGCGATGACTGGTTGATATCTGAAAGACTTCAACTTGGTACAAACTCATCAATAAGTTTATGGGCACTAAGTCCAAAACCAGGATCTTGGGGTAATAATACATATCAGGTACTAGTTTCAACTACCAATAATAATCCATCTTCTTTTACATTAGTTTCAGGTGCAAATCCTATCGAAGCTCCCGATACATGGACACAACACACTTACAACCTTTCTTCTTATGATGGGCAAAATGTATATATTGCTATTCATCATGTTGCAAGTGGAAAGTTTATGTTATGGATAGATGATATAGAAATAATAACCACAAGTGGAGCAGTCGCTTTAAATGCTGATTTTTATGCAAATGCAACATCTCTTACACTTGGACAAACAGTAAATTTTACTGATAATTCAATTGGTAATCCTACAAATTGGAATTGGAATTTTGGGGATGGTGGAACTTCACAAATGCAAAACCCATCTTATACATACAATAGTGAAGGTATCTATACTGTTGAATTAACTATTTCTGATGGAACAAATAGCGATACTGAAACAAAAACAGCTTATATTAATGTTTCCGAAGCATCTCTAGGAAACTGGATAGAACAAGCATCAGGCTTTTCGACTGCTTCGAGAGGTATAAATCACATTTCGATTGTAAACGAAAATATAGTTTGGGCAACGGCATACGATGGGTCGAGTAACGGAGCAAATATTCAAGAGTTTACAAAAACAACAAACGGCGGAGCAACTTGGACAGCAGGAAATCTCAATCTTGGAAATACTGGTCTTGGAATATCTATGATTACAGCAATAGATGCTAATACTGCTTGGCTTGCAGCCTATCCAACTGGAACAGGGCAAACTGGTGGAATTTGGAAAACCACTAATGGTGGCTCAAATTGGACACGTCAAAATACGGCAACTTATAATAATGCCAGTTCTTTTACTAATGTTGTTTATTTTTGGGATGAAAATAATGGGTTTTGTCAAGGCGATCCTATAAATGAAGAATTTGAACTTTACACAACTACAAACGGTGGCACAACATGGACAGCAGTTTCTGCAGCTAATATTCCAAATCCGCAAACAAGTGAATATGGATATGTGCGTAAATACGAGGTTATTGGAAATCATATTTGGTTTGGAACGAATAAAGGCAGACTATACCACTCATCTAACAAAGGCATTAGTTTTGAGGTCTTTAATACTCCAGTTAGTGATTTTGCAGGAGCATCTGCAAGTGCAAACTTTTCGTTTAAAGATGCAAATAATGGTTTAATAGTAAATCAGTCAGGAACTGTTTATAAAACTACTAACGGTGGAGCCTCGTGGACTCAATTAACTACTTCAGGAACTGTCTTTACAAATGGATTATGCTGGATCGAAGGAACTGATGTCGTATTCTCGACTGGTGCTGCCACAGATGCATCTGGATCATCATACAGTCAGGACGGTGGATTATCATGGACTACAATTGACGAAGTACAACATCTATATGTCGATTTTATAAACCCTAACACTGGTTGGTCGGGATGGTTCAATACAGATGCAACAACTAGCGGAATGTGGAAATGGAACGGCACAATCACTGAGATTAATGAGGGAATTGCAAATAGTGTTGAAACTCTAATGCTCTATCCTAATCCAGTTTCAGATAATCTGACAATTAAAACTATAAATGAATTATATAAAGCAGACTTAAAAATTGTTAATATATCGGGACAGGTCGTTTTTGAAACCAATATTAATGCTTCTGAAGGAGAAATTATTAATATAAACACTACAAACTTACAAAAAGGACTCTATGTTTTAATAATTAACACTGATGACAATTGTTTAACAAAGAAGTTTATTAAAAACTAGACATAAAATTTTGTTTGTAAAATATAATCGTTATTGCACATCTTTAAAAGTCTGGTAAGCCTTTTTCTTATCAAATCTATACGTAAATTGCATTTTTTTTGACTAATTAAGTATTTGTATTTAAATATATCTTAATTTTGTGTTAATAAATATAGCAAAAAAATCTTGCATTAATATATATTATTATGAAAAGAGTATTGATATTACTATTACTAGTTGTTACGATAGATGGTTTCTCCCAGCAAATAATCAGAGGCTATACAGCCAGTTTTTCTTATGGCTTTTTATCGAAAGGAGACGATTTTACCATTCATTACAGTGGTAAAGATTACACTGCAACAGCACGAGAAACCAATGGAAGCTGTCTCGGTTTGGGATTTCCGTTTGATGTCGGATACAAGAGAAGTCGGTTTGTGTTTACTCCAGGTTTAGAGTTTGTAAGCTCAAATTATGAACTCGACCTCGATAAAGGAATGCTAAATACTTCAACAAATAGCGATAGTCTTAGATTAAGCTCTTTTATGATAACTCCAAAGCTGGAACTAATATATAAATTCCACTTTTATATTAAATCTGTTCATTTTGCAATAGGTGGCGGAATTGACTTAAGATTACCTTTATCCAATAACATAATACTTACAACTAAAGATAAAGCGGATTTAATTGAATATGACGCAACATCAAATAGCACAACAGACTTTTTAACTTTTAAACCAAAAACTGTTTTCTCAAATCTTGCAAACCTTGGCTTTCATGTAAGTCCTAAAATTACTTTCGACATTTACATGGCACGATTTCTTACAACAAGTATTTTTTATACTGCCTCGCCATTAACCACATACACTGATAATCCTGTATTGCGAGGATATGGCGGAATTGGGATAAGTTATTTAGTCCCCATGGGCAAAAAAGATGATTCGAGAGTTTTACAATATTATAAGCAATAAAATACACAGACATGAAAAAGATCTTTTTAACGATAATAGTATTGAATATCAGCCTTGCTGCATTATTCTCACAAGAGATAGTGCCTGTTGTACAAGCTGGTCATTCGGGAGCAATTTTATGTGTTGAATGGGACCCAACAAGCAGATATATTGCAAGTATAGATATAAATAATGAACTGGTAATTAACGACATTATTAGCGGTAAAATGTTCTATAGAATAAAAATACCTGGGGATAAATTGGTTCTAGCTTTGAATTTTGATAGTGAAAACAGCTTACGACTTGCAACTAAATCGAAGACCTACAGATTTGATATGAAGACATTAAAACTTGAAGATGGTTCTGGTAAAATGCAACGAAAAATGCTAAGTAATGATTTTAAAATAAACGGTTCTGTATTAAGAAAAGGAAGTAAATCGTTGTTTAATCGAGATGCGTATTCGAGTTTTACTTTTGCAGCACACTCGATTGATGGAAAACATATTGTTGCTGGTGACGAACGAGGATGTGTCTATTTTTGTAACAAAAATTTAAGTTTAAAGAAATTTGACCATACACATTTTTTAAACATTAACGACATTGACTTTTCTGCTGATGGTAAATTTGTTGCAATAGCTTCATCTGACAGATCTATTTCTGTGTGGAGCCTTCCTTATTTTAGGTTTGAAAAGCGTGTTATACCACGAAGTTTTAACGTCTCGGCAATAGTTTCGCACCCAAACGATAGTCTTGTTGCATTTGGCGATGAATTGGGCTTTGCATACCTTTTGAAATTCGAGGATGATAAAATTAGTTGTCAGGGGGTAAATGCACATAATGGGGTTATTAACGATATATGTTTTTCCCCAAATTCTAATATTACAGGCACTGCTGGAAGCGACAATATGGCGGCAATAGTGGATTTTGAAAATAAATGCGTTTTGCAAAAATTTAGATTACAACCAAACACATCAAAGGTAAAGCAGACTTTTAATATTCAGAGTATTCAGGAAAAAGCTACAAACGAAGATAAAAGCGAAATCTGGTTTGACGAAAATGTTTATTCCGTCGCAATAAGTCCTGATGCTAAAACAATTGCATACTCTGGCGGTAAATGGGGTTTGACAAATCCAGTGTTAAAAGTGTCATCAATAAACAATCTAAATATTAACAAACCTAAAGAAGAAAGGAAACCCAAAAAAACAAATCTTGGACTTATGTCAAAGAACAATGTACATATTTTTAAACAATTACTTTTTGCAAACGAAAAAGAATTTTATGGTTGGGGACAAGATAAAAATAAAGCTGTAAGATTTAGTACAACAATTACAGGATATACAGAAAAAAACCAAACTAGTACTAGCAGCATTTTTGCAAAAAAACCTCCAGTTAACCTATTAGTGGTTGAAAATATTTATGACAAAACAACAAAATCTGATTATATTATTAAGTCAAATCCAGCAAATGGCGACATATATACTTGTAAGGGTTACGAAATAGAGAGAAAAACCAAAGACGGCAAAACTATAAAGTTTATAGGACACAGAGGATATATTAACGACTTTGAATTAATTATAGGGAAAAACTACTTGATAAGTTCTGGTGAAGATGCCTCAATGATACTTTGGAACTTAGAAACAGGTAATAAATTATTAAGTATTTATGTCGTTGATATGGGGAAACTAATTTTTATTACTCCTGATAACTACTATATGGCTACTGGTGATGCGCTTACAGGTCTTGGGTTTAATTTTGATGCTAAGGTTTTTCCTGCCGAGCAATTTGATATTAAATATAATCGACCAGATTACGTGTTAGAGTCGTTTGGTTATTTTAATCAAGATATGATAGACTTATATCATAAAGCATATCGTAAACGTCTGTCAAAACTTGGGTTTTCCGAAGAAATGTTAAACGGAAACATAAACCTCCCCGAATTA
Source organism: Bacteroidales bacterium (assembly GCA_028686735.1). Lineage (GTDB taxonomy): Bacteria > Bacteroidota > Bacteroidia > Bacteroidales > ML635J-15 > Bact-19. Next base: position 8,281 of record JAQUBO010000002.1, read on the forward strand.
AAAATCGAAAATCAAGATAATATCCCAATTCAAACGACAAATAAAAATATTTCGGTCGAACTATCAATGATAGATGAAAATTATAATCTTGATAGAATTAATGTTTACGTAAACGATGTCCCATTGTTTGGTACTAAAGGGATGTCGCTAAAAAATGAGAGCTCTAAATCTATAAATAAAAAAATAGATATCCCTCTTTCTAAAGGTACAAACATAATTTATATCTCTTGTTTAAACGAAAAAGGGATTGAATCGCTAAAAGAAGAACTTTCGGTAAATTACGAAGCCTCCGACAAATCAAAACCAGATTTATATCTAATTTCCCTCGCAGTAACAGATTACGAACAATCACAGTATAATTTACGCTACACTATTAACGATGGTAAAGGTTTTGTGAAACTTTTTACAGATAATGATAAAAATTTTAATAAAGTTCATATCCATACTTTTTATAATGAAGATTGTACTCGAGAAAATGTGTTAGCTGTAAAAGACAAACTAATGAAATCGGGAGTTGATGATTATGTGTATGTTCATATTGCTGGACACGGCTTACTTGATGATGAGCTCGATTTTTATTTTGCCACATCAAATATTGATTTCGTAAACCCGTCAAACAATGGCTTAAAATATGACGAAATAGAAGGACTACTTGACGGAATTCCCGCTCGAAATAAATTACTACTAATGGATGCTTGTCACTCAGGCGAAGTTGATAAAGATGATGATTTTGCAGTAAACACTGTTAGTGATAGTGATGAAACACGCGGTGTTACAATGTTTAGCACTAAGTCCAGCACCACACCCAAAACAGGTTTACGCAACTCGTTCGAACTAATGCGATTGTTATTTGCCGACCTTAAAAAAGGAACAGGAACAGTTGTAATTTCTGCAGCATCAGGAGGTGGTTATGCTTTAGAAAAAGAAGATATTGAAAACGGAATATTTACATATTGTCTAATCGAAGGGGTTTCTAAAAATAAAGCAGATATTAATAAAGATAATAATATTAGTGTCTCAGAACTACGGAGCTATATCTTTGAAGGAGTAAAGCGTTTAAGTGCTGGTAAGCAACAACCAACATCTCGAAGTGCTAATTTAATGAATGATTTTAATGTAAAGTAAAAAATAGTTTATCAGTTTATTGATGCCTTCGAGACTTTAGTTAGCAGTCTTACTCTTTAGGCAGCTTGGTGCTTTTGTTTGATACTTGGAGGGCTGGTACTGATTAATTTTAAATTTTTTCAAACCTATAACCAAGTTTTGAATAATATGTCAGTGTAAACTCAAGTACGCTAAGCATTTTAGGTGCGGAGAATAAATTGTCGTGAAAGACTAATATTGACCCATTTCGAGTGTTTTTGAGAATTATCTTTTTAATTCTTGATTTACTATATTTTTTATGATAATCATAAGTTAGCACATCCCATAATACAATTTTGTAATCTTTTTTAATACGCCAACATTGCCAAGGATATATCCGCCCGTACGGTGGTCTAAAAAAGAAAGTTTCAGACACTGGCGATTTTCGTAAAGCATCTATTAGCCACTTTCTATTTGAGACTTTAAAGGCATCCAAATGCGAAAATGAATGGTTACCTATCGTATGACCAGCTATTTTGATTTTTTCTAATAAGTCAGGATACATAATGGCATTTGAGCCTTTACAAAAAAAACTTGCTTTTGCGTTGTACTTATCCAAAAGCTTAAGAATGTTTTCTGTTACCTTAGGATTTGGACCATCATCAAAACTTAAATATAATGTTTTACCTGGGGTTATTATTCTAGTTATTCCCTTACAAAATATTTTAGGATACCTTATTGCTATGTTTTCTAATAATCTCAAGACCCAATTGTTTTACTATTTAGTGTTTGTAAAGATAATATTAAATGTCAGTATATATTTTTGCAGCCTTTTCATACACATCACTAATTTCTTCTAAAAACTCTCGATGTTTATATTGGTTTGCTAATACATACAGTTCTTGAATAGTTTGCATTGCTCGTTGTTTATATATATCTAAAGCTGTTTGCTGTTGCTTGCTAAACGATGAGTAAAAAATCAATTCTTGTAGTGAGTTTTGCGAAATTACAGAAGCAAGCTCTCGTGCTTTAGCTTTTTTATTGACACGATAATATCCATGAACAATTCCTACATTATAATAATCGAATGGTATTAGTTCGTTTGGAATAAGTTTTACACACATATCAAGCACCTCTTCCGATTTTTTTATTTCTCCCTCGAAATACAAGCCACGTGCAAGACGTGTAAAATGGTTTCGTGAATTTATCAGACTTGTGCGTGTTGCCATATCACTAGGTCTGTTTTGGGTTTTCAGACTTCCCCACTTAAACTTATTACTTACATTATTATACATTATTTTAGCATTCACATTAACGAGTTTATCCTCGCTAATATCTGTTTCTAGAGGCATTAATCTATAAGCAAAACCTTCTAAATATAAATATTTATCTAACCCAAGATAATTTCGTGTATTCATTGTAGAACTAAAATAAATCGGTCTATCCCACAAATGGTTTCGTATAATCTCTAAAACCATTAAATCACTTTTTGTAAAGCTTTCACGTTCTGGAGACCATATCATTTCGTTGATAGGTGATGTTTTTTGACTTGGACTTAGCTCAAAAACTTTATCAATAATATTATTATTTACAGGTAGCGAAAGGGTAGTAGCCGGGAAATAATCTATTGGATAAGGATAAAGTTTTGTGCCAATTTTTGTTGATTCATCATCAGAAAAAACAAAGTTTAAGACTGGATGTAAAGGTAAAGCGTAACTAGTTTGTTTCTCAAGGAAGACTTTAAACTTTCCAATTAAGTCAAGTGCCTGTGTTTGTGTTATACCAAAAGCTTCGCACTGTTCTGCATTATCAAGGCTTTGCACAACAGCATGCAAATCTCTAAAATTTTGGTCTGCTCCATGCGGCTGAATATCGCTATAAAAATTTATAAAATTATTATATTTATCAGGATGCTCTTTATCAAAACCATTGGTTTGCCACATTTTTAATAAAAAATTAAATATGGCTTTATAATCAGCATTAATTTCATTTATATTCTGATAATAAATATCTTCGATAAAAGCATAAGGATTGTTTCTAACTGGCAACAACTCTCGCTGCCCCGACATATATCCTTTGGAAGATACGCTAATGTTTACTGGCTTTGTGCTGTGTTGTTTTCGTTGAATTTGCTCTAAATACCAACTTGTATTTAAAAAACTAAGATTTATAATTTTAACATCGGTTCTAATATTTTGTGTTTCTTGTAAATACCACAATGGAAAAGTCTCATTATCACCAGCCGTAAAAAGTATTGCATTCTCAGCACACGAATTTAGCATATTATAAGCAAAATAATAAGCAAAATCATCGTGGCAACGATTATGGTCATCAAAATTTGTACAGAAAAACTGAAACGGCACAGCCAAAAACGAAAGGCTTAAAACTATATATATTAGATGTTTTTTTGTAAAATGTTTTTTAAGATATTGATAAATTGCATAAACACCAATTCCAATCCATATAGCAAAAACATAAAAAGAACCAACATAAGAATAATCTCTTTCGCGTGCCTGATATGGATGCTGGTTTAGATAAAAAGCAATAGCTATACCAGTAAAAATAAATAATAAAAGACTCACAAGAAAGTATTTTTTATCTTTCTGAAAAAGATATATCAGACCAATAATTCCAAAAATAAAAGGTAGAAAATAATACGGATTTCGAGACATATCATTTTTTAAAAATTCTGGCAATTCGTTGGGTGTATTTAGTCTTAATTTATCAATAAAACCAATTCCAGATATCCAGTTTCCATAAATAGGTCCTCCATGCGACTGAATATCGTTTTGAGCACCAATAAAATTTCTAAACAAGTATCTAAAATACATGTGATTAAATTGGTATCTGAACATAAACTTTATATTCGTTGCAAAAGAGGGTACGTCATCCTTTTTATAATTTGTCCACTGTCTATATGCAGCAATATGTTCAGGTAAATCGCTCCACATTCGTGGTAAAAAAACTTTGTCAGCCGAAATGTAATTTGCCTCGGGTTTGCGACTAATAATTTCGTATTTGCCGCTAACAGTATCGTAAACAGGTGCCCCCTCAATGTAAGGATTTATTTTATCTTTTTGCGAATTAAATTGTTGTCCATACCATAACGGACGGTCGCCATATTGTTCGCGGTTTAGATATGACACAAAATTAAAAATGGTCTCAGGATTATTTTCATCAATTGGTGGGTTTGCAGCCGAACGAATTAAAACCGTTACGTATATCGAAAATCCCATAATGAAAAACATCAGACCTGTAATAACAAAATTCAAATTTAGTTTTTTCTTTTTTCCAGAATACCATATCCCCGAAATAAAAACTGTACATGAAAATATTGCAAAAGCAAATAATCCCGAATTATATCCCAGATATAAGCGATTTACAAAAAACCACTCGAATTTCGATGCAATTACAGGTAAATAAGTTATTACTGCTTGTGCCAAAACAAGTAATAAAATCGCATAAAGGCTAAATTTTGCAAATTCTTTTTTGTTTTGAGTTCTCCTGTCGAAATAATAAATAAAAACAAAAGCAGGAATAACCAAAATGTTTAGCAAATGTACGCCAGTGGATATTCCAAGGAGTAAAACAGTCAACAATGTCCATCTGTTTTTAGCAGATATTTTAGTAAAACTTGTTGTTTTTAACATTGTCCAAACAGTAAGCGAAGTAAAAAATATAGATAATGAATAAACTTCGGCTTCGGTTGCGATAAACCAAAAGCTTGACGAAAGAGCAAGAGCAATTGCTCCTATAAACGCTGCCCCGCTATGTAATAAATCGTTTTTTGCATCTGTTTCGTTATTTTTAAATCGTTTTAATAAAATAATAATGCTCTTATAAGTAAAAAACACTGCAAACGCACAAGAAAACACCGATAATAGGTTGACAAAAAATGCAATGTTTTCAGAATTAAACGCAAATATTGAAAATATTCTGGCAAGTATCATATAAAACGGAGCACCTGGCGGGTGTCCTATCTGCAATCCGTGAGCACAGGTAATAATTTCGCCACAGTCCCAAAAATTTACAGTTAACGACATGCTAGTCAGATATACAATTAAACTAATCGCAAATGCTAACCAAGCTCCAATATCAATTATGTTTTTCTGTAATTTCATTTTATACTTAATTCGGCTAAATTAATCATATAAATTCAGCTAACGAAGTTTTTTTATGAATTTATAAAATTTTTAAGTGTATAATAAAAATGAAAAACATCTATTTCTGCGTAAAATGGAACAATTAGCATAAAATTAGAATACAGATAAAAACCAATATTAACGCACAAAAAAGAGAACAAAAAAACTTATTATTGCAGCAGATTTGTCAAGTTCTAATGAGGCAGATCCTAAATAATTTGATTATTGATAACGTATTGTTTCGTTTGCGGAGCAAATTGATAATATGTCTTGTTTACGGTTCAAATTTGGTTTGTATTATTTTAAAAGATGCAAAAATTGTTATAATCATAGTTTTACGAACTCCATTCTTTTGGGTTGTCAATTATATACTGTTTTACCTTTAGATAATCGTTTTCTGTGTTGATAATTATTACATGAATATGATTGGGCATTATCACTCATTCATCCAAAACAATTCGTTTGTGGTATTCTGGTAATTTGATTATCTCGTTTTTAATGATTTCGCCATATTCAACCACACCGAGGATTTTTTTTCGTCCTGTATGTTGACAGTTATATAATATATACCCGGATCTGAATAATTGTGCTGAACTCTACGATTGGAACGATTTAAATGTAAATTCTTATTGGTTTTCATTGTTGTTGTATGTTAATTAAAACTTGGTTCAGTTTTAAAATCTTCGGTTTACAGATTTACAATTTCATTATAATCCAGAACTTTTTGATAATTGACTGCAAATTGTTTCTTTAAAGTTAGCAAATTTTGCTTAAAGTCGTATGAGATTTGATAAATTTTCAATGTTTATTACTATGCAATTTACACTCGATTAACTGACATAACTTAGTTTAAAATGTGTGCAGTTGCTATATGGTACACGACTCATATTTGAAATATTATTACCACAACAATTACAAAATTCAGGTATATGTGTTTCAATAATATCTGGTGTTTCAACCATATTTAAAGTTTTTCCTTTTCTGCCTTTTTGACCACCTACTTTTCTATCTGATTTTTCTCGCAAGCTTGTTCTTTTCGGTCTGTTTTCATCTTTTGATGGTGGGATGGAACTATTATTGCTGTTTTTAGGGTTTTCATATTTTGATAGACGATGCTTTAAGACTACAACTTCTTAGTAAACTCTTCAAACTTTTTTAAGAGAACCATTACTAATGTTTGTAATTCTTTTACATCTTCTGTCATACAGCAAAAATAGCTCATTACCTAAATATAATTCTAATAGGTTTGGCATTACTCATTAATAGTGGTATGGTGAAAAATAATTTTGCATTTTTAAAAAACAATAACTATATTTAGTATTGATTAGTAACACCATAATAATATGAAATATGAAAAGGATTTTATTAACTATTTTTGCAATTATTGCATCATTAAACGTTTTGTTTACCCAAAATGATACATTAAATGTTATTTTTGAATTTAATTCTCCGACACCAAATCCATGGGGGTTGACCTTTGATGGCACGGACTTTTGGGTGAGTGATCATATCAGTGGAATGATTTACAAATCTAATCCAACAGGTCAAACAGTTGATTCAATCGAAGTAATATCCTCAATGATTACGGGTATATCATTCGTAAATGATACTTTATGGGCTTTAAATTCAAAAATAGTTAAAGATACTATAATGAATACATCAGCTTATCCTGTTTATTTTTTATACAAAATTGATAAATCAAATGGACACAAAATTGATTCAATAGAAATAATTGGTTCTGCAACAAATTTACAGTCTGGCGATTTATGGGGATTAGAGTTCCACAATGATAAGTTTTATATTTCATATAATGGAGGTTATGGACCTTGTTTAATTGAAGTTGAAAGAAATGGCATCTGTTCAGATTTATGTTGTACACATTTAGTCGGTATGACAGTTGCTTATGATTCTATTTGGGCAATTAGGTATGGAGGAGATTTGATTACTGTAACCAATGGGTATGATGAAAATTGGAAATATAGAATCGTTTGTAATGCAACTGATTTAGCTTATGATGGTGAAAATTTTTGGGTTATTGATACAGCTGATAATAAAATTAAAAAGTTGGAGGGGGTAACAGCATTAATAAGTAATTTGAATGAAAATAATGATTTTCATATTTTTCCAAATCCAACAAAAGATTATTTTAATTTAACACCTGGTAAAAGCAATATAGATATACAAACGATTGTGATTACGGATATTAATGGACGAATTGTAGAAAATATTCGGTGGAATAAAAATGATAGTCAAAGAATAGACATTTCTCATCTTTTAAAAGGTGTATATTTCATTGCAATAAGTAATGGAAATAAAGTAGTCATCAAGAAAATTGTTAAGAAATAATAATTGCCGATCTGCTTTGCCAATTGGCACAGAGCTAAATCCAGGCGAGCTTGGTTTTCGTTTTACTCGGAAACCAAAATTTGTGGGCAAGAATTTTATTTCACTCTTACACAAAGAGAAAAAATAAATGACACTATCTCTTAAAGCTTGTAATAAAAAAAGCCTCACTAAAAAGTAAGGCTTTTTTTGATTGTGGGAATTAATGGATTCGAACCATTGACCCCCTGCTTGTAAGGCAGGTGCTCTGAACCAACTGAGCTAAACTCCCGATTTCTAAGAACGTTCCCCATTATTTGGGAGTGCAAATATATATTTGTTTTTTAATCTTACCAAATTATTTTAAAATTATTTTAATTTTTATTTATCCTTTCCAGCTTTTATATCTAAAACAATGAATTTGCCAATAAAATATACCGCCTGTTACACGTATTTCTTTGTACTTACTAGTGTTGGCAACGACATACTCTTTGCAAGTTTTGGCTTTTGTGGTGGCTGGTACGACTTGCCTATGTGTATGGCTTTAAGCGGCTGCATCTATTTTTTTCAATAACTGTCTATGATATTCTAAATACTTACATCTTTGTTCGTTCAAAATGTGCTTATCTAATGTGTAATTTTTCCAAAATTTGACTACGTCATTTGATAATCGTTTTGAAAAAATGATTGTTCCCTCGTCTGTAAGTGAAATATATTTTAAGTCAAAAAGTGAATCAATTGTTCTGCTTAGAAGTAAGCCATTATTTGGGTCATAAGCTTCTATTTCATTAGATTCAATAAAGGGCTTAATATGACTTGCTATTAATACGGGATAAGTTAATTTTTCTAAAACACAAAGTGGATTACCATATAATTCTTCGCATTCTTCTTGAAGTTGATTTTTGTATAATCTGTGTAAATATGGGTCTCTTCTTTTTGTAATAGCTTTTAAATCTTCTCCAAAAATTTGTTCTGCATCTTCTTTGAAATACAAATCATCTTTAACGAAAACTAAATCATCAAGTTTACCTAAAATATTGTAGAGATATCCAATTTGGTTGTGTTTCCTGTCGATAAAACCAATCTTTCTAGCTTCTGCTACATAGTTTTGCAATTCATCAGATTTAATAAATGGTTCGTCGTGTTTTTCAATATCTACGAGCATTAAGGCTATTATTTCTTCTTTGGACAATTTGCCTTTCTCAATTAAAGTTTGAATCAAAAAGTTGATTTGCTTTATTGAAGATTCATTATTTACTGCTCTGTTAAAGCTTGAATTTGAATAAATTATTTTAGATAAAAGTGTTTCTCTTTTTTTGTTGGTTCTTGCATCAATATATTCTTTAGCTTGTGGATGGTATGAAACCAAAAAAGAATTGATAAACCCCATTTTTACTAGTTGATTTGTTGATTTTCTTATCGAAATTAAATTTATAGGATTAACCTTTTCAACTTCAAGTTGAAGTCTATTATATTTATCTTCGAAATAAGGCTCATCTTTAAAATTATCTATAAATTTAACACATACAGCGAGTGTATCTAAAAACTTTTTTCCATTATAATCGGTAAAAGCATTGGTTAATTTCCAATATTCTTCATAATTCTGCTGTGGCATAATTTCCCCTAGTATTATCTTGATAAAGTTCATTTTTTACTATGAATAAATATTCTTTATTCGTTTCTTTCTTTTCCTTTCCTGTTATCTTATAGTTATGCTTACGTTCAATTACCTGAACATTATCTGAATATTTATTAAGCAAATATAACAACTCATTTTTTGTTGGAAATGAAGAGTTGTTATAACTCAAAATCCAATATTTAAAGTTTGATAATTTTGAAAATAATTTGTCAAACAATAATCCTATTGTTTTTCTGTCAATAAAATTATTTTCAAATGGGATTGTTTTTGAAGATTCAATAAAGTCATCAATTAAACCATAAAAACCAAAGTAATTATTCATAGTGCCTGTATAAGGCGGGTCTAAATAAATGATGTCTGCTTTAATTTTGTCTAACAAATTAAAAACATCATCATTGTAGGCGATGTTGTTCTTTGAATTATTAAAAACGGAATTATTATATTCATTTACATTTTGTAAAAAATGGTATTTGAATGACTTATTGTGATAAGCTCTTTTTCGTTTATATTTTTCATAACTATACTCTTCATCTCTTAGTTGCTTGATCTTGTCCCAATTTATATTGAAGCGTGAATATGGCATTTTGCGAATCATAGTTCTACGCATTAATGCAAAAGCAAGAGATTTTTTAGTTTCCGAATCTAATTTTTCAATATTTTGTCTGTACAAATCAAGTTCTTTGCATTCTTCGGGAAAGAAAAAAACCTCTGAATAGTTTTTAAACATAAAACCTTCAAATGGTTCGCCTGAAAAAATTATTTCAATATCTTCTTTGGATAAAATTGTTGAATTGTTTTGTATTAAAGCATTAGCAATATGATAATTTATTTTCAAGATATCGTTTGTATATACTTCAAGCCCTCTAAATTTTGCTTCATAACTTAAAGAACAACCACCTGAAAATGCATCAAATAAGGTTTTAGCATCACTTGGGAATTGGTCGCAAATCCATTTTGCGATTTTCTCTTTATTACCTATATAATTAACTTTGGGGTATTTAAACATTCTCAGACATTTTGATGATTACTTCTGCAATTGCTTCAGCCATTTTTGGTGGTACAGAATTACCCACTTGTTGTTGTTGTGATATTTTGGAACCTTTAAACACAAAATCATCAGGATACGATTGAAGTTTTGCTAATTCTCTTACTGTTAAAGCTCTATTTTGCTCATAATGAAATATTTTTCGCATATCACCTGTAACACAAACCGAAGGTTCATCACTTTTATAGCGAATATATTTTCTTGTGTCTCCTGATTTTGGTCTTAAATCCACTGGTATTTCTTCTCTGCATCCTCCATCTTTTACATATTTCATCTTTTCTAGCATTTGGTTCGAATGATTCATTGCTATATGGTTCGGAATTGTAGATTCTTCTCCTGATTCAAGTGGAGGAAAACAGTCAAGAACCTCTTTAACAGTCAAATACTTTCTCACAGTATTTGTTGGAAAGATTATGTTTTGATTTTGATTTGTGCCAATAAATATTACTCTCTTTCTAACTTGTGGTACACCAAAATCTGCTGAATTAAGAATTTTGCATTCAACTTTATAACCAATTTCTTGAAAATCCTTTATGATTTCATTTCTTGTTTCTCCTTTATTATGATTATAAAGTCTAGCAACATTTTCCATTACAAAAAACTTTGGTTGAACAAGCTTTACAACTCTTACGAATTCTTTAAATAATTTGTTTCTAGGGTCATCAATAAACTTTCTTCCAATATTTCCAGCCATACTAAACCCCTGACATGGTGGTCCACCTATTACAACATCAATTTCATCAAATTCTTTAAGATATGAGATTTCAGAATCAGACAAGTTGCAAATATCTTTTTCAATCAGTTGGTGTTTTGGGAAATTGTATTTATAAGTCTTGCAAAAACTTGGTTCAATATCTATGGAAAAAACATTTTGAAATCCTTTATTGTCAAATCCTAATGAAAAACCACCAGAGCCAGAAAATAAGTCAATATATTTTAATTTGTTTTTCATAGTTCTAATTCTCCTTGTTTCATGTTCTTATTCTTAATGTAATTTGCTGTTTCTTCAGCTACAATGAAAATTTTATCTGAACATTTGTATTTAAATGCTTCATGAGCAAATTTGTCTGCAAAAAACAAGTCTATAATCTTTTGGGGTTCAATTTGAAATAGTTCGGACAATTTTTTTAATTTAGATTTACTAAATTTTTGACTTCCGTTCTCAATACGACTTATAGCACTTGTATTGATGCCAATTTTTGCACCAAACTCTGTTTGTGTCCATTCTCGTTTTTCCCTTTCTGTTTTTATATCAAGTTGGGTGCTAAATATTCAGTCGGCTTTTAGTATGTGTGGTAGCTATGGCCTTGTGTGATTAAAACCATATAATTTTATTAAAGACAAGAACCAAAACTACTGCATCGGCTAAATTCAAAATAATACAAACAACATACTTTGGCTCTAGTTTTTGTAAGAGTTGAGATGTTTTAGGCACAGCGTTTTTTAACTACTAAACTCTTTAGTTTAAGTTCTTAAGTGTATCAATTTTATCTACAAAAAATGCTTTTACTTGTTCAATATCAAACTCTACCGCATCTAGAACATAAGGTTGTTTACCATATTTAAACATTAGCATATCTCCTTCAACTTTTTTTCGTTGCAGAATAATATCTTCAGGAGCATTTATAAATTTAATTACTGATTTATCACAAAAAAAATTCTTTATTCCATCCGCGTCCATCACTATAGCTGCATCAGAAACATACGAAATTTTATCATTAAGTATATCAAGGTATCTTACTGGATACTGATCTTGCATTGCGACAATTTCTAAACTATCTGGCCAAAGAAATATCACACAATTCTCATTTATAACCATTGTATCACTCTGTTGAACATAAGAAACTACAAGGGGATCTGAGTAATATTCATCAACAGGAATTGAGTCACTTATTTCACTTTTATTATCCTCAATATATACTTTATATACATCTGTATCTTGAGAAACAGTATCTTTTTTATCAACAATTGTATCAGTCTGTTGACCAGTCTTATTATCCGAAACAGAATTTTGAATACAAGCACCCAACATGCTGACTATCAATATCATTAAAAAAACAACTCTCATGGTTAAATTATCTCTAATACGATACAAAAGTAATACATTTACTCACACATCAACAAATGATTTTACATATTATTAAAAAAAAACAGTGTTTGATAGCATATACATAAAACTTTTGACCAAAACTTTTCTTATAAAGGAATATTTTTTATAAATTTGTTGCTAATTATACAGTAGTTCGATGGACGAATTTAGAATCGTTAATATATTAGCAAATTTTGTCTTTTTAAACATTAAGAAGCGAGATTCTTTTTATTCGTAAATTTCTATAATCTTACAGAGCATCCCTGCTCAATAATAATCGAATTTATTAAATCACAATAAAAAAAATTAAATATTATGGAATTACCATTTTCAGAATCGTATAGAATTAAAACAACAGAGGCACTTAAAAGAAGTACTAAAGAAGAAAGAGCTGCTTGGATTAAAGAAGCTCAATACAATTTATTTAAATTAAAAAGCGATGCCGTCTTTATAGATATGTTAACCGACAGTGGTACTGGAGCGATGAGTAATCGTCAGTGGGCAGCGATAATGACTGGAGATGAGTCTTACGCTGGAGCAAGTAGTTTTCACGAGCTAAAAGATACAGTAAAAAGTATAATGGGCTTTGATTATTTTCTCCCTACGCATCAAGGTAGAGCTGCAGAAAATGTATTGTTTTCTGTTTTAGTAAAGGAAGGCAATATCGTACCAGGAAACTCACACTTTGATACTACAAAAGGACATATAGAACATCGTAAAGCAAAAGCAGTAGATTGTACAATTGATGAGGCTTTTGACACTACAATTGATCACCCTTTTAAAGGTAATCTTGATTTAGAAAAATTAGAAAAAGTTTATAAAGACTACCCAAAAGAGCAAATCCCATGCTGTATTGTAACTGTTACCTGCAACTCTTCAGGAGGGCAACCTGTTTCAATTCAGAACATGAAAGATGTTTATGCTTTAAGTAAAAAATACGATATTCCAGTATTATATGACTCTGCTCGTTTTGCGGAAAACGCATACTTTATCAAACTTCGCGAAGAGCCATATAAAGATTGGTCAATTAAAGAGATTGTTGCTGAAATGTATCAATATGCTGACTATGCAACAATGAGTGCAAAAAAAGACGGTGTCGTTAACATTGGAGGCTTTATTGGTTTTAAAGATGAAGAAACCTATCGTCAAGCTTGCACATTTAGTATTTTGTTTGAGGGCTATGTAACTTATGGTGGCATGTCGGGACGTGATATGGCTGCACTTGCAGTTGGACTAGATGAGAACACTGAATTTGATTATCTCGAAACAAGAATAAAACAGGTTGAGTATTTAGGTAAAAAACTAATGGAGTACGGAGTCCCTATTCAATATCCTATTGGTGGTCATGCAATTTTTGTTGATGCAAATAAAGTTTTGCCAAATGTACCAAAAGAAGAATTTAGGGCACAAACTCTTGGTATCGAATTATATCTTGAAGGTGGCGTTAGAGGAGTTGAAATTGGAGCACTTTTAGCCGATAGAGACCCCGTTACACGCGAAAATAGATATCCAAAATTAGAGCTTTTAAGATTAGCTGTAGCTCGAAGAGTTTACACAGATAATCATATGGACTATATAGCTGCTGCACTTAAAAATGTGTATGACCGTAGAAACGAAATAACTTCAGGTTTTAACATTACATGGGAAGCACCTATTATGAGACATTTTACTATTGAATTAGATAAAGCTTAATCCATATAATTAGTGGCGAATAAATTAAGCCTAATAATGAGAAGAATTTAACATAAAAAAAAAGCCTGCTTAGCAGGCTTTTTTATTTTACAATCTTTCTTCGATTTTCTTCCAGTCAACTAATTCCCAGAAGTTCTCAACATATTTTGGTCTTAGATTTTGATAATCTAAATAGTAAGCATGCTCCCAAACATCGCATGTTAAAAGCGGCTTGTGTCCTTCTGTTAGTGGAGAACCAGCATTTGAAGTTCCAGTAATTTTTAATTTGCCGTTATCAAGAACCAACCATGCCCAACCCGAGCCAAACAAAGTAGCAGCTTTTGTATTAAATTCTTCAACAAACTTCTCAAAAGATCCAAACGTTTGATTGATCATATCTGCAAGTTTGCCACTTGGTTTTTGCTGTGGAGTAGCAGAAAAACCTTCCCAATAAAACGTATGATTCCAAACTTGAGCAGCATTATTGAAAATCCCACCATCAGATGTTTTAATAATGTCTTCGAGAGATTTTTTTGCGTAGTCGGTTCCCTCTATTAATCCATTAAGTTTTTTTACATAACCATTATGGTGCTTTGTATAATGGAACTCAACTGTTTGTGCACTAATGTGCGGCTCTAATGCATTCATTGCATAAGGTAATTTTGGTAATTCAATCATAAAATTTTATGTTTTAATAGTTAATAAATAATGTTTGTTAGATAAACAAGCAAAATACAAAAATGTTTAAACTTATCAAAAAATATATGGTAGATTCAACCAGCAAATGCAACTTTTTTATCTACAAAAATATAAAATATGGTTTACGCTCATTTTATTATTAACCCGCATTATTCATACGATTAGCTTTGTGTAGCTGGTAGGCGTCGAAACTTGCAGATATATCCTTATATTTATTCACATTTTTTATTATATTTATAGGTGTTCAAGAGCTAAAGGTTCAAGGGTTTCGCAACGAAGCAGATGCACAAAGATAATTGTAAGCTTTCTCAAAATTTGACTAATAATAAAACCACAAATACCTTGTCAAGCCCCTGACTAACAACTCATTATAAACCAACCAAGAATAATGCGATGAATAATGCGGGTTAAGAGTCTTAATGTTTCGTCATACCACACTCGCTATACCGTATCCATAAAGCCCTTTTCGACTTTGTTAAAAACTATAATTCCCACAAACAGCAAGATAATCATAAATACAAAACTATATCCAAGATAAATCCATGAGAAAACGCCTTGTCCTATTGCTCCGTATTTAAATGTTTCAATTATTGCTGTCATAGGATTTAGTGCAATTAACCATTGCTTATTCTCTGGTATTGAACTTAATGGATAAATTACTGGGGTAACATACATCCAGAGTTGAACTCCGAATTGTAAGAGAAAGTTTAAATCTCGATATTTTGTTGTTAAGGATGAGAATATTACTCCAAAACCGAGGCTCAAACCTGCTGCCATTATAACTAATAATGGGAGTAATAAAATATATATATTTGGTGTTACTATACCGTCAGTACTAAAATAATAATAAACATAAATGCCAGTAAATATGATAAATTGAATAAAAAACTTAACCAAATTTGAAATCGTAATCGAAATTGGCACAACTAATCTCGGGAAGTAAACCTTACCAAATACATTTTGATTCTCAATAAAAATTTTTGAATTACGGGTAAGACAGTCAGCAAAATAATTCCATAAAATAATTCCTGAGAAATAAAATAAAGGTTGTGGAATTCCGTCTGTTGATAATCCTGCCAAATTACCAAATACGAACATAAACATAAGAGTTGTAAGTATTGGCTGAATTACGAACCATAGAGGTCCCATAATTGTTTGCTTGTAAAAAGTAACAATATCGCGTTTAATATACATGTAAATTAAGTCTCGATATTCCCAAAGTTCTTTGAAGTTAAGTTCTAAAAGCGAAGATGTTGGTTTTATGTTATGTTCGTAATTTTCCACTATTCTTAGTAATTATATTTTTCAATAGTATTTAATTTCACTGAATTTCTCTATCATAAACATTATAACTCGAATTATCAGCATCTAATTTGTAATAAGCTGATAGTCTGAAGTTTAACAATAGATTTGCAAGTTTATTATTCATATTTTACATCAAAATCAACATAGAACTTCCCTTTATTGGGATATATAATTCTACCTGTGCCGTAATAGTCGCCTTGTTCCACATAAAATGAGCAAATATTTAATACAGCTTCTGTTAATTGTCCATTAAGAATTAAAAAAACATTTATTGTATAATTACCAGTATTTAATGGTAATTTGGGTACAATGAAAGAGACTTTATTTTTGATTTGCACATTTTTTGGAGGTAATAATTTTGTGCTCAGTAAGATTAATCTATTGCCATAAATGTCGTCAATACCGCAACTGAGTTTAAGTTTAGATAAGTCATCATTAAAGTGATTTTTAATATTGAAGTCTAAATGTAAATCTCCACCAGTAAATGGACTAAGTTTGGTATTATTATTTGCATAGATATTAATTTTTTCAATTTGCACTCTTCCACTACCTTTTCGCTCGTCAAAATTTAATTTATTATTATTAATTTCTTTTCCTAAAAGGTAGGTTTCAATTATTTGAGCAACATCTCCATGTTTAGAAATCATCCCATTTTTCAATATAATACCTTTATTACAGAGGTTTTTCACAGATGCCATATTATGACTAACAAATAGCACCGTTCTACCTAAATTGCTAGATACATCTTGCATTTTGCCAAGAGCTTTTTTTTGAAATTCGGCATCACCAACTGCAAGGACTTCATCCACCACCAGAATATCTGGTTCTAGATGTGCAGCAATCGAAAAACCAAGGCGTACTGCCATACCAGAAGAGTATCGCTTAACTGGAGTATCAATATATTTTTCTACACCAGCAAAATCAATTATTTCGTCAAGCTTTTGAGTAATTTCGGCACGCGGCATTCCCATTATTGCTCCGTTCATGTAAATATTTTCACGCCCTGTCATTTCTGGATGAAAACCTGTCCCAACTTCTAATAGTGAGGCAATGCGCCCGTTATATTTTATGCTTCCCGTAGTAGGTTTTGTAACTCGCGAGAGTATTTTTAATAAGGTAGATTTTCCTGCACCATTTTTACCAATAATCCCAATAACATCTCCTTGGTTAACATCAAGATTAATATCTTTTAATGCCCAAACGTATTGAGATTCGAGTTTTTTCGCTACGCTCATGAGCTCGCCTGCGGCTCGGTTCGAGTTTCGGGTTGAGATTACATTTGTTTTTCCAACTGTCAAATATGGGTCTTCTTTTCCTCTAACACTGGTTGTCCACCAACGATTTAGATCGTGTTGCAGAGTGCCCGTTCCTACTAATCCGAGACGATATAATTTAGAGAGGTTTTCTATTTTTATTATAGGTTTCATTTGTTTCTACGGAAGTTTTCTTTTTTTTCTGGTCTTGGGTTCAATCAGTTTTTTTTGTTTTGCATAATCGCTCCATGATTTACAATTTGAATCTGATTTAAGTTTATCACGTTGATAATAGTGACATAATGCTGCTGCTAATCCATCTGTTGCATCTAATTGTTTGGGTATTTTCTCAAGTTTTAACAATTTTAGGAGCATCCCTGCAACTTGCTCTTTTGATGCTGTACCTGTTCCTGTAATTGCGAGCTTAATTTTACGAGGAGCATATTCGAATATTGGAATAGTTCGTGTAAGCCCTGCAGATATTGCAGCCCCTTGTGCCCGTCCAAGTTTTAACATTGATTGTACATTTTTTCCTTGAAAAGGAGCCTCTATTGCCATTTCATCAGGATTAAACCCGTCAATTAGTTGTAAGGTTCTCTCGTAAATATGTTTTAATTTATTAAAATGACCATCCATTTTACGCATATCAATAATGCCATAACCAATCATCTCAACTGTCTTACCTTTTTCATGTATAACTCCATACCCCATGATGTTCGTCCCTGGGTCTATGCCTAATATTATTCGGTCTTTTGAACTTGTCATGGTTTTGCATCTGTTAATTTACGCAAATTTTGACGAGCCTCAACTGTAAATATACTTCCTGGATAATCTGCAATAAGTTTAAAATATGCTTCTTTGGCGAGCTCAGTATTTTTAAACTTTTCTTGTATTATCGCATATTTAAATAAAGCATTATCGGCTAGGATATCATAGTAGTAGGTATCTGCAACTTCTTTATAAAGTTTTGATGCTTTAGTGTAGTTCCCAGTGGCTTCATAAATTTGGGCTTTTTTATACAATACATCATCTATTAAACTATGCGAAGGATAAAACTGTATTATTGAGTCTAAACTTTGAAAAGCCAAATTGTATTGTTTTGAAAAGATATAAAAATCTGCACGAGCAAAAATTTGCATAGTAGTTTCAGTAGTATCGAGGTTAAAATTTTCGCTTATAAACAGGCTTAGTTCCATAGCATCGTTAGCTATCAGTTTTGATGTGCTGGCTTTTAAAACATCAAGTTGTGCTTGTGCCCATTTAAATTGCCCAGTATAATATGCAAGTTTTGCTTTTCTATAACGTGCTTCGTGCCCGATAGGAGATTCTAGCATTTCTTTTTCGACTTGTGCATAAACTAAAATTGCATCCCACGGGTTATTATTAAGAAAGTATATATCACCAAGCATTAATTTGATAATTTGTTCCTGTTCAGGTAAAAATCTTTTCTCGTTTATACATTTCTCAATAAGGTTAATTGCCTCTTGGTGTTTATCAAGATAAAAGGCTTTTATATTTACTAAGGCATATATAATTTTGTATGATTCTCTGCGCAAAACCATGCTTAATGCTTCTGTAAGCATTTGTTCCAATTTTACAAGTTCAGTTTTATCTGGGATTAAAACAGAGCTTGTTTTAACATATAGGACATTTAGATATTCTATATATGCAGAATTGTAAATATAATTCTCTTCCCCTTTATTCATAAGGTAATCAAAAGTTTCTAATGCTAAATCAAACTCTTCGTTTTCGTAAAGCATCATTCCAAAATTCAAAATATCCTTTTCACTTCCTGTTTTAGTTCGTTTATCAATAGCATAAAGTTGATTTAGGGCAACTCTAAATTTTCCGGCTTGAGTATAGTGCCATATCAGCAATTGGTTAAAGCTTATATTTTGTGGTTCTTGCTGTATTTTCTCAAAAATTGCAGTTTCAATAATAGTTTCTACGCTACCGTCAATGTCGTTTGCCATAACATATTGTAATCTTGATTGCAACGTACTAAGTATATTAGGATTGTTTT
The DNA here is from genome assembly GCA_028686735.1 of Bacteroidales bacterium. GTDB lineage: Bacteria > Bacteroidota > Bacteroidia > Bacteroidales > ML635J-15 > Bact-19. The sequence continues at coordinate 27,552 of JAQUBO010000002.1, forward strand.
TTAGGTGTTCTAAATAGTAGTCCATCATCCGCTGATAATCCCTTTGGATATAAAATAGATTTCCTAATTCCATATTAAAACTTGTCCTAAGATAAGATGCACCAGTTTTATATGTTTGCTCTGCATACGAATATTGTCGATAATTAATAAACTTAGCTGCTGCACCAAACACATTGTTTTTATTTCGTTTTACAAGTTCGATAACTTTGTTAAAAATAACTTCAGCGTCTTTAAACTTGTTTGAGTTAAAATACACCATTCCCAAGTCGATTTGGAGATAATAGTCGTTTTTATTTTTACGTATCTCCTTTTTTAAAAACTTTTCGGCAATATCATAATCTTTAAGTACAAACAAACAACGCAAATAATAGTCTCTATTGTTTTTATAACCAGTTTCATTATATAGTTTATGATATAATTCGGCCGCCTTGTCGTACTCTTCGTTTTTGTAGTATTTTAAAGCTAATTGTGCATTGTTGTTTTGAGAAAAACTCGATAGTTGTATTACAAATAACAAATTTAAAAGTAGTATGAAACGATATATTTGCTTTATTTTCAATTTGTTTAATTAAAGTTTTAATAATTGTAAAATAACGAAAAAGAACTCAAATTTTATATAATTTATTTAGATATTATATTAAAGCCAGTATAATTACGCAGTATTTCTGGAATAATAATTCCGTCTTCTGTTTGATAATTTTCGATAATTGCAGCCATAATCCGAGGTAATGCAAGAGCACTTCCATTAAGAGTGTGGGCAAGTTTGGTCTTCTTTTCATTTTCAGGTTTATATCTTAATTTGAGACGATTTGTCTGAAAGTCTTCAAAGTTTGATACAGAACTTACTTCAAGCCATCTTTCTTGAGCTGCTGAAAACACTTCGAAGTCAAAAGTAAGGGCCGCAGTGAAACTAATATCGCCTCCACAAAGCCTTAGTACTCGGGAGGGTAATCTTAGTTTTATTAAGATGTTTTCCACATGCGATTTCATTTCTTCAAGTGCTTTGTAAGATTCTTCAGGTCTTCGTATTTGAACAATTTCTACTTTATCAAATTGATGTAAACGATTTAGACCACGCACATGAGCTCCCCATGAGCCAGCCTCACGCCTAAAACAAGCTGAATAAGCCATGTTTTTTATTGGAAAATCCTTATCCGATAATATAATATCTCTGTACAAATTTGTTAAAGGGACCTCAGCTGTAGGAATAAGATATAAATTATCTGCAGTTATGTGGTACATTTGTCCTTCTTTATCAGGTAATTGTCCTGTTGCAAATCCACTATCTTCGTTTACAAGAAGTGGTGGTAGTATTTCTGTATATCCAGCATTTTCGGCTTCATCAAGGAAGAAGTTTATTAATGCTCTTTGCAGTTTTGCCCCTTTTCCAATATAAACAGGAAATCCGGCACCAGTAACTTTGTTCCCTAATTCAAAATCAATAATATTATAATCTTTAATCAATTCCCAATGTGGCTTACTATTTGTTAGATTAGGGATTACGCCAGCTTCTTTTATTATTTCATTATCGTTTTCTCCTTTACCAAATTTAACAGACTCGTGCGGTAAATTAGGCAATAAAACTATTAATGAGTGTAATTCTTTTTCTGTCTTAGTAAACGATAATTCGGCTTCTTTTATTTGTTCTTTAATTTCTCCTGTTTTTTTTCTTGCCTTTTCGGCTTCGTCTTTTTTTCCTAGAGCAAACAATTTACCTATCTCTTTTGAAATATCATTCATTTGCTTTTGCAAATTATCTTTTTTTAATTGATATTCTCTTCTTTTATCATCGCAATCAATAATTTCTTCTACTATATTTGTAGCGTCAAAGTTCTTGATTTTCAGACGACTGACGACTAGGTCTTTTTGTTCTCTAATTGTTTTTACTGTCAACATACTCTCTAAATTTTTATCATGCGAAGTTATTAAAAATGTGGGAGATATAAAATAAGTATTTGATAATAATCTGTTTCTGTATTCATTAGCAATTCTCGTTCTAATAACATGGCTTCTTAAAGTTTATAGGCTTATATTTATTGATTCAACTGAAATTTTAGTTGCTGCAAAGAGAGATAGTATTCGCAAAACCGAGTTTACTTAGACAGGCCATTAGTATTGAAATGCGTTGCAGTTCAGTTAAAACAGCCTTTTTTTAAAAAACAGTTTTTGTTTTTATAAACAATAGTTGTAAAATTGTTATTTATCTCAATTGTCTGCGAATATTAAATAAAAAAGAATTGTTCAATTTTATTTTTTTTATCTTTGCACAAACAAGTAATATTATAGATGAAGCTTTATACAGAGCAGTTAGTAAAACAATATGGGAAACGCACGGTTGTAAAGGGTGTTAGCGTTAAGGTTAAGCAAGGCGAGATAGTTGGTTTGCTTGGTCCTAACGGTGCTGGTAAAACGACCACATTTTACATGATTGTTGGTTTAATAAAGCCAAATCAGGGACGTATTTTTCTTAATGACATTGATATAACACGCGAACCTATTTATAAAAGAGCTCGTAGGGGTATTGGTTATCTTGCACAAGAAGAATCTATTTTTCAAAAAATGTCGGTACAAGATAATATCAAAGCAATTTTGGAAATGACAAATCTTAGTCGTAAAGACCAACTAAGAAAAACAGCTCAGTTGCTTGATGAGTTTGGGCTTTCACGTATTCGTAAAAGTAAAGGATTTCAACTCTCAGGTGGAGAGCGACGCCGTACCGAAATTGCTCGTGCATTGGCAATTGACCCCAAATTTATTCTACTTGATGAGCCTTTTGCTGGAGTTGACCCAATTGCTGTTGAGGATATTCAAAAAATAGTAATGCATTTAAAAGAAAAAAATATTGGCGTCTTAATTACAGATCATAATGTTCATGAAACTCTATCAATAACTGATCGAGCTTATCTTTTATTTGAAGGCGATATCTTAAAAAGTGGTTCTGCCGAAGAGTTAAGTGAAGATGAGCAAGTCCGAAGATTGTACCTTGGCGAAAATTTTGAATTAAGAAGATAAACCTTTTGGATATGTTATGCAACTTTGTTTTTCTACAACATCAGATGTAAAAAATTATTATGTTTGCAAATAGTTAGGATTGGGTGCTTTATGTAGATTTTTCAGTGTAATTCCAGTCTGTTTTTTTATAGTATTTTTAAAATGAAGGATATTTTTAGGCCAAAGTTATTTACCGTTTTAAAAGGTAAGTATTCAAGGCAGCAATTTACAAAAGATGTATTTGCGGGAATAATTGTCGGTATTGTGGCCTTACCATTGGCAATTGCTTTTGCTGTGGCATCAGGAGTGTCTCCCGAAAAAGGAATAATTACTGCAGTAATAGCAGGTTTTATAATTTCACTACTTGGTGGGAGTAGAGTCCAAATTGGTGGTCCTACTGGGGCGTTTATTATCATAGTTTATGGTATAGTAGCACAATATGGCACTGGAGGGCTTATAATTTCCACATTTTTAGCTGGAATATTATTGGTTATTTTTGGTGTGTTAAAACTAGGTGCTTTATTAAAATTTATTCCGCAACCTTTAATTGTAGGTTTTACTAGCGGGATTGCTTTAGTAATTTTTTCGACTCAAATTAAAGATGCACTTGGACTAAATACTGGAGAACTACCAGCCGATTTTATAGCCAAATGGGGGACTTATTTTAAAACAATTGGAACTATTAACCCTTGGGCTGTAGGACTTACCTTGTTTACAATTTTTATTTCTTTGTTTTTTAAAAAAATTACAAATAAAATACCTGGCACATTTGTGGCTATTATTGTGATTACTTTAGTTGTGGCTATTTTTAAGCTGCCTGTAACTACAATTGAAACTGCGTTTGGGGACATTCAAGGAAGTTTTTCATTTGAGTTGCCCGAGTTTGATTTGTCAAATATTAGCGTATATTTTGCACCAGCCTTAACAATTGCGATTCTTGGAGCAATTGAATCTTTATTATCGGCGGTTGTTTCTGATGGCATGATTGGGGGTAAACATCGAAGTAATACCGAACTTATAGCTCAAGGAATTGCAAATATTATTACGCCCTTGTTTGGCGGCATACCTGCTACAGGAGCCATAGCTCGTACTGCGACTAATGTTAAAAATGGTGGGCGAACACCTATTGCTGGAATTGTGCACGCCTTAACACTATTATTAATAATGCTTTTTTTAGGGTCTTACGCAAAACTAATACCCATGTCTTGTCTGGCTGGTATCTTAATAATAGTCGCTTATAATATGAGTGAGTGGCGTTCATTTATAGCTATTTTAAGAGGCTCAGCATTTGATGTAATTATTTTACTTATTACGTTTTTTCTAACCGTATTAGTCGATCTTAGCATTGCAATACAAATTGGAGTAGTTCTCTCGGCTCTTCTATTTATGAAGCGAATGGCTGACAACAGCGAGGTTATCCTTGCTGATGCTGATAGCGAAATACTAGATAATTATGGTGCTGTATCTAAAAATATTGAAATTTATGAAATTAGTGGGCCTTTCTTTTTTGGAGCGGCAAAACATTATGCCGAAATGCTAAAGAGTCATTCTTCATTGACTAGTGTAATTATTATCCGAATGAGACATGTCCCTTTTATTGACGCTACAGGGATACATAATTTTGATGCAGTTATACGACAATTGCAATCTGCTAATTTAAAAATTATATTATCTGGTGTTCAGCCAAGTGTTAGAAAAGAACTTGACAAAGCAAGAATTAGCTTTTTATTAGGAAAAGCCAATATATTTGACAGTTTTAATGATGCCTTAAAACACGCTGAAAATTTGATAATTACTACTAAAGAATAAATCTCACTTTAGTTCAGCTTTTTTAGTCTTTAGAGTTCTTTTTCCGTAAATCCAAATACACAGGCAAATGGTCGCTATATCCTCCATGATATTTGAAACCTATATATGTTCTATTCGTTCTTTTACCGGGGTATTTATCGTCAGGCTCTAATAAAAAATCTGCATTATAAATATGAGCATTTTCAAGTTTTGTAAAAATTGAACTGGTAGTATCCATCATTCCACCACTTACAATAATTTGGTCAAGTATTCCCCATTGTCCGTTGTATTTGTGTGTTCCTAAACCTTTTTCGTGTTCAAGATAATATGATAAATTATATAGTTTTTTTGGTTTTATATTGTCGTATTCAATTTTGGCTTTCAGTTTTTCTAATACACTTCTGTCAGTTGGATAATCGTTGAGGTCTCCCATTATAATAATATTTGCATTTGGATTAACTCTAAATATCGAGTCTGTCTCTTTTTTTACAAGACTAGCAACATGCATTCTTTTCTCTTCTGTTTCCATTTGTCCTCCCCACCTCGAAGGCCAGTGGTTTGCAAATAGGTGTAATGTGTCGTTTTCATTTGTAATACCTGATACATATAAGATATCACGTGTTGGCCCTGCTGAAACGGATTTTGGCCATTGGACTTCTATTGCTTTTTTTAATATTGGTGTAAAATAATTACTTCGGTAAAACATCGCTACATCAATTCCTCTTCTATCTGGGGAGTCATAATGAATAATTTTATAATCAGACTTATATAAAGGGGTGTAATTAATGAGATCCTCAAGAACTTTTCGATTTTCTATCTCGCTTACCATAACAATTTGAGGCAAATCCCAGCCACCGACACCAACAATTACCTTATATATGTTTTTTAGTTTTTGATTATATCTATATTTTGTCCAGTATCTGCCACCATCGGGTAAAAACTCTTCATCTCGTACGTCTGGGTCGTTTTCGGTATCAAAAAGGTTTTCGACATTATAAAACATTAGTCTATATTCCGAACGTGATGAGATGGTCTTATTATTTTGATCTGATAAATCTTTATTGCTTTTACAGGCAAATATTCCTAAAAAAGCAAATATTCCTACTATAGCGATAATTTTCTTAATAACTTTCATAATAAAGTTTTTTTCAAAAATAATAAAAATAAGGGAATATATCGGCCTGTAATAAAACTACCTTTATTTCGTTTTTTTACCTGTCTGCCGACAGGCAGGTCAAAGACTGAAAAAAAGGAGTTTTTTTGTAGAAACTATATAGCAATTCTATTCTTGTCTTTCATAAGCACCAATATCAGGTGCACTATCAGATAGCCTACTATTGCCATCTTGATCTACAGGCACAAGTTGACCAATTTCTTGTTTTCCTGTATCTTTAGCTGGAGACAAAGTATCTAAATGATAATCATAAGGTTTTGTAGTTTCAACAAACTCGGGGTTTAGATTCCATATATTATCAATAAAAAAATCAGATCCTTGTATATCTTCGTATTCTTTTGACTTTATAAGGCAGTTATCGAATCTAAAGTTTGCTTCAGCATCTTCGGCAAGATCTAAAGCAATTTCATTGTCTCGTGAACCATAAATAATACAGTTTCCAAAGTATGCATTTGTTAAATCTCTGTATGATACCTGTGTTCCAGCTCCAACATTATATGTGTAATAATTGTTTAGTATTAGTTGAGGTGTTTGTCTGTTTCCTATCCAGTAGTTAGCAAGAGTACAGTGAATAAAAGAATATTCTCCTCCTATTAGGCAAGCTAAATTATACTGCCCGCTATTTGCAAACACACAATTTTCTGCCTCTATATGAGCCCCAAGAGCATATAGTCCAACGATTTTTGAATTCTCGATATTAGTGTTTTTTAAAGTAACAGTTGGAATACCTGGAGTTACACAAGAATCGACTTGTAATCCAATTATACTATTTTTTATTTCTGCATAATTAATTTCGTTAAACATAGAGCCTGCCAAAAGGTGAATTCCTCCAAAAATACCTGTTGTATTTCCATAATTATCTTGTAAAAAAGCCCCCCATTGCCCAGCAGTTTCGCTATAATGCTCTTCTAATCTATCTCCTGTAAATGTAACCATATTGTCTAATTGTCCATTTACAATCAAACTGCCTTTTACAAACAAACTTGCACCACGATGAAAATACACCTTAGAGCCTGCGTTTACTGTTAAACGTACTAATGTATCAACTAAAGCTGAATTGTAAATCAAAACTGGTTTATCTGCATTCCATGTGGTATCGTTCGAGATATAATTACCGTTTAATAAGGTAACATCTTGTCCAAAAGAAACTAATTTAACATTTTGGGTATTGCCATTTGACTCAAACATTACAGAGTCTTCCTCTATCATCTCATCTCGATTGGGATCAATTGTAACTTCAACAAATATAAAGATTGAGTCCCCTGGATAAAGTTCAATATCTTTAATATTATTAGCAGGAATGCCGTCAATATTTAATCGGTACTTTGAATTAGATCCTTTTGCGACAAATATTCTATCAATTTTTATTGATTTTGAGCTATTTGAGTTTTTAACAATAAAGTAATTTGTTGCACTTCCAATATTCGTAAAAATTGTATCAAACTGGACAGTATCTGTTGAGAAAATAAGTTTATCGCTTGGATTTGTTGTAAAAGCATTTTTATCACATGAATTAATCGTTAGTAAGCTTATAATACATGCAGAAAACACTACAAGGTTTAATGCTTTTGAAAAACTCCCATTATGTGTATCAAATACAGTATAAAATTTTTTATTTATTAAAAACAAGTTTTTTGTTTTCTTGCAGACACTACTTATAAATCTATTTATTTTCAACACAAAATCTAATTTTATGATTAACGATAAAGTACGATACTTATTACATTAAAACATTTATATTTTCACAATCGATAATTTTGATATAAAGATAAAAGATTGTCAGTTGCTACCGTATAAGTGTTACAGTTCCACTTTCTTCACGCGGTTTGCCATTAAAATCAACAAACGCACAGTACCATCTGTACATTCCATTTGGCAATATTGGGTCTCCTTTAACTGCACTTCCGTTATGGGTCCCATCCCAAGCCATTCTGGTAGGATTTACCTCGTCAAAGATATCAGTTTCAAAGACTTTAACCCCGAACCTATCGTAAATTACAAAGTAAAACTGAGTTTTATCAATTCCATGTCCGGTAACGTAAAACACATCATTTAGGCCGTCTCCATTTGGTGTAAAAGCTTCGGGAGCATAAAATGTAAATTCGTCATGAACTCTAATATGCTTGAAAGCCGTATCTCTACATTCATATTGGTTTTTAGCAATCATCATAATTTCATACTCTCCAATATTTTTATAAAAATGTATTTGTGGTTCATCAGTCCATAATGTAGAGTTTCCGTCACCAAAATCCCAAAAATACAAATGACCACCTTCTGTATAATTTGTAAACTCAACCATTGGATTAAAAACTGACACAATTTCAGGATTTCCAGCAAAGTCGGCTCGTGGTTCGGGGTAAATGTTTATCATGTTTTCGTAAGTTCTTACTCTTTTACATCCCCATTCCGACCAAGCGGTTAGCGAGACATCATAAGTTCCAGTTTGGGAATAAGTGTGAGTTGGATGTTTTTGCACAGAAAATCCTCCGTCACCAAAATCCCACAAATATGTTTGTCCTTGTTCAGGAGTTGTTTCTGTAAAAGTGAATAATCCTGGAGGGCAAGAAGCGGTTTTATCAGCGAAAAATGCCACTTGTGGTTTTGGGTGTACAGTTACATAAATAGAGTCTTTGTCGGTGGGAGAGCCACAATCGTCTCGGACTTCAAAAACATAATATCCAGTTTCATTAGGATAAAAAGTGTAGGGCATATTTACAATGCCATGGTCAAGGCGACTAATTGTATATGGACCTCCATTACCACCAGCAATTTCCATTTCAACCATTACAGTTTCGCCAATACATACATCGGCTGGGCTACTACTAGTGTTTTGAATAGTTATAACAGGATTGACATTAACAGTTATATTTTGGGGCGGACCAAAACAACCTTCAGTATCAGTAGTAACTAATTGATAGGTAGTGGTAATATCTGGACTTACGTTAAGCGAATTTCCATACCATGTACTTCCATCACTTCCTGTCCACACAAAATCATAAGGGCCATGTCCACCAGTTGCATTTACCGAAGTGCTAAAAGGTTCTCCAATACAAATTGTGCCTCCCCAAGCATTGGTAACATAAATAGCTTCGGGTTGATCAACAAATGCAGAGGCAACATGAGAACATCCGTTTGCATCTGTAACAGTAACAAAGTGCATACCAGCATAAGTGGCTAAAGAATCTGCAGTACTACCATTTGACCATTGATAATTATAAAAATCACCTGATATATCACTAAAAGGTACCCCCCCAACAACATCTACTTCAACAAACCCATCACTGTATCCAAAACATGTTGCATTTCCTGAAAAAGTTGTTAAATAAATGGTATCAGGTTCAGTTATTTCAAATTCAATATCTCCAACACAATCATACATATCAGTAATAGTTACACCATAATCTCCTACACAAAGGTTTTGCATAAAATCAGTTGTACTTGCCCATGTATATGTAAAAGGAGGTATTCCTCCAGTAATATCAAGTGTAGCAGTCCCAGTACACTCGCCATGACATAAAACATCTACAGTTGTTACATCAATATTTATGGGTTGGCTTACAGTAACTTTTGAGCTTTGTGGTGTATATGTACAGCCATTAGCATCTAATACTGTAACGGTATAAATAGTTGTTTGCGGAGGGCTGAGGGTTCTACTATCTGTATTCATATCTGGTAAGTCACTCCAATCATAATGATAAGGTTGTACACCACCTGTAGCAACGACATTTATATCAACCTGCTCTCCAAAACATATCCCTTGGTTTGGGGTTATCGAATAATAGAATTCAGGCGGATTTTCGATAAATACACTGGCTGTACCAGTACAACCAGCACTATCAGTTACTGTTACTGAATAGTTGCCCGAAAGAAGCTGTGTAATAGTTTCTGTTGGCATAAAAGTTGACCACATATAATCATAAGGTAATGTCCCCCCTGATGCAACAGCAGTTGCCCAACCGTCAACTTTGTCATGACAAGATATGTCTTCGTAATCAATTGTTACATTAACAGCAGGAACTTCCTCAACAGTAAAACAAAAAACATCCTGACAAGCAGTTAAATTATCTGTTGCAGTAAGACAATAGTTACCAGCACCTGGTATAGTTATCCCTGCTGTAATTTCTCCTGTTGACCATTCGTACATGTAATCTCCTGAACCAATAATTGCATTAAACATTGCGCTACCAGTAGCTCCAGCACATACAGTAGGTGTGTAAACAACATTAAAATCAAATTCTCCAATATTTATTGTAATATCATCAGTATCAGGACACGTACCATAAGTGGCAGTACAAGAGTAAGTTCCCGAAGTGTTAACTGAAATACTTTGAGTAGTACTTGAGGCTGGATTATCCCAAAGAAAATCAACATCTGCTGGGTTTGCTCCCATAACATTAGCGTTTAATGTAATTGGACTTGAACATGGATCACCAATATTTATTAGTGAAATAGCAAAATTACTGTTATCAGTAATCGTGAAATTAATAATAGTATCTCCACAAGGAGCATCATCGGTTACAGTTACAGAATATGCTCCTGCCGTGAGATTAGTTATATTATTACCTGTTTGAGTTGTACTCCATTCTACTGTAGGATTAGTAGAACACGATGAGTTGATTGTTATAGATGCAGAACCAGCTTGACCACAACCAGTGTCAATAGTTGTAAGAGTAACACTTAGCTCATCATCTGGGTCTCGGTCTGGGTCAAGAAAAGAAGCTGAAACACCAAAAGTACAGAGAGAATTCCCTCCCGTATCACTAAAACCATCCATTGCTAAAAGATACTGCCCAGGAGGTAGGTTATTAGAATAAACTACCGTTCCTGTTCCATTTTCACAACCATAGTATGTGCCTGAGTTGTTAGGAGGATCGCTTAATGGACTTCCACCAACTCCATTACAGCTTGTCCCGTCCCAACTATAAACTGCATATTGGATTTCGATAGTTGCAGGGATGGGAATAGGTCCAGTTCCTTCATTTGCCCAACATTGCCCATATTCAATTTCGAGTACTACTGGTTGTGGGTCGGTTGGTAAAACTTCAAAAGAGTAAAACACAACATTATCTGTTGAGTTCCAACCACAGTCTTCTGGTGCTTGTATTGTGCCAGCTGGTGCAAGTATATTGCATCCTCCAGTACCTAATTCGGGAGGATTTGCACAATCAGCCTCTGGCAAATTGTTGATTACAGATGCTGCTATAAATATTTCTTGAGCAAGATTATTTTCATCCCAAGCTCGTATAAAAATTGTTTCACCAGGAATTAATCCTGTAACATTTTCCCAACGTATTTCAGCATTTGCCATAAACCCACCAGTGCCTTCAAAACAATCTAATAATACCAAAGCAGCACAATTACCACGATATATTGCCATTGCAGGAGCTGAGGAGTTTGGAAATGGCAATATGTTACTTGAGTTAAACATGTGGAAAGACATTTCTGTAACTCCCGCAGGAACAGTATAGCTGTACCACAGATCATTAGTTGTTCCACTAAAGTTACCGCATGTTGGTGCTGGTATTGTAGTCGATGGAGTTGCTGTTGCTAAATCAATAGATTCCATCGCCATATCCCCACAGGTGGAGTAATTTTCAACAGGAATATCTACAGCTGTATTACAATCATCCTGCGAATAAGCTGAATGAACAACTCCGATTAACCCGATTAAAAGAATGCCAAAAATTAACTTTCTCATATTATTATAGTGTGTTTTGATGCTATTAATGTAGCAAATTTAAAAAAAATACAACTAATTTATGCGAAAAAAACAAAAAAAATACTTTTTAATACATTTTTCACTCATTTCTATTGCTTTTTCACTAGATAGACTAAAATCTGCTAATTTGGTTGTCTGTTTATAGCGATTTTTTTATTATCTATAATTTATAAGTTAATGTAAATTTAAAATATTATTAATTAATGTCCGATAATAATTTTAAGGGTTATTTTATAAACAAAAAAACAGACTGCTTGATTAGGCAGTCTGTTAATAAATAAAATCTTATAAATTAATTTCGGATATCCATTTCTTGAATTAGATTTTTTGCACCAGCATATTTATCAATAATAAACAATGCATATCTAACATCAAGATTGATACATCTTTGTAAATTTTCTTCAAAATCTATATCACCTGACATTGCCTCGCTATTTCCGTCAAAAGCAAGTCCGATAAGATGACCTTCCGCATTAATAACTGGGGAGCCAGAATTTCCACCTGTGATATCATTATCGGTAATAAAACATGTAGTCAATTCACCTTTTTTATTTGCATAAGGACCAAAATTTTTTGCATAATACAATTCTTTAAGTTTTTTAGGTACAACAAATTCAGTGCTATTGGGATCTTCTTTTTCAATTACTCCCTTAAGTGTGGTATAATAATCATAAGCGACTCCGTCTCGTGGGTTATATTTACCAACTTTACCATAAGTTAACCGTATAGATGAGTTTGCATCAGGATACATTAAGTTTCCATCATTCATATACATTAGTCCTCTTGTAAATAGTCTTCGACCTTTGTCCAAGCCTTTAGAACTTGACCAATACAAAGCATTAACTTCGCGATATTTATTTAAAATAGAAATACCTGCATTCATTATCATATCCTTTTGTAAGGTTTTAGATTTAGGGTTATTCATAAACTCGTTAAAGGATGTTTCGGTAGCAAATATTGATTTATCAAAAGCTTTATCTACAAATTTATCAAAATCTCCTTTATATTTTTTTTCTATTAATTGAAAAACATCGGGATGGTATTGTTTATCCAAATTGTTGTAAGTATATTCGAACAACGCAGCAATAATTCTTTTTTCTGTTTCGGGATTATAATCTTTATAAAAGTCTTGTCCAGCCGCTTTAATAGCCTCTATGTTTTTTTGTATTTTGTCTTCATCTTTTGAATCTAAAGCACTAATTAAGCCAGAGCTTTGATATGCAAAATATGGTAATTCTGTCCCAGATATAAGTCCTTCGATTAGATACATACGTGCAATAGCATAAGGCTGACGAGTTTTATATGCGTTTTCGATTATTCCAAGCGTCTCATTATAGATTTCGGTTTTATTGTTTTTTGCCCATTTACCATATTGTTTTTCAATATCTTTTTTAACAGCCATAGTGTTTAGCTGTTTTAGAGCTTTGTTTTGCTGTTCTGAATATTTCCAGTAGTTGGAACAACGAGCATATTTTGAGGCATATTGGATTCTCACCTTTTGGCTAGATTTCATTTCTTCTCGTAAAATTTTAATCTTAACATCTCTAATTTCAAATCTTAGTTTATTGGTTATATTCATTGTTTCTTCGAGACCGTAAGATGTTAGGTATCTGTTAGTAGTTCCTGGAAATCCCAAGATCATAGCAAAATCATTATTTTTTATTTCTTTATTACTAACGGGTAAAAAATGTTTTGGTTTTAGAGGTACGTTATCCTCCGAATAAGTTGCAGGCGATCCATCAGGTGCAGTATAAACTCTAAACATAGAGAAGTCTGCTGTATGACGCGGCCACATCCAATTATCAGTATCACCACCAAATTTACCCATAGATGAAGGAGGAGCACCAACTAATCTAACATCTTTATGTATCACATAAACAAAGAGAAAAAACTGATTGTTGTCAAACATATCAGTTACGTAGGCATCATATTGATTATCCTTTGTAGCTTCACTAGCAATTTCTTTAGAAAGTTTTGCAATCATGTTAGATCTATCTTCTTCTGACATATCTGCATTAAGTTCTGATAAAATATTATCTGTAACATCTTCCATTCTTACAAGTATTGATGCTGTAATTCCTGGATTTGCTAACTCTTGGTCTTTTGACATTGCCCAAAAACCATCAGCTAAATAATCATGCTCAACGGTTGAGTGACTCTGTATCATTCCAAAACCACAGTGATGATTGGTAAAAAACAAACCTTGGTCAGAAACTATCTCACCAGTACAGAAGTGACGAAATGGTGAGCCTTCGTTACCTAGCCCAATAATAGCATCTTTGATACTTCCTTGATTTACACTGTAAATGTCTTCGGGCGTAAGTTTAAACCCCATCGCTTTCATTTCATCGTAATTTTTTCCTAGCATTGATAAAAGCCACATACCCTCATCTGCTCTGAGATTAAAATTAAAAAGTAGCGATAATCCTAATAAAAGTGTTAAAATTTTTTTCATTTTGTAAGTATTTATTGATATTTGCGAAACAAAAATAATTTTATTATTTTGTAAAACATAATTTATTTGTTAATAAGTACTTAAAATTTATTCTTAAACTATTTTAAACTATGAAACTAAAGGAACTATATATAATTGTGTTGTTATCAATTTCGTTTGTTGTTGTATCAAATTCACAAGTCAGTGTTCCTCTAACAAACAAGGATTTAAACGATATTAGACGCGAACGTGATTTTATTAAAACTATGAATATAAATCTCTCACAAACATGGTTATATATGGTAAAAGATAATATTATTTCGTCTAACAAATTACTGGTGTCAGAAATTGTATATAATACAGATGGATTACCCCAGAAAATATGTTTTTTTGACGAAAATAGAAAACTCAATAGCTTTACAGTTGTAAAATACAATAAACAATTACTAGCTTTTGAGGAAATCAGATTTAGTGCCGACTCTACGCTAATTAATGGTATTATGTACGAATATGATAAAAATAACTTATTATCTAAACAAATAAATTATAACAATAAGGCAGAAATAATTTCGATAATTATTAATAGTAGGAGTAATGATACTATTTACATTAATGATTACGACTCAAATAATAATTTGAAAGACGCAAGCATTATTATACTTGATAATATTAGTGGTACTGACTTAATTAAGAAAACATTAAAATTGGATAAAAACAGTATGCCTGTGGAAAAACAGATTTTTGAATATGATGAGATGGCGGCACTTCACAAAAAAACAATTTTCGAAAATGGAGTTAGTACTGGATATAAACACTTTGTATATAATGAAGAGGGTGCTTTGGTAAAATCTTCATTTTATGATGCTGTATCAGAGCTTGTTAGTAGTACCTCATACGAATATGACCAATATGGAAATCTTGATAGAATTATTGAACGTGCTGAAAAAGACAATAATACTAAAGTGTTTATGATAAACTATCTGTCAAAAGTACCATCAAGATAAGTAATGCTAGTTTGTAAAAAAAAAATACTATCCAATACGGTGTAAATTAAGGACTTGCAAATAGAATGTTTTTTTAATAACAAATAAGGTATAAAATTAAGCTAATTTTAAGGAAATCATTTATGAACGTAATTTATTATTAGTATCTTGACCTCAACAAAATTTGTAGTTTAATTTTAATTAAAAACTTAATAATGAGTATTTTACATCGATTTTTATTAGTCTTTTTATTTTCTATTTGTGTTTTACCACTTTTTTCGTCTGATTTACAGTCAAAACTAGAAGCTTTGCCCGGAGTTGTTTATGTTGAAGAACTAAAAACCACTGATTTTTTTAATGAAAAATTTTTAATTTTATTTGAGCAATATTTAGACCCGTCTGTTCCCGAAGCTGGTAAGTTTAGACAAAGAGTATTTCTTAGTCATAAATCTTATGATGCTCCAATGGTTTTTATTACTGAAGGATATAGTGCCGATTATGCAGAGTCGGAAAGATATGTAAATGAATTAAGTAGAATTATAGATGCTAATCAAATATGTGTTGAACATCGATATTTCTCGCAGTCTGCTCCCGCAGAGATTGATTGGTCGTATCTTACTACTAGTTTAGCAGCTGGAGACCACCATAATATTTTAGTAAATCTAAAATCTATTTATCCAAAAAAATGGGTTAGTACAGGCATTAGCAAAGGAGGTCAAACATGTTTGTTGTATCAGATGTATTATCCAAACGATGTTGATGCAACAGTTGCCTATGTGGCTCCAGTTGCTACGGCTTTAGAAGACGGACGACATGAACCATTTATAAATAGTATTAGCACAAGAAAAGACCAGAAAAAAATAAACAATTTTCAAAAAGAAGTTCTTAAACGAAGGGCAACAATTTTTCCAATGTTTGAGCAATATGTCCAATTAAGTAAACTTAGTTTCAGAGTCCCAATCGAAGAGGTTTATGATTATTGTGTTCTGGAATATTCATTTGCTTTTTGGCAATGGATAGGAAATACAGATAAAATACCTTCTAAAAAAGAAGCAGATAGTAAGATTTTTCAACATCTGATAACTGTTTCTGGACCCGATTATTTTTCAATTGAAGGCTCTGCCAGTACCAAGCCGTTTTTTTATCAGGCTGCAAAAGAACTTGGATATTATGGGTATCAAACTAATCATTTAGAAGATTTGTTAAAAATTACTACTTCTAAAAATTATTTTCAAAAGATATTTTTAGGAAAAGATTTAAAAGTTGATTTCTATTCACAAACTTCAATAGATTTGCAAAGTTTTTTAAAAACAAAAGCAAACAACACAATTCTTATTTATGGCGAATTTGACCCATGGACAGCTGCAGCACCAGAGGTAAGCGAAAATAATGGAGTTATTAAAATTGTTAAACCAAGTGGAACGCACGCAACACGCATAATGTCTCTACCAGAAAATGACAAAGACATGGTGGTCCAATTACTTACCTCTTGGATGAAATAAAAATAAAACACTTATTATCTTTCACAATATATCGGTTTGCTATAAGTAACAATAAGGATTAAAGATTATCGTTTATTATTTCCTCAAATATTTGTTTATCTGTATTTCCTTCAGTACTAATAAATAAGATATTAGTGTTTTTATTTATCTCTAGTTCGCTTTTAATTGTTCTAAATTCTTTTTCGTTCAAAATTGCAAGAAATCCTGCAAAGCCACCAACACCTGATTCTCCAGAGATTATTCGTTTGTCAGAACCTGTTGGGAAATATAATTCTCGAATAGCCATTTTTGCGTAATCGTCACTTACTTTTATAGAATAATCAGCTCCACTTTTTAGTAAATCCCATGCTGACATCGAAGGTGTTTCACAGTTTAAACCAGCCATAATCGTATTACTATTACCTACCGAAGTTGATAATTTGTTATTTTTAAAAGAAAAAAGTATCCCATCAGCTTGTTCGGGTTCGACAATTACAATTTTTGGTCTATTTTCCCCATATTTATTTAGATAATAATATACCCCTGCACCAGCCATACTTCCAACCCCAGCTTGTAAAAACACTAAGTCTATTTGTGATTTATTGTTCTTATGAATATTACTTTCTAATTCTTTAAATAGAGTTAAATACCCTGCCATAATTAAAGCTGGGATTTCTGTATATCCTTCCCATGCCATATCTTGAACTAGAGTCCAGTCATTCTCTTTGCTCATTTTTTCGGCTTGCAAACATGCTTCATCATAATTGCCATTTACACGAATTACTTTAGCCCCTTCGTTTTCAATTGCTTTAATTCTATTTAAGCTTGTATCTTTTGGAACATAAATCACAGATTTTTTGCCAAATTTTGTTGCAGCCCATGCTACTGCTCGTCCATGATTTCCATCTGTTGCAGTGCAAAAAATTGCCGTTTTAGGGTTTTTAGTTAGAGATTTATGAATTGCATAAGACGCTCCAAGACCTTTAAATGCGTTTAGCCCAAATCTAAACGACTCATCTTTTACGTAAATATTTCCAACATTATGTTTTTTTGATAAATTAGGTAAACTTATTAATGGTGTGGGGTTATATTCTGACAAAGAAGAGTGAAATTCAATAGCGTTAGAATTTTCCATTATAGAAATTGTCTGATCATTCTTAATTACATTACTCGCTGAGTTTTTATAAAATTTTTTATCCATAATTATTCTATGTTTTCAGTTTTTAATAGTTTTCAACAACTGTATCCTCACAAAAATAACAATAATAAAAACAAAACATTGACATTGTAGAGATTTTACAAAACATGTACATTCAATTTCATTGAAAGACGGTTTCTCCTTCAGTTATTTCTTAAGGCGTTTATGCATCATGTAAAGCTTAGAACGACATAAGATTCTTGTTTATATGCTTAATGTTTTAATATTCGTTTTTCTTTATTGTCCCGTTATTGATTATGTCATTAACTTTCTTCAATATTGTTATCGTGTTTTTTGCTGATATTATAAAAAAGATGGTTTAACTTTTTTAAGCTGGTAACTTTTCAACTAATAGAGTGGTAACTTTTCAGTTAATAGAATGGTATTTTTTCAATTAATATGTACTCCTTACCAGTCGGGAGGAGTTAAGTACTACCAGCACTGAGCTTACGTGATGAAACAGGGCAGCAAGCCAAGGATCGATAATTCCGATGGTAGCAAGAACAATACCTACGGCATTGAATCCAATAGCCCAGGCATAATTTTCTTTTATGATTCTAAGGAGTTTTTTGCCTTTTTTTAGGATGGTGATTAGACTTGTTGCGTCATCGCGCATCACTATTATGTCAGAAGATTTGATTGCAAGATCCGCCTTGGTAACTCCGATGGAGATTCCCACGTCTGCGGCTGCAAGGGATACGGCATCATTAACCCCGTCGCCGACCATGATTGTAAAGCCTTTGTTTTTAAGTTCTTCTAGTCGAGCTTTTTTTTCATCGGGTGTCATTCCGCAATTGTATCCGTCTGCCTTAATTAGGCTGGCTACTCGTTTTGCTTCGGCCTCATCGTCGTCACCAGTTGCAATTTCAACCCTCTTTATTCCTAATTTGTGGAGTTCTTCACCAAGATCATTTGCATATTCTCTGAGTTCGTCTTGGATAATAATGGCTCCGGCTATTTTGCCGTCAATGGCGATCCATGTGGCTCGACCATTAAGCTCTTTCGTTGATGGTAGGGAAACCTTGAGTTGTTCCATGGTTTCAGTGGATCCGAGTTCCACTTTTCGGTTGTTTACTGTGGTGCGTATGCCAAGACCCGGGAGATATTCGGATACCTGTGCCGATAAGGGCTGAATCTTGTTTTTCGCTGCATAAGAGACGATGGCATTGGCAATCGGGTGATTAAAGCCTGCTTCAACAGAGGCGGCAATTTGAATGAGTTCATCTTTTTCGATTTCAAAGGCTAAGACTTCTGCTACCTTAGGTTCTGCAAGAGTTACCGTGCCAGTCTTGTCAAGCATGACGTTCACAGCCTGACCAGCAATTTCAAGAGGCGTGCCACCCCGCACAAGAATTCCCCGACTGCTAAGACCACCGATGGCAGCGGCAAATGCCGTTGGAACAGATAGTGCCCAGGCACAGGGACAAGCAACAGCCGTTACCGTAGCCATGCGCATAAGACCTTCTTGAAAGTCGCCCGTGATAAATCCAGTTACTAAGAGTACACCCAGAGCATATAAAACCACGCCGAAGATGAAGAATTGTACGATAGTGTCTGCCTTACTATGGATCGTTGGCTTAACCTTGAGTGAGGACTCAATTTCTTTCGCCATTACTTGGAGGAATCCCTTGTTCCCTTCCTTTTCTGCCTTGACCTTTAACTGGGAGGAAACAGCTATGGAACCTGAAGTTACAGAATCTCCAGTTTGTTTGAATATCGGGAAAGGTTCTCCTGTTATAACGGATTCGTCAATCGATGAGTTCCCTTCAACAATCTTACCATCAACTGGGATCATCTCCCCTTTGGGAATTATGACCACATCCCCTGCAACGACCTCGTTAATAGAAAGCTCAACCATGGCTCCGTCTCTTAAAACCCTCACAGGCTTTGTGGTTTTACTGGTGAGAGCAGATATCTTACGACTGGTTCGCTGCATGATGGTAAAGGAGATAGCAAGCCCCATGCTTATAAACCCTGCTACAAGAGCACCACTCAAGGGTTTGTTTGCCGCAAGGGAAACCACCATGACTGTTACAACAAGGAGGTCTGCTGTGATTTTTCGCATCTTGAAAAGAGCAAGGTATAATTCCTTGAAATACATTGCAAAGCAGATAAAGTAAAAAATCAAACCCAGATATTTAACAGGAGGAAATTCTATCCATACGTCAAGGGCTAAACAGAGAACTGCAACCAGAGCAATTGCCGTTCTTATTATGAATTTTTTGGGTGACATAGCTCTTTTGTAATTTGAAACACAAAGGTAATTTAAATTATTAGAATGCGCACTTTCAAAGCTCAATAAAATTCCGCATATTTAATGAGAATAGCATGTTTTTTTCGGTATTTGTGTTTTTGTGATAATTAAATTCGTATATGTCAAAAATTCAAAATAACTATTGTTGTTTGATTCATTGCATTTTACAATATAGTTTTCCCGTTACTGTTCACAATTTGGTTTTCGAGTTACTTGAAAGCCAATATTTGTGAACAAAACTAGATTTATAATTAAATAATTGATTTTTGACCATTGTGGAATTATTTAGGTACTAAAATGGATATACATTTAAAAGTAAATACCGACAAGTGAGATTAAGGTGTTAGCATGTTGCATTAAATGGTTGTAAAGGAGTCGCAAAGCGATTTATTTATAATATATTTCTTGTTGTTGAAATACTGTATTATCAATTTAACCCGCATTATTCATCGCATCATTCATGGTTTGCTTATAATAAGCTGTTAATCAGTAGATTGGCAAGGTATTTATGGTTTTATTATTAGCCAATTTTTGAGAAAGCTTACAATTATCTTTGTGCATCTGCTTCGTTGCGAAACTCTTGAACCTTTAGCTCACGAACACCTATAAATAAAAAAAAAATGTGAGTAAATATAAGGATATATCTGCAAGTTTCGACGCCTACCAGCTACACAAAGCTAATCGTATGAATAATGCGGGTTAATTATGCAAGGAATATTATGTCCCTACCGGATATTTAACACTCTGTTATCTGTAAAATTAAATACTAAGTATGTAGTTGTAAATATACTTGTTTGGCTGGGTTAGTAGCTCACTTCTTCAGGCTTGCCTTGCTAAAAATATATTCTGGTATTTCAGGATTGAAATTTATTTCTAAAACAACAAAATCTGTTCCTTCGCCATCTTTTAGCATATCTTTATAATTCATTTTTGTAGGGTACCATCTGTCGTCAATTTTTTTGATGTCTGACAATACGACTTTTTTTAGTAATTGACCACTTTTTGCATACAACTCTTCTTTAAGTGGCACATACCTTTCTGTGTCAATCCACATTTTACGGCTATTGTAAGTAGCATCATCAACTTTTGCTTTCAAAAAAATCACAGTCGTTTCTCGTTTATCAATTACTTCTTCTCCTACAATTTCAGCATTGTACATGTCTAAAAGTTTTCGATTTTCCATCATATCCTCATAGGAAAGGTCTGAACCCATGAGTGATTGTTTTAGCATGTGTCCTGAAAGTTGAATTGTACGATCGGTAGATGGCGAATATATCCATAAGTAATCGTCTAATTTAAGCATTTTTGTGCCCTTTTCGCGTTCGGGTGCAAGGTATTCAGAAAACGATTTATTATTACCTTCTGAATAACCGATTGATGTAACAGTACGGCTTTTTCTTCGTCCATGAATAATCATATCAGATTTTGTGATATTTGTTTCTGAATTCATGTTTGCATCCACCTTATTAATAATGGTAACTGCATCTTGCGCTTGTATTTGTGTTATACTTAACACGGACAATATTATTACAAATAAATTTTTCATTGTTTATTATGTTTTAAATTTAATAATTAGACTTCTAATTCCTTAAAAAGTGTTGCTGTTTCTCGCTTATATATTCCAATTCCGGCGAGCATATTACCAATAACCATAGCAATAACCCCAGGAATAAACCCAATGTATAATAACTGAGGAGTGAATTTAGACCTTAACACAGATGGCATCATCATGCTTGCATCTTTCAGCATTCCGCTAATGTCAATACCATGGGTTTGCATTAATAATGTAACTGCAATTCCTATTATTGTCCCCACGATAGATCCAATAATTCCTATAAGCACTGCTTCGTAAATCATCGTTTTGTAAATGTGTCCTTTTGTTTCACCAAGTGCTAATCTAATGCCAAACTCCTGATATCTGCGTAAACCACCAATAAGCCCAGTGTTCCAAAGCACAATGGACATAATTAGTATAAAAACAAATACAAACATGCCAGTTATGGAATCTACTAAAGCGAGGTATGTTCCCATTGTATTTTGCTCTGCTAATGATTTCATTATTGGAGCAAATTCGTCGGTATCATCTGCATATTCTGCATTGAATGAGTTAGCCGTTTCACGTGCATGGTCTTGTAAAAATATTTCGTCTTTATAAAAGCCTAATACTTCACCAGTGCCATTTTCCATGTCAAGAATTTGTTGCGCATCGGTAAAATCGATTATTATTGTTCCTTTATCCATTGCAGTTGAGCCAAAGCGAACTGTTCCACTTACTTTAAATACTGCGAAAGCCATGCTTCCGTTCATGGTATTGCCCATGAAGGTTAATTCATCGCCAATTTTGGCTCCTAATTTATCGGCAAATTCGTAACCTAAAAGAACTTCACCACTTTTTTCAGGAATTTTTCCACTTAATAAAGAGTTGGCAAGATTCATTCGCTCAGCTTCTCCACTATTTTCAGAAAATAGTTCTATTGCCATGCCCATTGCAGGTCCTTGTCCTTTTGAGTCGCCATTTTCGTCGGGAGCATCAATAATACCCCCAAAATTAATGCGGTTTACCCATTTATAATCAGGATAATTTGCATTCAGCTTTTCATGTAATTCGTCAATACCTAACAACGCAAGGTCATTTGGTGACTGGTCAATATTTTCAGCATAAGCTTGTGACATTACTTTAACGTGACCGGTTTGAAAGCGTGCGGTTTGTTCAATCATATCGCCCAGCATACCATTGATATACCCACTAAGAGCAATGGTGAGAAACACACCGAGTGCAACTACGATTACGGGAAGGAGACTTCTGTTTTTGTCTCTTAATATTGCTTTAAATATAAATTTTATCATGATATTTTTCCTTTTAATGCGTTAACAAGATTCATTTTTGAAATTTTTCGAGCTGGAAGAAAACTTACCAGGGTTGCGGAAAAAACTAATATCAATAGTGTTCCCAAATAAAGTGCTATACCAAAAGATGGATAAATAATGTTAGCCATTCGTGCTCCAATATCATCGCCAAGATTACCCAAATTAATTCCATGGTTTGCTGTATAATAAAATAGTGGAGTGCCTAATATCACACCAATAACACCTGCAAAAATACTGTACATAGCCCCTTCAACCGTAAATATTTTAAGTACTTGATATTTTGTCATGCCTAATGCGATATAGGTTCCAATCTCTCTCTGTCTTCTGAAAATTGATAGCACTTGTGTATCGAAAATAGCTAATAATCCAAGAGCTAAAAGCACTAAGTAAATAACCATTGAACCAATACGTTCTGCCTGAACTGCTGAATTAAAATCCTTAAGCAGTACATCTAAACTTTTAAATTCCCATCCAGCTATTTGTTTTTGTTGATATTGCTCGTTTGCAATGAATAATGTTGCTTCATTTTCTAATTCCGTAAGCTCCCAAAGCTTATCAATAGACATCCAAATTTGTCCAATATCAATGCTTGAGACATCACTATCAAAAATTCCGGAAACTGTAATTTTGGATGCATCGTAGGTGCCATTTTTATCACGCCAACGAAGTAAGATATTATCATCGACATTTAGCTTTGAAGCTTCTGCCATACGTTTACCGATTAAAACAGGTATATCAGCATCGCTTTTTTCCAGTATTTTAATTGGTAAATTAATGACATCTTGATTTAAGGGAACGCCCTTTATAATAGTAGGGTTCATTCTGCCATTTGGATAAATTGTTGCTTGCTGAATTAAAACAGGAGTTAAGTTTTTACTGTCAGATTCTGATAATTTACCATGGGCATCTGTAATTGTAAAAGCGTCATAAGGCTCATAGTCAGCATGATGTAATTGACCTTGTCCGAACTCCCAATTTTCAGCATCTAAACGACCTTGTTTTTGCCAACCATTTATAAATCCATTATAAAACACAATGACGATGAAACAAAAAGCAAGTACACTTACATTGAGCCAAGTTCTTGTGCCAGCTCGTATTAAGTTTTTGAATGCTAAGTTAAATGCTATTCTCATTGTACCTTTCCTTTTAATGCTTCAACCGGATTCATGCGGGCAATTTTTCGAGCTGGTAAAAAGCTGACAATAGTTGCCGATAATATAACAACAAGTATGGTTCCGAATATTAGACCGATACCATAAACCGGGTACATTCTTTCGGACATGATAATACCCATTTCTCCACCATCTGCCCCAAATGAGATCCCTATTTTAGAAAGATACCACATTAAAGGAATGCCATATATAGCTCCTAAAACAGTTGCAAATATACTATACATTCCACCTTCGGCAGTAAACATTCGTACTACTTGCCAACGGGTCATGCCCAATGCAATGTAAGTTCCAATTTCTTTTTGTCTTCTGAAAATAGAAAGTACCTGAGTGTCAAATATTGCAAGTAAGCCTAGGGTCATTAATATTATATAAAAAATACTACCTCCAACTTTTTTTGCATTAATTAATTTGGTTTGTTCTCGCATCAGGTATTCCTGATCTTCGAAATTCCACCCCGAAGTTTTTGTGTGTTCATACTGTTCATTTGCCACGAAATAAGTTGTTCTCTCTTGTAATAAAGTTAGTTCACGCAGTTTATCAATTGACATCCAAATTTGTCCACCATCAACAAAAGGAACAGTGGTTTCAAAAATACCTGCAACTTTTACCATTGCAGCATCATAAGTTCCATTCTTATCCCGCCATCGCAATAAAAACTCATCGCCTATTTTAACTTTTGCCGACTCAGACATTCGTTTACCAATAATTACCGGAATTTCTGCTTTGCTATCCTTTAGTAGCTGTGTTGGCAATCGCAAAACGTCCTGATTTGAATCAATGCCTTTTATACGAATAGACATCATTCTGCCGTTAGGATATATGTTTCCTTGTTGAATAAGAATAGGAGTTAAATTTTCTTGTTTCGATTCAGCCAATACTCCATGTCCATCTTGAATTGAGAATGCATCATATTGATCATAATCTTCATTGATTAAATGACCATAACCATATTCCCAATTTATGCCATCTACTTTGGCTTGTTGATTCCAACCGTCAATTAAGCCGTTGTAGAAAATAATTACGACAAAGGCAAATGACAATACACCTGCATTAAGCCAAGTTCTTAACCCGGCGCCCATGAGGTTTTTATAAGCTAAATGAAATGCAAGTTTCATAATTATATGGATTTTGCTGTTACTATTTCATCTTTTGCAACTTTTCCGTCTTCTAAATGAATTAAGCGATTTAAGTATCCCATTACTTTCTCATCGTGTGTGGAAAATAAGAAGGTTGTTTTAAGTTCTTCGTTTAATTTTTTCATTGTTTTAAGAATCGCATGTGCATTTTTTGCATCAAGGTTGGCAGTGGGTTCATCGGCAAGCACCAATTTAGGGCGTTTTACCATAGCACGAGCAATTGCAACGCGCTGACCTTCGCCACCAGATAATTTAGAAGGTTTTTTATTTGCCATTTTTTCTAAACCTACCCACTCCAATGCTTCCATAACCCTTTTTTTTCTTTCAGCAGCAGGACGATTTTGCAAAACCAGCGCAAATTCAACATTTTCAAATACAGTATATACAGGCAATAAATTGTAAACCTGAAATATAAATCCAATGTATTTGTTTCTTACTTGAGCTGCTTCTTTATGTGAAAGACTTGAAATTTTATTACCTAAAACGGTAGCAGTTCCTTCAGTTGGAGAATCAAGCGTGCCAAGAATGTTTAGTAACGTAGTTTTACCTGATCCGCTTGGTCCAATAACTCCTGAAAACTCGCCAGTTTCAAAACTAAGATTAATATCATCTAAGGCGGTAAATTCTCCATCTCCGACCGGGAAACGTTTTACTAATTTTTCTGTTGTAATAATTTTTTCTGACATAATTTCAATTTTTTAATGATTATAAACAAGCATTAATCTGACTCCTGGCCCTGAGAAAGAATTTTCATATTGAACACTTCCAATGCCTGATTGGTTATTGGGATTATAATAAGCCATTACATAACCCACCAGTTTTTTAAATTGATGTTCGTAATTGATAAAGAAAGATAGATCTTCGGATTCCCATGAATAATATACCATAGCACTTATATTATCGAAAAAACCCAAAGGGTAGGCAATTGATGCAGCACTTACGTTTGAGTTATTCTCAAAATTAAATGCTTTTTCATCTAAACTTGCTATCAAATGTTCTAAAGTTACACTTAAACCACTACCAATTCCAAAAGTGTAATCTGTACCAAAGGTTAAATACATTTGGTTGGTAAGCATGCTTACATTTTTTGTTTTATTAATGTAAGCTGCCTCAAACCATAAGCCTACTTTAACATCCCATTTCCCATCAATGGCAAAGCGATTTTCTGGAATATTATCATAATTAGGGAATTCTTGGATGGTTTTTGAATTGGCATTTCTGTGATGGTAAGTTGCTGCTATTTCTCCTCTTGGAACAGGATATTGTATTCTTCCGCCAAATTCGGGTATGGATTTGTTATTTTTTAAGACTTCAAAACCTCTTTGATTTTCGTTTCCATAAAGCATCCATGCCCATATATTGGAATTGTTTAAAAAATAATATCTTCCTAAAGCAGCATAAACACCAGTTGTGAATTTCA
>JAQUBO010000304.1 GCA_028686735.1 Bacteroidales bacterium
CGGTTCTTTTAAAAATGGTCCGTTCGTCTAGGGGTTAGGACGCTAGGTTTTCATCCTGGTAACAGGGGTTCGATTCCCCTACGGACTACAATAATAACGGAAGTAAAATTCCAAACGACAATAAGAAAAATGGTCGGTTCGTCTAGGGGTTAGGACGCCAGGTTTTCATCCTGGTAACAGGGGTTCGATTCCCCTACCGACTACTGAAGCACAACGCAAAACAAGGGAAACTGCTGAGAATTAAACTCTTAGTGGTTTTTTTATGTACAGAAAAATGCATAAAAAAGCATACTTAGCACATAGTAAGGGGGGAATTCGGGGACTTTTTTAATGCGTCAACTTATCCCCTTTTACAGCAATTATTCCCTGATTTTCAATGATTTGCATAACACGTATTTCCTTTAAAATGATTAACTTTATAATCTAAAAATTAATGCTATGGAGAGAACAAATTTGAACATTTTATTTTTTATAAGAAAAAATAAAGAAAAACAAGAAGCAACCATCTTTTTAAGATTAACCGTAAATGGGGAGCGTGCTGAATTTGGCTGCCGCCACTGCCTATATAAAGCTATTCTCGTGCTTCTCAACTAAATCATCTAAATTAACCTCAACAAATACTAAAAAAATTGGAGGGAGAAAACTAGGGTGAATGCTTCTGGAAAGAAACTTCGTTTAAAAAAGGGATTTTAGAAGAAATGTGGAAGGGGTGGTAATCTATAGAGGATTTGCTTGACGGTTAGTGTATGAAAAGTAGGCGATTTCGAAGTGCAATATTTTCAACCAACTTAAAATTTTAATTGAAAAACTGAGCTTCAATTAATCATTGAACCGCCAATTTATTATAGGTTTTGTTGAGAGCTATCCCGCTTTGGCGGGATAGCTCTCAACAAAAGTAGACATTTTCTGAAATATTTCGTAAAAATATCATTATTAACCCTAAAAATATTTTTTTATGAGAAACAAAAGATCAATGCCTACCCTTTTTGCGGACTAATCGAATATTGCCCATACTTAAAAAACAAACAAAAACCACTATAAATCAACAATATAAATGAAGTTAAATTGATTATATATAGTTAAAACTACTTGGCAAACACAAAACCCCTTTTGACATATCTATCATAGTCAATTAGGAATTTTCAATTAGGAATTAGGAATGGGAAAATTCGAGTACAAACGACCATTCAACGGCTTGTAGCTGGGTTCGCAAATCATTTAAATTATTTATTAGATTTTCAAAAGTTGGTTGATTCTTTTCATATATCATGTCTTGTTGCATTTTTGAATAATCTGATTTCCATAAATCAATAATCGCTTTCGGAGGAATAGGATTTATTGTTTTAGGATTGTGAGTGTTATAATCAACACCTACAACTTTTGAATACTTATGTCTGTGACTTACAATCGTTTCATAAAGAACTTTGTTTGCAATAGCATTATTAGCGATACCTGATGTTGTAAGATAAAAAACATCGTACAAATGACGACTTAACCTGTCAACTCTCATTTTTTCAACTGGTTTATGAAACTCTTCGTGAAGTAAAAAAAACTTTTCTAAAAATGTTCTTTCCGGATCTACGGTTGGGACTTTAAATAAAGGTTCTGCAAAATCTCTGTCGGCATACACTTCATCAACCAAAGCCCCAAATTCTTTTATTGAAAATGGTTCCCTAAGCGATCTGCAGCCTATTTCAATTTGCACACGTGGCATCATGTAATCAGTAGGAGGAGTAATGATGTTTGGATAGAAAATTTCAATTATTCTAGGATCCTGGTCACTTTCTTCAGCTTCGATTACTTTAAAATACAGTTCATTTAATCCTCTCCTTGAAAATTCTTCTTTCAGCTCATTAAAAAAAGAAGTCGTTGTATAAGCACCAGCATCTTTTCTTAGTTTTGTTATTTTAGATTTAGAAAGAATACCTTCGTATCCTTCAAAAAACTCTTTATCAATAGCCAAGTCAATATCTTCCGAAAATCTATTTATCAATTTCCATGCTTTGCTTAGGGATGTACCTCCTTTAAAAACCAAATGTTTTGCAATAGGCATTTGAAAAATAATTTCCAACGTTCTACTAACCCACCAGTCTTTTTCAACAGCAAAAGCAGACATTCCAGTGTCCTCTGCTATTTGCTTATAAGCATTACTCTTGGTGCTTTCGGGGATGTTTAGCCATTTAATCATTGTCTTTTGATTTTAAAGCTTTTCTCATAATTACTCTAATCCATTCGGGAGCTAATTTAATATCATGTTCCAATCGGTATGGTTCTTCTTTTCGGAGATGCTCTAAAATGATTTTTATTTCATTTTCTGTAACCATATCTTTACCAATTTCTTTTAGTGCTTGTATTACCAAAGTACTTATTTTTCCTATACTTGCCAAATTTTTCGGAGAGGTCTTTTTAAAGACAATGGTTCTCTTGCCTAAATCAATTTTCCTTGCCGAACCATCAGTATAATAAACCACATTCATAGGCACTTGTGTGGAAAGACCCAGAGCATTTAATGCCAAACTACCAGTAGGCACTATCCTTGCCTTATCTCTCCTTCGGATAGCTTCTGCAATTTCTTCAGTGCTTGGTTTTAATAAACCTAATATAGGATCTACTGCCAAACGAGAATAAATACCCCTAGCAACACGATGAAGTTCTTGGGTGTTTACTAATCGCTCCAAAGCTTTGGAAACAGCCTTTGCACTGCCCAAAGACAAAAAATCTTCCACAAAAAACAGCGAACCCCCTCTGGCTTTTTTTATTTTTTTAAGTATTTCATCATCAATGCTTTGCATGGCTATTTTATTAGTTTGATGTCGCAAAAATAGTAAATATTTGCGACAAATATCAATTAATTTACGAATTTGTAAATAAGTTCAGCAAGAAATTATTACTTTTTACAATTCTATCTTCTAAATCAATTCCATCATTATTTTGATTAATAAGTAAAATTCCATCATTATTCAATTTACTACTATTAATTAATTTATTTAGTTTTAATATTGAATTAGAGCTACTTATATCAGCTGAAAACTTAAACCCTTCATTTTTATTTTCAATTAAGAAGATGATTTCTCCATCGGCAAACTGTAATTTACTCATATAATTATCTAATGTACACTTGCCATTTAAAAAACTCAGTTCTAAAAAAAAAGGACTCCAACTTCTGCCTTTGAAATTGGTAGCAAAAAACATAAAACATACGTAAAGCTTCATTTTATAGCTATTCCAATAATAAAAGCCGCTTGGATTTATCACACGCTTATAATGATTTCCACTGTTTTTCGATTCGGCAAACGTCACCCACTTACCATCAGGCGAAATACAAGGATCAAATCCCTTTACCAACTCCTTTATCACTCCTGTTGAAAAGTCATACAAATAGATAAATTCTCCATTTTGAAATGCCATTTTTCGACTATCAACCGACTCATTTTCAGAAGAATTGACATCTTGAGCAGTCAACTGTCAATTCGATTTTTACACGAAACAACAAAAATAATAACGAATAG
>JAQUBO010000094.1 GCA_028686735.1 Bacteroidales bacterium
GATAGCATTTGTATGGTGCTACAAAACTGGAATATTCATACATGAAAATATTAAACGCATTGAGATCAAGAAACATGGACGAAAAGCGAAAAGCATTTTCAAATTAGGGCTTTCTTATATAGCAAATGTGTTGTTAAACTCTAAAAATCAAACAGATATAGATGTTTTTAATTTTTTGTCATGTACTTAGCATTTATTTAGTATATTTGTTCCATTGAAATAAACAAATATGCTTGACACAAAAACGAATAAAGATACCTTAGGCTCAATCATTATTAGTAAATTGCCTTACAGAAATGACTTTTTATTTGTTAATGAAATAAGTTATCTAGATAGTTCCAAAATTATTGGGCATTATACATTCAGAGAAAATGCTGCATATTATAAGTCGCATTTTTCTCATCGCCCAGAAACTCCTGGAGTTCTGCTCATCGAAACAATGGGTCAAATTGGCATGGTATCGCATTTAATATTTTTGACTGGGCTGCATTTAAGTGACACAATTTTTAGTCCTATGCTTTCAACTGTTGAAAGTAGTTTTTTTAAGACTGTGAGCCCTGAGCAAAAGCTAACGATAATTGGCGAAAAAATTTATTATAGAAAAAATGTATTAAAATCTCAAATTAAATTGTTCGACTCAAATGATGAATTATGTGTATTATGTGTTGCACAATTAAGCTTGAAATATGAATAAAGTGGGTGTAAAAAGAGTTGTTATCACAGGCATGGGAATAATTTCGCCTATTGGTAACGGAATACAATCTTTCTTGCAATCAATAAAAGAAGGAAAATCAGGGATTAGATTTATCCCTGAATTAAAAGAACTCGGATTTTCCTCGTGCATAGGAGGAGTACCTAACATAGACACAGAATTAAACAATGATATTTTCTCTAAATATGAATTAACTGAAGCAGACATCTCAATAAAATATGCAGTTCTTGCTGGGATTGAAGCATGGAAGGATGCAGGATTAAAAATTCCAGACAAGTACTCGACATATACAAATAATAATTATGGTTCTGTTGTTGGAACTTGCAGTGGTGGGGCAGAAATCTTTACGCGCAAATTAGTTCCAGCAGTAAACAATAATTCTATAAAGCGTTTAGGCAGTCAAATAATTGAAAACACAATGCATAGTGGTTCAGCAGCTGCATTATCAAACATTTTAGCTTTATCAAATCAAACTATCTCAAACTCATCCGCATGTGCAACAGGAACTGAGTCCATAATTATTGCTGTTGAAAAAATAAGAAATGGGACAGCAGATTTATTTATTGCTGGCGGAACAGATCCTTACACCCCATTTGCATGGGCAGGTTTTGATTCTATGCGGCTTCTATCCAGAAAGTTTAATGACCATCCAACAATTTCAAGTAGACCAATGAGCCAAAGCTCTGATGGGTTTGTTGCCTCAGCTGGTGCTGGGATGGTGGTGGTCGAAGAATTAGAACATGCATTGTTACGAAATGCAACAATTTATGCAGAAATCATTGGTATTGCAACAAATGCTGGCGGTCAAAGAAATGGTGGAAGCATGACAGCCTCAAATCCAGATAAAGTTGTCGAATGCATAAAAAACGCCATAAAAGATGCAAATATTGACAACTCTAAAATAGATTTAATAAGTGGCCATTTAACAGGGACAAAATTAGATTTTAACGAAATCTCTAATTGGCTAAATGCTCTCGAAAGCCCAAAATCACTACCATACATCAATTCATTGAAATCGATGACTGGTCATATGATAGGAGCTGCCGGTTCGGCAGAAACTATAGCTGCTGTTTTACAGCTATATTACCAATTTATTCATCCAACAATTAATTGTGAAGACTTAAACCCTGAAATTGCCAAAAATTGGGATTCAAAAAAAATTCCAATAAAACTAATTAACAGTGTTAATTTGCAACATATTGCAAAAGCTAGCTTCGGATTTGGCGATGTAAATGCTTGTATTATTTTAAAAAAATTTGAAAATAAGTAAATATGGACGAAATAAAAAATTCAGTAATTGAAATTTTAAGAAAATACACCATTAACAAAGATGTATGGAATAACTTTGGAGAGAATTCTAGCATTGTGAGGGATTTAAAGATTAACTCAGCGCGTATTGTTGACATTATAATTGACTTAGAAGATAAATATAACATTGAAATCAGCGATGAAGAATTGGAAAAATTAACTTGTTTTAAAGACATTGTTGACCTTATCAAAAGTAAGACTAGCTAATGGACATGTTTAACCCAATCCCCATCCTCGACATCGCAATCCTCACCCACAACCACAAGGATTTCATTCTGCAATGTATGGAGTCTGTTTTGTGTCAAAAAACAAGCTATAGCTTTAGAATTGTGGTTCTTGATGATTGTTCAACTGATGGGACTACAGAAATCTTGAAGAATATTTCGAAAGAAAATCCTGATAAAATATTACTAATTGTTAATGATACTAATATTGGTGCTTTAAAGTCTGCAACAAAAGGTGCTGGATATGTTGATGCCAAATATTTTTGCTTTCTCGATGGCGATGATTATTGGTGCAATGAGAACAAAATTCAAACACAAATAGATTTTCTTGAGAAAAACCCTGATTATGTAGGCTGTTTCCATGATACAAAAATACAGCAAACAAACATATCAGACGATATAAATTACCTAAACAGAACTCAAACTTACTGGAAAACTTACTCACAATTTAACAGATATTCGTCCGACTTTATGCCATGGTCACTTATTCAACGAAATATAATACCGACAGCAAGTTTGATTTTTAGAAATATAGATTTATATGGTTTTTTAAAAAATTACAAATCTCTTGAATTTTCTTTAAGCTGGGCATTGCACTTAGAAATAATAAAAAACTCAAAATTCAAGTATTTTAACGAAGTTTGGTCGGTTTATAACGATCATCCAAAAGGAATATCTAAGAAATATGATATTGTTGATTTTAAACTAAATAACATTAAAATTTTAGAAGCTCTGCTCTCTGATAAAGCATGGCAATATAATCAAGCTGAGATTTATAAAACTATTTGTTCAGAATACCGACTAATTCTTAAATCAAAAAAAGAATTATCTACAGCAAAAAAAGACTACGATAAATCTCTTAAACAATATCAGAAATACCTAAAGCTAGCCAACAAATCGGATTTACAACAATTAAAAGACGACTATTACTATGTGCGGAATAACGGGATGGTGGAGTAAAAACACTCCCATTGACAGGGAGCTTTTCAACAGAATGCGCGACTGCTTAACTCACCGTGGTCCCGATGGTTGTGGGTCTTATTTTTCGAAAAACCACAACATCGCATTAGGCCATCGAAGATTATCATTCCTAGACCTTACAGACACCGGCACTCAACCAATATCTAATGAAAATAAAACTATCTGGGCTACTGTAAATGGTGAAATTTATAATTATGTTGAATTAAGAGACGAATTAGTTCAAAGAAATCACATATTTAGTTCTCAGACAGACTCAGAAGTTATTATCCATGCATACGAAGAATGGGGAATGGACATGGTTTCTAAACTCGAAGGAATGTTTGCTTTTGCTCTTTGGGATGAAGAAAAGCAACTTCTTTATCTAGCACGTGACAAATTTGGGATAAAACCACTTTACTACTATGTTGATAATAATCAAATAATATTTGCTTCCGAAATCAAAGCTATTATCGAGAATAAAGATATTAAAAGAGAGATTGATATTTCTTCATTGTGCGACTATTTTACATACAGATATATTCCATCTCCAAAATCTATATTTAAAAATATATTTAAATTAGAAACAAGTAACTATATAAGTGTAGATTCTGATTTTAAAATCACAAAAAAAGAGTATTACAAATTTAAGTTTGACAATAAAGAATATTCACAAAAGAAATTAGTAAAAGAAATAGATAATTTACTTCGCAAATCTGTAGAAAGACATATGCAAAGTGAGGTTCCAATTGGATCTTTTCTAAGCGGTGGTTATGATTCAAGTGCACTTGTAAAATACATGTCAGAATTTGATAAAAATGCTAATACATTTTCTATAGGATTTAAAGATTGGGATAAAAGCGAACATCAATTTGCAGAAATTGTTTCAAGAATATATGACACCAAACACAAATCAGAAATTCTTGATGGTACAAGTTTAGAAATCCTAAACGATTTAATGTATTTCTACGATGAGCCAATTGCAGACATATCAATTATTCCAACATACCTAATTAGCAAAATTG
The DNA here is from genome assembly GCA_028686735.1 of Bacteroidales bacterium. Classification (GTDB taxonomy): domain Bacteria; phylum Bacteroidota; class Bacteroidia; order Bacteroidales; family ML635J-15; genus Bact-19. The sequence continues at coordinate 4,227 of JAQUBO010000094.1, forward strand.
CAGCAAAACAAAACAAAGCTGTACTTTCTGGCGAGGGAGCAGATGAAATTTTTGCTGGATATACCTGGCATCAGGATTTACTATGGGAAATGGGCAAAAAATATTTAAAAAAGGCAAAAAAATGGGCTTGGGATATTCCAGAAAACAAATTTGATGTAGAAAGTTATGCAAAAGCTATGTCAATGGGGAATTTCGATACAAAAGAACTAAAGACGCTGCTAAATCCGGAAATACATGATAAAATACCGATAGACAGCAATTGGTATTACAAAAAGTTCCACAATGAAAACATACCTTCTCCTAAACGTTTTCAATATATGGATATTAAATGCTTTATGGGAGAACTTGTACTTACCAAAGTTGACAGAGCTAGCATGGCAAACTCGTTAGAAGTAAGAGTTCCATTTTTAAATACTGAGATTTGTGAAAAAGTCTTAAATCTTGACCCAAAAGTATATTTTGACAAGAAAAGTCAAAAAGTAATACTTAAGAAAATACTTAAAAAAGATTTACCAAAATCAATTTTATCCAGAAAGAAACAAGGCTTTGTTGGCCCAGATGTTTACTATAAAGATTTTAATTGGTACAAAACTAATCTTGAAAACAGTTTATTAGTTAAACATAAAATTATCAATAAATCTGCAATCGAGAAATATCTAAACGAAGAAGACCACTGGCGCTTATGGAAAATTGCTGTCTTAGAAAAATGGTATAAACAATGGATGGTTTGAATTATATAAAATTATGAATAAATTTATTTTCGTAGTAACAGGAGGTAAAGAACATATCGAAGAGTTAAACTTTTCGCTGAAATTCTTACGTCATTTCTCTAAAAACGAAATTATTGTAATAACAGATTCAAAACGAAATGAAATAAAAATTGAGCATGAGAGTATTATTGATGTAAAAACTCCCACAGAATTTAACAATCATCAAGCAAGTATTTTCTTAAAAACTGGAATTCACAAGCATCTAAATCCAGGAAATAATTACTGTTATCTTGATGGTGATATTGTAGCAATCAATTCTAATGTAGATAAAATCTTTGAGCATTACCATTTTCCAATCACATTTGCATCAGATCATTGTATCATGAAGGAATTCAGCCCACATGCAATGAATTGTAATTGTGTTAAAAATAATTTAAAAGAAGAAGACCTTTTTAACGAAAAACTCTCACAACTTTTTGGTAAAATCAACCTAACTAATCCACAAATAAAGAAGCAAACCGAAGAATTACTTTCAATATTTGTAAATTATAGAAATAGTCCATTTAAGTATCTATCAAAGAATATTAGCTACCTTTTCAAAAGATATTTACTGCCTTTAAAATCTTTTTATTTTCATTCTTATAGATTTCAAAAAGACAATAAATGTTGGTACAATTCTAACAACGAGATAATTTTGTTTGATTATCCATATTATGAAAAAAAGCTATGGGGTACTTCTGGCATCAGATTTAACAAAGAAGGAAATTTTTGGGAAACCAAAGAAGGGAAAAAATTTGAATTCAAAGCACCTGTTTGTGATCATCTAACAGAATACTTAAAAAAAGAATACAAGCTTAGTATTCCAGAAAACTGGCAACACTGGAACGGTGGAGTTTTCCTATTTGATGACTCATCTCATGAGTTTTTAAACTATTGGCACGAACAAACAATTAAAGAATTTTCAAATCCATATACTAAAACACGTGATCAAGGAACATTGGCATTAAGTGTTTGGCAGTTTGGTCTGCAAAACCATCCAAATATTCCGCAAGAATTTAATTGGATAACAGAATTTGCAAATAATGATATCTTATGGGACAATAAAAAAGGTTATACAAGAGATGGATTTAATACAGAATTTAAGCCCTCATTTTTACATATTTATCATGAATGGGGAAATAAAGACTGGAGTATTTGGAATTCGGTAATTGAATTAAGTAAGAAAGAAGATATAACCTAATAGACACCTGTCTATCAAACACTTAAATCGACAACAGCAAGAATTCTGCAAAAGATTTCTTCTCAGTTTCTGACAGATAAATATGGTGATTATAAAAAAATACATTAAGAATTTCAAGAGAATTATTTTCTCTATAATCTATTGAATAGTTATAAACGACTTTCTCCAAATTCATTAAATTTTCATCTGTATTAGAATAAATATCCAATTGACATTCTTCAGAAACCTTTTTCAACTCTTCAAGTAAAAATTGCAAAGATAAATCTTTAAATTTTGGATGAAAATACACATCGACATTTCTTTTCTTTACAATTTGGGCATCTAAACCATCAATACCAATACCGCCTACACAAATTTTATTTGTTTTGTGCAATTTAAAGACCAAAGGATTAATAAAATAATAAATTACGATTCCTTTGTCGTTTTTTGTAATTTCAATATCCTTATCAAATAAGTCAAGATTATTAAAAAAACTCAATCTATCCTCAATCTTTAAAAGCTCTCCTCCAACTTTACATTCACATTTACCTTCTACTCTTTCAAGAATAAAAGGCATTCTTATTTCACCTGTCCAATAAGCCGGAATTTCTAACCTTGCCAAAGTATAGAAAGCTCCAAGCTCAGAATTTGAATAAGGAAAAGAAAAACATGAATTAGATGGAAGAGTATATATTACACTATTTTGATTATCAGATGACTTAAAAGATGAGTAAAACTGTCTATTATCAGCAATTGTAGAGTACATTTCTTTATTATTTAGAAGAAATGACTTCATCACATTAATTTCCAGATTATTAAAGGAATTATAATTATTGATATCTTCAAATAAGCTAGGATTTTGAGCTAAATCAGCTATCGATGCTATATTTCCTTCTGAGTTATTATAATAAACACCATTATCAACGTCTATAACCTGCCATTTGTCATTTATAAAAACCTCTGTAACAACATGTCCCTCCAGACAAACCGATCGTGCTGTATAATTTAACATCCTAAGTATATTAGTAAATATTGCGGATCGAACTCCACATAATCCGCCTCCAACTGAATTAACTAATATTTTAGGGTTATAAATACATTTATTTTTTGTTATATTCTCATCTCTCCAACTATAATCATAGACAAATCTGGCTGCTTTAAACTCCAAAGGTTCTTCTGGATATTGTTTAGGCATATTCTTTATAAAATTGACAATCTTATAATTAGTAGATAAATCCAAATCATTTATGACCACAGAAAATTCTGCAGAATAATTACCACTATTAGTAATTTCACACATCATATCCTCTGGATACTCTGTTTCAAGGATAAATACTCTTTCTTGCTTATGAACACAAGAAACACAGATAGCCACCAGACTAAGAAAGTAAATATATTTTAACAAATTAGAAAGCATTTTGTCTCCAAACTTAACAATTAAATTTTATTTATCTTTACGAATCCCTATTTTTCGTACTCCTTTTCAAAAAAACTGAGCTATTAAAGACCAATAACTCTACAGATATATTTGCCAATAACTCCTATTTTAATTGCAGAAATAGTGGTAATGGATATAAAAAACAAAAAACTTAAGAACAATACCATTCCCAAACCTATTAACACAACTATATCAGAAAAGACGCAAACATTAAAAATTTCAGAGGAAAACAACAGTACTAAAACTAAACAGAAATACGATTTGACAAATAATAGTACAAGATTAGAATAAATAGAAGTATTTTATTAATTTTGAGGTAAAATATTCAAATGTTAAGCAAACTACATAATATATTACCTCAGTTTTTAAAAAACATAGTGGTAGATATCCATAAAGATTTCCGTTTGCTTATATTTTCTATATTTAAAACAAAACAAATACGAAAATGCACAAACAACAAAGAAAATCTAATTGCTTTCCAAAAATCACGCAAATACGGACCTCTCAAACACATTTGCTACGCTCCACACACAAGCATGTTTTTTGCACGTAACGGAAAAGTTTCACCATGCTATGCAAGCTACAACGAGAAGTCCTCATCTATTGACAATGAGAGCATTCACGATATTTGGTTTAAAGGCTCGTTTGTAAAAATCAGAAAAGAACACGAAAATTGTGATTTCGAAACCACATGTCAATTTTGTAATAAACTAATGCTGCAAAAATCTTATGACAGCTTGCTAACAAACAAATACGAACATTACGCTTTCTCTAAAAGCAAATACCCTAAAATAATGGAGTTTGAATTATCAAACAAATGCAATCTTGCGTGCATTATGTGTGATTCAAATTTGTCATCTTCAATAGAAAGGACTGAAAAAAACATTGTTTCGGGCAATCAACACTACGACAAAAACTTTATTGAGCAACTCGACGAATTTATTCCTCATCTTCAACTCGCCGAATTTACTGGTGGGGATCCTTTTATGATTGATGAGTATTACGACATTTGGGAAAAAATAAGCAAAATCAATCCAAAATGTCATATCCTAATAACGACTAACGCAAACACGATGAATTCAAGAATAGTAAATCTCTTGGAAAACCATAAAAACATTCACTTTAATGTTTCGATTGACTCTTTGGAAAAAGAAAATTATGAAAACATTCGACGAAATGGTAATTTTGAATTTGCACTAAAAAATCTTGAGAAATTTATTAATTACTCAGAAAAAAATAAAACTAATCTTAACCTCTTAGTTTGCCCCCTAACAGTTAATAGGCATGAATTAGGTGATTTCGTTGATTTTGCAAACAGTAAAAACATTTGTGTTTATTTTCATACAGTTATTAAACCAAAGGAATTATCTTTAAAGTTTCTGGACAAAAAAACATTAAACAATACAATTAAACAACTAAATAAAAGACAATTTCCTGTTCGCAATAACAAGCAAAAAATAAATTTTAACAATTATCAAAATATGATTAAGCTATTTAAAGATTGGGCAAAAGAAGAGGAAAAGACAAAAGAGGAAATTGATTCAAATTATTCAGTAGCCGAAGCCAAATTTTTGCTAATCGAAAAAATTGAAAATAATGGGCGTAAATACAAAGTGAAATTTTTTCAACTACTGGATAGCTTGCAAAATGAACCACAAATTGGAATAATATATAACAAATTATTAAAACTTGACGATAAGATTTTTTTCGAGCATCTTGAGAATTACTCCATTGAAGAATTAGAGCATATTTGCAAAACATTAAAAACAGAATAAATTGTTAAAGCATAAGATATACGATACAACTACTGCACTATCAAGATATGGCAAAAAACTTAAAAACAAGATTAAGTACAGTAATTTATCAAATTATATCAGTCCGGGATTTGGAAATCATAAAAAGCTCATTGAATACAACAAAAGTAGAGTAACGGGTCCTGAGCCATGCGTTTGTCATGCAGCAAGCAGAAGTATATATTTTGATATTTATGGAAATGCTACTGCCTGTTGTTTTAATAGAGTATATATTTTAGGTAAATATCCTAAAAATAGTATTGAGGAAATAATAAAAGGAGACAAACGAAAAAAACTACAAACCGAACTTTGTCGTCAGAACTTCATGTACGGTTGCCAACATTGTCATAAATTAATTGAAGCTGGGAATTACGAAGGTGTAGAAGCTCGATTATACGATCCTCTAAGAAATCAGGGCGACACACCGTCAGAAATCATTTTTGAATTAGACAATACTTGCAACCTCGAATGTGTGATGTGCCACGAAGGATTCTCAAGCAGTATTGCAAAATCAAAAGGTCTCGAAAAAATTAAGCATCCTTACGACAAAGATTTTCTTAACCAAATTGAGCCTTACATTAAAAACCTCGAAGTCGCTAAATTTCTTGGTGGAGAACCGTTTTTAATAAATATATATTATGAAATTTGGGATTTAATAATTAAAACAAACCCGAAATGTAAAATCATCTTGCAAACAAACGGGACAATCCTCAACGATAAAGTGAAATCATATCTTGCAAAAGGTAATTTTTATATTGGCGTTTCAATAGACTCCCTCAAACCTGAAATATTTGAAAGGATCAGAGTTAATGCAAAATTAGATGCAGTTTTAAAAAATTTGGATTACTTTATTTCTGTAACCAAGAAGAAGAACAACTATGTAAACCTTTCGGTTTGCCCAATGCAAAACAATTGGAAAGAAATGCCTGATTTGGTTAATTTTTGTAACGAAAAAAAGATTTTTATTTATTTCAATACCGTTTATACCGACGGATTTGCAATTTCGCAAATGAGCGAAGAAGAGCTTTTAGAAATCAAAAATTATTATGAAAGTGTAAAGTTTAGAACAAAAGGAATTATAGCAAAAAGGAATGTTCGCTTTTTTAATAATCTGAAAACACAAATTGAAAGCATTTATTTTGAGAAATTTAACGATGGCTTGCATTATAAAAAACGTCATGAATTTAGCAGTTTACAGCTAAAAGATAAACTTTTACAACTTACCAATAAAGATACTGAAATACTGAAAATTATTGAACAAGTTTTTGATTTTGAAGAGAAAGAATTTATGCTTTCTGACGACAATCTAAAAAACCTTGATAATCTTACAACAAAAGATATTATTGATGTTGTTCGCACCGAAAGTATTGAACAAATCCAGTCCAGAATTTTTCAGTTTATTGATATTGGTAAGTTTGGGAAGTAAAATGATTATAACAAACATTACTCTTTGTAGTTTTGGTTTGTGTGGTTTGGGAATCTTTACTAACGTTTACATTGCCTGCAATTTATTAGCACAAATAGGATTTGTTTTTTTTGGCGGCAATGTAAAGTCGAAATTTATTGCTGCACTCGGATTGCAAATAAATCCGAGCGAGCAGTTAGAATGATTTATTTTGTTAGCACCATTTTCTTAGATTCAATTGTTTTACCATCTGCAATAAGATAATACGTGTAATGTCCTGCACTTAAATCGTGTGCATATACAATTAACTCGCCAAAACCACGATCATTGATTTCAACCTGTTTTAATATATTACCAAGATTATCTATAAATATAATTTTTGCTGATGCAATATTGTCTGGGATAAGAAAACTAATAGTTGTTTGTTCTTTAAATGGATTTGGATGGTTTTGATTAAGCACTATCGCTTTTGTATTTTCGAGGCTTACTTCTTGCTGAAAGCTGGGATTATTTATATTTTTCGTTTGGTTTGCTCCCAAATCATTAAACACAAACTCTTCAAGATTATTAAGACGGTTTTCGAGAATATTTACGCTTTCGCTAAGACTGTCGTTGATATATTTTAGCTCTTTTACAGATTCTACCAATACTGGTACTAAACTACTATAATCAATATACAAATATCCATTAATATCTGAACTTACCACTTCGGGAAATATTTGTTGGACTTCCTGTGCAATAAGTCCAATATTTGTGCCACTTGAAAGGTTACGATCAGGATTATTGATTGTATCCCAACTAAAACTTACTCCATGGAGAGATATGGTCTTACTCAATGCATTCTCTATATCGTTAATACTGGTTTTAAGTGCATTATCTGACAATTCTGCATAAGATTGTGAGGTACTCTTTGCAAAACCAGACATATAATTAAGTTGTCTTACTTCAGAGTAATCACTTTTACCATTAGGATTAACTGCTTTTACTGCCCAGTAAATTGTTGTATCTGTAGTTAATGTAAACGCAGATTTCGTTATTGTATCATTAATATTGTACGAGTAATATATATCGGTCATTTCGGGGTTATAAGCTAATTCAAAAACATAATATTGGGCATTTTCTGATTTATGCCATTTAAACTCTAATTTAGTTCCATATTTTATATTAATATTATTCTGTGGTTCTATTAATATTGGAGCTTCTGGTATTTTAAGCAAATAAGAAATGTTTTGATCCATTTCTTTAACTGCCTGTACTAATATAGGTGTTAATTGCCCATATTCCAAACCTTTATAATGAATAGCTTCGGAAATAATATTCCCTGCAGTATCAAACTTTTCCGGAATTATTTGATTACTTACAAGTTCAGGTAAAACAGTTTCAACTTCTTGTGCTATTAAACCATATTGCATATCAGTAGGGAAATTCAAATCATAGTTTACGGTATCAAAATAAAAATTTACAGGTCTTAAATCCCTGATTTTTCCCAAAGCTCCACTATAATCTACAATATCTTGTTTGAATTTCTGGTCGGAAGTATTAGTGTATGTTCCAGTATGTTGAATATTTCCTTCCACATTGACATGTCCTAAAAAATATCCTGCCCAATTCCCATACGCTCCTGTAACGGGAGGTTGACAAACAGAATAAACACCATAATTATTGACTGAACTAGGGTCATTAGAGGGGGCATTAAAATATCCTGCTGCATTTATTCTGCCATAATCTGCCATAAAAAACCCTCCGAAGTTATATGTCGCATCCATTATAGCTGGAATTGCATTCCATGCTATACCGGTTACTCCCATATTTATATTGCTGTATTGTGATAATCCGAAAATTCCTATTCCCAATGCTAAAGGAGAAGACGTTGTTGAATGTCCAAAAATCCCAATTTGAGAGTTCTCCCCGTTTTCAACAACAGATTTAAGTGCTATAGATCCGCTTTCACCAGAATTCATTAACACATCCAACTTTGCATCAGGTTGACAACCCTCAATGCCAATACCTACCCTTGTTTTATCTTGAGCCTGTCCCGAAAACACGAAATTATGATTATTCAAAGGTATTTTCCAGTCAACTAATAATGGATTAATATCATTTATTTCATCGCATTCGCCTCCCAGCATAGTACCTGTACCACCACCACCAAAATCTCTCCAGTGCAATACACCTTCATCATCTACAACCACACATTTGTTCAAGCTATTGTTTTGCCATTGATTATCTGGAAGTTCACGCAGCCTCGCATTCCCGATAACATCAAGAACCTGAGTTGGGTCTTCGTTAATAGTATAAAAATCACCTATTCCCATACGACCAGTTGTGCCGTCCGAGACCATGCGGGCAATTTCAAGCCCCTCCTGTGCACTAGCAGCAAGATTAAGCGTAGGGTATGAAGTAAAGATAAATCTTAACCTATCTGCAGAATTAGCCTGAGTAGTTGGATTATTACCCCAGTTAATAATCGCATCATTTTTGTCTAGTCCATCATTTTTAAGACCAACATACATATTATCGCGAGTATTATCTGCATAAAGTGTCCCAATATCCATCCAATCTCGCCAACCTGAATTCCAATGTAATTTTTCCCCTATATGCAGTTTAGAATATGGATATTTTGTTCCAATACCCACATTACCAGGATTTACGGTAACTCCTGCAAAATCATGCTCAACTCCTACTATTCTCATTCTTTCTTCCCCAATTCCATCATTATTAACATCAAGAGGTTGCGTATGAAAAGTAATATCCTTTGCAGTTGCTTGAATTGAAAAATTATCTCTGTCAATGCTCTCGCCATTTGCCCTACTAAAAACATTACCAATAGGTTTATCGGCTCTCCACATACGCCAAAATGTGTTTAAGCCATTGAGGGTATTTGTTTTAAAAACTTCACCAGTATTATCATTTGTTCCATCAATATTAAGAAGGGATAATGGATTGCTAAAATCCTGACCAATGGCAACAAAGCCGTTGCTACCCATAATTCGCATTCGTTGAATAGACCCACCAGTATTACAAATCATATCTCCCTCACTGGCCTGAAGCGAAAAATGTGAACTGCCAGCCGCAACATACAATCGGGCTTTTTCAGTAGAATTATTATAATTATTTCCTGTAAACATTTGCCACATATTATCTCGATTCAAAGGGCCATCGGTACGAAATACCTGACCAGGGGTAAATACCCAACTTGGCGGATTATCCAAATAATGAGCATTTACATGCAAAGCTGCTCGTGGGGGATTACCCGTAGTCCAACCTTCACTAAATATTGTTTGTTGATGACCAATACCAATAGAACGGATGTTATTGTTGCCCCACCAGTTCCAATCTGTAGCTCCAAATCTATTTAAGGGATTTCCACCTATATTCCACTGTGAAAATAGGCTACTACTTAGCAACATAATTGCTATTATAAAAACTGTTTTTTTCATAATTGTTAATTTTATTTGTTAATACTAAGTTTAATATTAAATTGTCCTTTGTCGGCGAACACACCGCTTAAAATATAAATTCCTCCTTTCAGTTTTTTATTTGTAAATAGATATGTATTGTTTTGTTTTTTTAGTTTATAATCTTTGCTTATTGATAATTGATTTCCTTTTAAATCGTATAGATTGTAATAAATAATTTCTCGATTATTTGTGTTGATTTCTGTTTGTTTATCAAATGGATTTGGATATACCTCAAAAACCTGATTTCTAATTACATCTTCAGTAGAAACTGGATTGCAGTTATTATAAGCTGTTGGATCTGTATTAAAGTATGAACGAACAAAATTGGGAAAATTCCATGCAGTATTGTTACTTATTGTCAAAACATTTTGGTTAACACTGCATGATAATCCGATGTTATTTGGAAACTGTATTTCTGCAATTGTATCTGCAAGATCCCCAGATATTATTATTGTAT
>JAQUBO010000305.1 GCA_028686735.1 Bacteroidales bacterium
GCAACAGTCGATTTCGACGGTCTTCCCATCAACATCGGAATAGCCCACGGGCTAGGCAACGCACGCAAATTGCTCGAAGACATCAAATCGGGCAAGAACACTTATCACGCCATCGAGATTATGGCATGCCCCGGCGGCTGTATCGGCGGAGGCGGACAGCCCTATATCCACGGCGACACCAGCATCCTTAAAGCACGTCTGAAAGCAATATATGCCGAAGACGCCGGAAAAGTCCTGCGCAAATCGCACGAAAACCCATATATCCTGAAGCTTTACGAAGACTTCCTGGGTAAACCGCTCAGCGAAAAATCGCACCACTTGCTCCACACCCATTACTTCGATCGCAAAAAAGAAGTATTTATCGAGGAGTAATCCGGCAAAGCATTAAGGAAATAATTTGATTAAAAATCTGATGTAAATATCTTTTGAAATATGTCATCAATAAAAATAAAATTGAAAGAAAAGGACGTCGCAAAGATCATCGAGATATGCGATTCGTTCAACAATAATCCACGCGATCTTGTCAACGTGCTTCACAGAGTGCAGGGAGAGTTTGGATACCTGCCTGCCGAGGTGCAGGAGGTAGTGAGCAACCAGCTCAAGGTGTCGCTGGCAAAAATTTATGGTGTGGTAACGTTTTATTCGTTCTTCACAATGATACCGCGCGGCAAGCACCCCATCTCGGTTTGTACCGGTACGGCCTGCTATGTGCGCGGCGCCGAGAAAGTGCTCGATGAGTTTAAAAAAGAGCTCAACATCAAAGTAGGCGAATCCACTGCCGACGGTAAGTTTTCACTTACCTGCCTGCGTTGTGTGGGTGCATGTGGTCTGGCACCCGTGGTGCAGATTGGCGAGAAAACCTACGGACGCATGGCGCCTGACGATGTTAAGCGTATCCTCAAAGAGTATGCTGACTAATAAAACCAGCTGCTGCTTGGTTTTTAAGTATTTGATACATAGTCATTGTTTTTGTTAATAAATCACTTTTAGAGCTATCGATACCCTGTGCGTAAATTAGGCACAGAGCATCGTTAGCTCTTTTTTTATTTATTTGTTTTTGCACTACAGCTTAAATAAAGTTCTAAAGCAAAAATAGTCAGGCATTGAGGCAAAACTCGAATATGAAGAACCAACAAAGAAGAAGATCAAAGAGGGTAAATTAAAAACCAGACATGCCAAAGTGTTTGCTAATGAGTCACAAGCCCCAGCAAACGAAATTTCCGAAAATGAAATTCAGGATTTGATTAAAAAAAATCCAGACTGGCGTCCTGCTCCCTGCGACAGAAACAAAGAATTTGTCTGCCTGCGCAATCAGAAAACCCTCAACCAATCCAACCTCTTGCGTAGGGAGCCACTTTGTGCGTGGTAAAATCCTTTTGTAAATACTTAAAATATCCCGAAACGGCGATCATGGCGGCGTTGTCGGTGGTAAATGAAAAGGGAGGAACAAAGGTTTTCCACCCTTTTTCGGTTTGTGCCTGTTGCATGGCGCGGCGCAGCGCCGTATTGGCCGAAACGCCCCCAGCAATGGCGATCTGGTTGGTGCCATAATGTTCGGCGGCAAGGGTAAGTTTGTGCATCAGTATGCTGATGATGGTCTTTTGTAGTGAGGCGCTGAGGTCTTCTTTATTTTCATCAATAAAATCAGGATTTACCTTGAGGTTGTCGCGCAGGAAATACAAAAAGGAGGTCTTCAGTCCGCTGAAGCTATAATCGAATCCTTTGGCCTGCGGGTGTGGAAATGGAAATTTGTCGGGATTGCCGGCAGCAGCGAGTTTGTCGATGACCGGCCCCCCGGGATAGGGCAGCGACATGATTTTAGCTGCTTTATCAAAAGTTTCGCCCGCCGCATCGTCGATGGTTTGTCCTGCGACTTCCATCTCAAAATAATCCCGCACCAGCACAATCTGCGTATGCCCCCCCGAAACGGTGAGGCACAAAAACGGAAACTGCGGCACCTCCTTGTTTTCTCCGGGCATCTGGATAAAATGTGCCAGAATATGTGCCTGCATGTGGTCAGCTTCGATGAGTGGCAGGTTAAGCCCCAACGCAAAAGCCTTGGCAAAGGAAGTTCCTACCAGCAGCGAACCAAGCAGCCCCGGACCGCGTGTGAAAGCCACTGCGTGCAGTTGATCTTTGCGGATGCCTGCTGCCTGCAACGCCTCATGTATCACCGGCACAATGTTTTGCTGGTGCGCACGCGAAGCCAGTTCCGGCACCACGCCGCCATATTTGCGGTGCACCTCCTGGTTGGCCGTAACATTGGAGAGCATGGTGGTGTCGGCCAGCACTGCCGCCGAGGTGTCGTCGCACGATGATTCGATGCCGAGGATGTAAGTCATGTAATGTTGATATTAAAACAATGATTGGTGGTAACGCAAAGCGGGGTCACATAGTTTATTATTCCTCTGCCGGTTCCTCATTTTATAAAATAAATTCTAGTAATTTCTTAATAAATAAGCATCCCAAATAGTCACATTTAATAGCCTTTCGTGTCTTGAGTGTTTCATAGAGTTCTCAAAAAAATCTATTTTTACCTCAAAATTTTATATGGTGAACGAACAACATATTCAATTAAATGTGCCACTCAGCTTCCAGCAGGTCGTTGATATCGTGTTACCCAAGCTGGGACAAAATATTAAAGAAAACTGACAATTATTTATTTCTCTTCCGTCATCTCCTCATTTTTCGTTGCCGTGTCGTTTCCTGGTTTCTGTTGGGTTTGTTTGGGTTTGTTCCTGGAACGGATGCCAAAAAGATCGTAAAGATTATCAAATTCCTTTCGATAAAAAATCCCAACGCCCTGTGTGTAGGGGGCGTTGTCTTCGAGGAAGCTGATGTCGTTGGTACGATTAAATGCTTTGATACGAAAGCGCCCGTCGTTGGTAATCTTGTATTCCACATTGATGTCGCCCACCACGTTGCTGGTATTTTGTTCGCGTGTGGTGCCACGCACGCCAAAGTTTCCGTCAATCGAGAGACGGTCGTTGAATAACTGTGTCCGCAGCGCCACCTCCAGCTCCTCCTGGGAGAGCTCGGAGCCTGGCTGGTAGTTGATGCCGATATCGAAATCCTTGCTGATCTTCGAAAGCCAGTCGCTGAGCTGATTGCTCAACAGCTTAAAGCCGGTAGCGCCAATGTTTGGCCCGACAGTAGTATAGCTGAAACTGCCCAGCACCAGCAGCGAGATGATCTGCTGGCTCATGGCCGATTGGTCGGAGGTGTCGAGCGCGGCGAAGATGATCTCTTTGGTGTCGTCGGCTACGTTGGTAAAGTCGATCGAGAAGCGGATGTCGGGATTAAAGAGTGCGTTCATCAGGTGGATGTTGCTTTGCACTTCCACACGTGTGTTGCGTAGGGCTGTAGAGTCGGTTTGCAGGCGCAACCCCGCCAGGTTGGTTTTTACGGTATAGGTAGCAGTAATGTCGACGGTGGCATCAAGAGGATCGCCGGTCCATGAAATCTTGCTGCCGCTGCGTATCTTCAGGTTA
>JAQUBO010000095.1 GCA_028686735.1 Bacteroidales bacterium
TAGGGACGTTATATCGGTAACCCGAACACGCTTCCACCAAATCCCGTTAGGGACGCTATATCGGTAACCCGAACAAGCTTCCGCCAAGTCCCGTTAGGGACGTTATATCGGTAAGGTAAACAAACTATACCACTAAGTCCCGTTAGGGACGATATATTGGTAACCCGAACATGCTTCCACCAAGTCCCGTTAGGGACGTTATATCGATAACCCGAATCCATCAAGTCCCGTTAGGGACGCTATATCGGTAACCCGAACATGCTTCCGCTAAATCCCGTTAGGGACGCTATATCGGTATACCCGATTAAATATTCCACATTTTTTATCTGATTACACTACGAAATTTATTAATGTGATTTTGAATTAATAAATACATTTAAAAAGATAAATAGCAATTCGTTTATTCAATAACTATTATCTTTGAGTATGATTTGCAATCAGTAAATATACGAATAAAATATACGCCCTTAGGTGCATTAATTGTAAATTGAACGTAGTTAGTGTTTTTACTCGAGATTTCTTGTATTAATTTGCTAGTTATGTCATATACCGAAACTTGAATATCCTTTTTTATATTTGGGAGTTCAATTTTTACTAAGCCTGTTGTTGGGTTTGGATAGACTTTTACATCATCAACAAGTTCTGTTTCAACTGTCAATCCAAGAACTTCATAGCATGCTGATGTTTTCTCACAATTGTTTAGCTCGATTGATACTGCATAATTGCCATCTATATCAGGAAAAAACTCTTGTTCAGTCGCTCCATAAATTGCTGTCATTTCATCATTACAGTCTAACCATTGATACATTGCATCATTTTGATTTGCAAATAAACTTCTATCGTTTATAGTTATTGAATTATCTATCTTAGTAATATCAAGGTTTATACTTATAATACTATCACAACCTGCAAAATTTGGAATAGTATCTATATATTGTCCAGAGTCGTAATAAATGTTTCCTGAGGGAGATACAAATGAATCGCAGGCATGAACACTAACTTCAGCAAAAGTACTTTCTAAGACAATTAAATTAATTTCAATTATCGAATCGCAAGAGCTTGTGTTTGGAATAGTGTCATAGTATGTTCCTGTTGCTGTGTAAGGATTTCCAGCAGGAGATACGTAAAAACCACAAACCTCTTTATTGAGTGTGGTATAGGTTGTTGTACCTAAGTCAAGTGTAATATTTATAATACTATCACAACCTGCAAAATTTGTAATGGTATCTATATATTGCCCTGATGCAGAATATACTTGTCCTGATGGTGCTACAAATGAATCGCAGGCATGAACATCTAATTCAGCAAAAGTACTTTCTAAAATTGTCAAGTCAATTTCAATTATGGAATCACAAAACATATAATTAGTGATTGTATCATAATGAATTCCACTTTCTGTAAATACTGCTCCTGAAGGTGCTGTATAAGTATCGCAAACCACCTCACTAATTGAGCTATTTGTTGATCCGATAATATGAATTAGTTCTGTTGTTGTGCTGTCTGCTAAACTCGTAGTGTCTGTTACTGTAAGGCTTACAAGATAATTACCTGTTTCAAAATATTTATGCGATGTAATAGAATCTGTGCTAATTTCGCCATCACCAAAAGTCCAAAGATGATTGTCTCCATCCATGCTTAAACTTTGAAAATATATTATTGTAGAATCACAATCTTCGACGCGTGTGTATGTAAACTCTGCAATTGGTAATGAGTTTTTTTCAATAGTATCGGTAATTGGAGACGACCACTGACCTATACTGTCTTTAAATTGATAACTGATACTGTGTTCTCCTTTCCATATTTGTGTCATATTTACTTCTTCTTGCAATGAAAAGAAATTTTGTGAAGGAACAATTGCAGTTTCATAAGAATTGTGAAAATCATTATCGAACCAATAACGGTAAGCAATTATTCTATTTTCGGAAGAATGAGAAGCTTCAATTTTATATATAAATTGTGAAACGGGTAAACTCCATTGTCCTCTATTATCAAGAAATCGTATATAGAAAATATGTACACCAGAATTTAAAGTATTAGCATCAATATTAGTTGATAAAAGCAGACTTCCTGTTGCACTTACTGATTCTGTAATAGCATCATTATAGTTAGTGTCAAACCAGTATTGATAAGATACAATTTCATTTTCCTCAAGATTACTTTCCGAGTCAGCTATTTTATATATAAATTGTGAAACCGGTAAACTCCATTGTCCTCTATCATCAAGAAAACGTATATAGAAAATATGTACACCAGTATTTAAGGTATTAGCATCAATATTAGTTGATAAAAGCAGGCTTCCTGTTGCACTTACTGATTCTGTAATAGCATCATTATTGTTAGTGTCAAACCAGTATTGATAAGATACAATTTCATTTTCCTCAAGATTACTTTCTGAGTCAGCTATTTTATATATAAATTGTGAAATTGGTGAACTCCATTGTCCTCTATCATCAAGAAAACGTATATAGAAAATATGTACTCCAGAATTTAACGCCGATGCATCAATATCTGTTAATAATTGATAGTTTTGTGATGCAATAATTGGTTGATTAACAAGATTTTCAAAACCATCATCAAACCAATATTGATATTCGACAATTTTATTGTTTGGGGAGCTAAAGCTTTGATCTGCAAAACGATAAATGTATTGAGGTATGGGACTTGACCATCTATCATTGGTATCTTTAAATCTGATATACATGATATGAACTCCTGGAGTTAGGTGTGTAGCGTCAATATCAGCTTGAAGATTTAGCGTTTGTTCAGGGCTAAGTACTGTTGTTGTTGCATTGCTATAATCATCATCAAACCAATATTGGTAGGAATTAATGTAATTTTGTGCAGATAACACAAAACTGCTTAACAAAATTGATATTATGCCAACCAATCGTATCATAACTAATTATCTTGTGCATTGACTTCGATCTCCACATTTAGCAAGCCATTCTCATCTGTGCCAGAGGAAATAGTTTTTGCACTTATATGTGGATTTTGTGGTACAAAACCTTCTTTTAGAGGAAATAATCCGCCATAAACACCAACTTGGGTTCCTTCATTTCCAAGATAGCTTGCCTCTGCACTTGTGCTTAAATGGTAATTGTCATCAAAACTAAATGAGTTTGAAGGTAATTCTATAAATACAGTTGATAAATCAATTCCCTTGTAATTGTTTGTTTCTATTGGTGTGCTACCTAAAATAGGATCAGTATGTTCAAATATACAATTGTGAATAGTGTTAGATGCACCGTCAATTATGTAATTATAGTATAAAGATATTGCCGATGATGAATGAAAAATACAATTACTAATAATATTAGTATTCGAATTGTATATGAGCCTATTACTAGTTGACGAGTTAGTTGCAGTATATAGGAACGAGCAATTGTTAAAAGTATTTGAATGCGATAGTGATATTTTCTGATTAAAAATGCTGTTTGTAATAATGCTGTTTGTAACACCATCAAGCGTTAGGAAGCTCATAAAAACACATTGAATAAACGAATAACTAGTTCGTAATGTCGAAGGTGTACCAGAGCTCCCAAAGTCTAAATGTTGATTAAACTTACAACGAACAAAAGAAACATTATTAACTACCTGCGAAAAATTCTCTTGAACGTTGTGAGAAAACTCTATGCCTTCAAAGTATAAACCATCAGCACCATTTTTAATATTAACGATACCACTAATTTGCGTAATGTATGTTGCCGAAGTTGAGTCGGGGTGTACTCCAGCACCAAATATTTTTAATCCTTTTTCAATATCAGAACTGATTGTAAAGGCACCGCCCGAAAGATATAGAGTGTCGCCATTCTCAGCTAATGTGTATGCATCGTTAAAGGCTGTGTTTCCAGTAAAAACAGCAGTTGTGTCGGTGCTATGCAAAACGATGACTGATTGTGCTATGATACAATTCACAGATAAAAGAAGAGCAAAATAAAATATTGTTTTTTTCATAACTTTTCGATTTTATGGTTTTTCTTATTACAAATATACGACTTTTTTTAATTGTCCTAAAAAATAACGTGTTTTTTTCGGTTTTTGAAATTTTAATTATGTATATGTTAATAATAGTTATTAGTGAGTGTTTCAGAAACGAGAATAACTTGGCTCATTTATCCGCCAGCTGGCATTATAAATGCAATGTTTAGTGTTTTAGCAATGCTGCAATGATATATTATATAGTATTTCTATGTTGAATAAAAAATATATATCCTAAAAATGGTTTTGTCTTGTTTTTTTATGTTCAGAATTAACAATTTTGAAAGATTTTCGTAATTATCTTTAATATTTAAAATACAAAAATTACCTTTACAAAAAATATTATATAAATGATATTAGTACAAGATATTTACAAATCTTTTGGAAATTTAGAAGTATTAAAAGGAATAAATTTAGATGTAAAAAAATCTGAAATTGTATCTGTACTTGGAGCCTCAGGAGCAGGTAAAACAACGCTTTTACAGATTGTTGGTACACTTCTAAAGCCAGATAAAGGTGAGATATTAATTGATGACGTTAATGTTAGTAAATTGGGCGAAAAGGCAATTGCTGCTTTTCGAAATCAGAATATTGGCTTTGTGTTTCAGTTTCATCATTTACTACCAGAGTTTACTGCAATTGAAAATGTGTGTATCCCTGGCTTTATCGCAAAAAAAAATAAAAATGATGTTCATAAGCGGGCATTAGAATTATTAAAAGCTCTAAATATCGAAGACAGAAAAGACCATAAGCCAAACGAACTGTCAGGTGGCGAAAAGCAACGTATCGCAATTGCACGAGCACTAATAAATAACCCAAGCATTATTCTTGCTGACGAACCTTCTGGAAATCTTGATTCTAAAAATGCTAAAGATCTTTATAAAATAATATTTGAATTGCGTAAAGATTTTGAACAAACATTTATTATTGTTACGCATAATGAGGAACATGCAAATTTAACAGATAGAATGTTTACCATAAAAGACGGTGTGATTATGTAGGCAAAAACATATTTTAATATCCATAAAATTTCACTATATTTCGGTAAAATAATTTATTTAATGGCAGATAAAGAACTATTAATAAAACTTGAAAACTTTAGAAAGGAATTGCACAAGTATCCAGAGCTTTCGGGATATGAAAAAGAAACTCAAAAACGCATACTAAACTTTCTGCAAAATTTAAAACCAGATAAAATTATTAAGAATATTGGCGGTTATGGTCTTGCATATATTTTTGATTCAGGAAATGCTGGTCCTGATGTGCTTTTTCGTGCAGATATGGATGCTTTACCAATAAATGAAATTAATAATATAGAACATAAATCACGAAAAAAAGGTGTTGCTCATCTTTGTGGCCACGATGGACATATTGCTGTTATGAGTGGACTTGCACATCTTATAGATAAAGAAAAACCAAACAAGGGACGAGCGATTATACTCTTTCAGCCTGAGGAAGAAAATGGGCAAGGTGCTGCAAAAGTTATAAAAGATGAAAAGTTTAGAGAAATAAATCCTGACTATGCATTTGCATTTCATAACTTACCAGGTTATGAGAAAAATACGGTTGTTGTTAAAAACGGAGCTTTTTCATCTGCCTCAACAGGAGTGATAATAAAATTAAAAGGACTCTCATCGCATGCAGCATATCCCGAAAATGGAAATAGCCCTGATGTTTGTTTTGCTGAACTTATACTTGATTTTAATAATATTAAAAATAAAGATGGCTTTGCGGATTTTGTCTTATTAACGGTTATTCATGCAAAGCTGGGCGAAATTGCTTTTGGAACAAGCCCTGGAGATGCCGAAATAATGTTAACTATTCGTTCATATCTGAATGAAGATATGGAGAAGTTGAAAGATTATGTTAATTCGGTATTAGAAGCAACTTGCACTAAACATAAAATCAAATATAATGTAGATTATACAGAGGACTTTCCTGCAAGTATTAACGACGATTATTGTGTTGATGTGGTAAGAGCAGCAGCTAAAAAATCTGAGGCTCCATTAATAGCTTTAGAAAATCCTTTTCGTTGGAGTGAAGATTTTGGACATTTTACGATAAACAATAAATCTGCAATTTTTGGAATTGGTTCAGGTAAAAAGCAACCACAATTACATAATGAGAATTTTGATTTTCCTGATGAAATTACAGGGACAGCTATGACTGTCTTTTTTGAAATTTATAAAAACATATTGATTTAAATGGATAATACATCATATATAGAGATAAGCAAGAAAGCTTACAAAAGCAATATTAGATTTTTAAAAAAAGTTGTAGGCGATAACGTGAAAATCAGTTCGGTGGTTAAAGGAAATGCTTATGGACATGGATGTGAGCAGATGATACCTCTTGCCGAACAAAATGGGATTAATCATTTTTCTGTGTTCTCGGCTTATGAGGCCAAACAAATTGCTAATTATATTTCTGATACCTCAGATATTATGATTTTGGGCTTTATAACTGCTGAGCAGTTGGAGTGGGTAATAGAAAATGATATAGAATTTTATGTGTCTAATGTAGATGGACTTGAAAATGCTGGTAGAATTGCCAGATTATTTAATAAAAAAGCAAAAATACATCTTGAACTCGAAACTGGTTTTAAACGCACAGGTATAGAACCAGAGGAGTTTGATCGTATTATACTATATTTACACGAAAATGTGGATAATTTCGAAGTTAAAGGTATATGTACTCATTTTGCTGGAGCCGAAAGTATTGCTAATTATGTAAGAGTTAAAAATCAGTTAATTCAGTTTAAAAAACATAATAAATATTTTATAAAGAATAATATTAATGCTGAATATTTGCATGCTTCGAGTTCGTCGGCTGCATTAATATACCCCGAAACCCGTTTTAATATGGTTCGTATTGGTATTGCTCAATACGGGTTTTGGCCTACTCTTGAAGTTTTGATGACACGAAATAATAAATATGGAGATAGGGATGCAAGTTTAAAACGTGTTATCAGCTGGAAATCCGAAATAATGGCAATCAAAAAAGTGAAAAAAAGCGAATTTGTAGGATATGGTAATAGCTTTCAGGCTGCAAAAGATATGACTGTGGCAGTTGTTCCAGTGGGTTATAATAATGGATACAGCCGTTCTCTTAGCAATAGAGGGCATGTGCTTGTGCATGGTAAAAGAGCCGAAGTGGTTGGGGTAGTAACAATGAACACTATTACCGTTAATATTACGGATGTCAAAAATGCACAATTAGGCGATGAGGTTATATTAATTGGAAGTCATAATAAAAATAAAATATCAGTAGCTTCGTTTAGCGAAATGAGTAATTATCTAAACTATCAAATTTTAGCACGTTTGCCTATGAATATTCCGAGGTTTGTTGTCGAATAAACTGTGTTATATCCATTTTAAGCAAATTTGCCGATTACTGATTAACAGATTTATCTTTATCATAATTGGCATTTTTTTCTCAATACATTCTAATTATAATTACTTTTACAAAAAATTAAAACAATGAAAGACTTTGAAAATATTGAGTTAGTATATCTTAAAAACGAAGATTATGATGACTTGCTACAGGCGATGATAGAGGCATATAGTAAATTGCCTGATATGGTTTGGGGGAGACAGCAAGTTGAGAAGCTCATTAAGATTTTTCCTGAAGGTCAAGCGGCAATAAAAGTAAATGGCGAGTTTGCTGGTTGTGCACTTTCGATAATTGTAGATTACGAGAAATTTGAAAATAATCATAAATATACTGCTATAACTGGTAATTACAGTTTTAATACTCATACTGACGATGGGGATGTATTATATGGAATAGAAATATTTATTCGTCCGAAACACAGAGGTATGCGTTTGGGACGTCGCTTATATGATTTTCGAAAAGAATTATGCGAAAGATTAAATCTTAAAAGTATAGCTTTTGGTGGTCGTATCCCAAATTATCATAAATATTCTTCTGAACTTACTCCGAAAGAGTATATCGAAAAAGTTAAAAAGAAAGAAATTCACGATCCAGTTCTTGATTTCCAGATGTCAAATGATTTTCATCCCACCAAAGTATTAAAAGCTTATTTGGAAGGAGATAATGAGTCAGATGAATATGCTGTTTTGCTCGAATGGGATAATATTTATTATGAAAAAACTCATAAAAAAGCTGCGGTTATCAAAACTATTGTGCGACTTGGTTTGATACAATGGCAGATGCGTACATATAAAGATATTGATGACCTTATGCAGCAAGCCGAGTTTTTTGTGGATGCTGTCTCAGGATACAGATCGGATTTTGCACTTTTTCCAGAGTTTTTTAATGCTCCTTTAATGGCAGGAAATAATCATTTGTCAGAATCTGATGCTATTCGCGAATTAGCTGGTTATACCGAAGTAATTGTTCAAAGATTTTCTCAACTTGCTATATCTTATAATATTAATATTATTACAGGTAGCATGCCTGAATTAAAAGATGGCTTGCTCTATAATGCAGGATATCTTTGTAAAAGAGACGGTAATATTGAGAGATTTGAAAAAATTCATGCAACTCCTGATGAGAGAAAAGTCTGGGGAATGCAGGGAGGTAACTCAATTAAGGCTTTTGATACAGATTGTGGCAAAATTGGGATTCTGATTTGTTATGATATCGAATTTCCCGAGTTAGGACGTATATTATCAGACGAAGGAATGGATATTTTATTTGTACCATTCTTAACTGATACTCAAAATGGTTATTCCAGAGTAAGAAATTGTGCTCAGGCACGTGCGATAGAGAATGAATGTTACGTCGCAATTGCTGGTAGTGTAGGAAATTTGCCTCGAGTTCATAATATGGATATTCAATATGCACAGTCGATGGTTATTACTCCTTGTGATTTTGCTTTTCCTGTAAATGGAATAAAAGCTGAAGCTACTCCTAATACTGAAATGATACTGATTGCAGATGTTGATATTAGCCTATTGCGGGAGTTACATCAATTTGGTAGTGTTAATAACTTGCTAAACAGACGATTAGATTTATATGATGTAAAAAAATTAAAGTAATCTAATAGAAACTGCTTAATACCTCAAGCCCCAAAAGTATGGGCGTTCTTCTTTTTTGCATTCGTCTATATAATCTATAATTAATTGATTATATTCTGTTTGTGTAATATTTTTAACACGTTTTTTATGTTCGGGTTTTGCAATTATGCGATTAGGCTCGGCTGCAATTATAGTATCTGCTCTTATAACTTTAGCACCGTTATTTATGTTTATTTCCAAAATAACACCAGGCAAGCCTCCATAATGTTCTGGACCAAAGTTTTGCGGCCAATCTAAAGCGAACCATGCAACAATACTGTTGTTTTTTATTGTATCAGTGTACTGTGCGTTCATGCAAATATGTCCTGCAATCTCTTTTAAGTCGTTAAGAACTCGCCATTTTGGATATTTAATACTGTCTTCAATTACATAGAGTTTATTAAACATGCGTATTACATCGTAGGTTTTGTGGTTTTCTAATTCTCTATAAATAAAGTATTCCGAAGACCGCCATGAATGTCCAACATATTTTGACTGATCTTCTTCATCTTCAAATCTGTATGAGTTAGAATTATACATTAGAACAGCTTTTTCTTCGTATTCGGGTTCGTTTCCCCAAACATAATCGTAATGTTCACGCTTGCTTTTACTTATATAGTCAATCGCAGCCATTTTTTTTGACCATTTATGTTTAATTATATAATTAATATTGCCATTTTCGGGTTGGGCAAATATTACTCCTGTAATGAACAAAGAAAATGATATACTTATTATTGTTAATTTCATTTGAGAAATTTTTAATTATGATTTAATTAGTATCTACTTTTTTTAATTTTAGTTTCAAATCCTTTAAGATTATATGCTATGCTAATCATAAAATACCGTGCTAATGTTGGAGCAGTAGTGTGTTCTGTGTAATTTGAAGATGCAACTTGATAAAGATATTGTTTTTGATTTAATAAGTCAAAACCAGCTAATCGCATTTCAAATCTATTTTTTTCACCTAACACCTGCCGTACTGATAAATTAGTAACCAAAATATCTTGGTTATAATCAAGTTTATTGCTTTCATAATTGTCCCAATCCAAGTTTCCTTCGATAAATGTCTTTTTAAATATTTGCCATTTAAAACTACCAGAAGTACTATAACTAATTATTTTTTGATTTTGGGTAGTCTGAATAGAGTAGTCAACAGCATTTTGCGATGCACTACCACCAAAATTAAAACTTAGTTTCGGACCTAAAGTAAGCTTAAGTCCCAAACGTCCTCTATAATAATCTGAATTAGTTATATTTTCGACTCCATTGATAAAAACAGGGCTATTAGAAAAGCTAACATTTCCCGAAATATTAAAGGTTAAAATGGTTTTTACAATTGGCAAACTCCCCCAAAAATAAGCATAAGCATTTTGACCACCTTCAACATTCTCTGGTTTGGAGGTAGTAACATATCCCACACCTTCTTGAAAAACGGTATTTTGATTATAAACAATTGAAGTTTCGTTTATACTGGTACCAGCATGTAACGAAAGACTTGAAAATGATGACTGATTCCAATAATGGACTCCTCCATTTACACTATGGTAAATTTCTGGTGTAAGAGCTAAATTCCCCTCAACCTTATATAAAGGATTACTATTATCTGTAATTGGTTGTAGTTGCCCCATTGTTGGTTCGTCTATTTCGTAGGAGTAATCTAAACTCAATCGCATATTGTTTGGTAATTGCCAGTTTGAACTAAAATATGGTACAAAATTATTGTAAGATTTGGGTACAAGCTGATTATAGTCGTCTAATTCTTGGAGCATTGCATATCGGCCTTTCATATCTATTATTTGATACGCTCCACCAAGACTGATGTTTAGGCCTTCCCAAGCATAAGTAAAACTTGATCCAAGGCGATTATATAAAACACTATGAATATAAAAATTTGTCATAGAGTTGACTAGTGCATTATCTGATAGTGCATCTTTTACTATTTTTCCTGATTCTGTTTCGTTTGATGATATATTATAAAAACTCATTAATGAGAATCTTTTATTTAAAGGCTCTACATACATTAAACTTGACTTGTATGATTTTACGGAATTTGTATTATCGTATAGATATGTAAGTTGCTCTGTTGGTGTAATAGCCATAAAATACGCATTAGTATTATTTGTGATACGCTCTGTTTTATTATTGCTAATATCCGCAGCTCCACTAACTGAAAAACTCCGTCCTTTTTTCTTAAATTTATGATTATAAAGACTAAGAATATTTACAGAATACGCATCCACATCAGAACTGTCTTGAAAAGAGTTTAAATTGATATCCGAATACAAAGGAGCATCAGATTGAAATAGTTGTTTTTGCATATTATCTAAATCGCTACCCGACAATCGTGAATTTATCCTAAATATAAATGTATTGCTTGAATCAAATTCTATCTCTATTCGCGACGAAATGCTATGCGAATTATTCAGTCGGTCATAATTAGTAGTATCATATCTAAAAAATGAAGTGTCAGTTAAAAATGTTTGACGTTTTGTAAATTGGTCGTAGAATATATCTGATTGACTAAACATGTATGAAGCATTAAATTTTATTTTGTCTTTAAAGTAATTGTAATTAGCACCGCCTCCATAGTTTTCGGAGAATCCTTTTCTCGAATAATTGCTTACAAACGATGTAGAATAATGCCTTGACCTCCTAGCATTAAATCCAAAATCGCCATTATCATAATCTGAATAAGCTGAGCTACCTTTAAATTCTTGATAGTCTTCCCAGTTAACTCCAGTTGAATTTAGATTATTACCATAAGCAAGAAAAGACAATTGCGATGTTTCATTAAAACGATTAAAACTTCCTCGACCAGCCCAACGTTCTTCTGTTCCGGCGGCAACGGAGGCTTTACCAAAATAACCTTTTTTATATTTGTCTTTTAATTCAAGATTCATCGCTTTATTATCAGATCCATCTTTAATTCCAGTTAGTCTTTCTTGTTCTGATTGATCGTTATAAACTTGCACTTTTGAAATTGCTTCTGCATCAAGATTTTTTGTTACACTTTTGGGGTCATCACCAAAAAAAGTTTTCCCGTCCACGTAAACACGACCAATATTTTTCCCCATTGTAGTAATACTTCCCGATTCATCAACCTCGATACCTGGCAGACGTTTAAGGAGATCTTCAACTGTAGAGCCTGGTGGAACTTTAAAAAGTCTAGCATCATATTCAACCGTGTCGCCATGGATAAACAGCGGAGCTTGAGCAGATTTTATTACAACTTCCATTAAAACTTCGGCTATCGGTTCAACGATAATATTACCAAAATTATATTCGTCTTGATTTGTTATTGGTATTTGTTTTTGTATTGGCATGTACCCAACATGTGATATTTTTAATAAATAACCGCGGTTTTTTATCGAGCGAAAACCAAATTTGCCATCTGAATCGCTTGTAGTATAGTTAATTAAAGTGGAGTCAGAACTCGTTAATAGCATAACGGTTGCAGCGGGTATAGTCTCTCCCAAACTGTCAATTATTCGCCCGTTTACGGTAATGTTTGATGGAGATTGAGCAAAAATTAGACAAGCAGAAAGTAAAAAATAGAGTAAAGTAATCAATCTTTTGAATATATACATAAGGCAATTTTTAAAAGTACATAGATAACGAAATAATAGATATGTTTTATTGCTATGTCTTAATAAATTCTTAATATTTTTTTAAGTAGTGCTTGTGTAGATGTATGAGTTTGCGGGTAGTTTTATTTAACTCTTAATGTTGGATAACTCTGTTTTTGTATTTTTAAGATGTTTGTAGTTGTGATTATTAAAAGAATAGTTGAAGTTAATTTTAAAAAGGAGCGTTTTCCCCATTATTATTTTCAAAGTTTTTATTTACAGGGATATCATCATTTGGGTTTAGTGACATAGCTCCATTCATTTTAGATTCAAACTTGACGGTATCATCAATTTCAAGGCTATCGTAGTCGGGCTTATCCATGAATTTAGCATATTCTTTTACAAATTTTAACCAAACCGATCCAGTAGCACCATTACGATGTTTGGCAATAATAATTTCAGCCAGTCCTAGTAATGAATTTCCATCTTGATCGTTTGTCATACCGTAGTATTCGGGGCGATGAATAAACAATACCATATCTGCGTCTTGCTCAATTGCACCAGACTCGCGCAAGTCGGATAGTTGAGGTCGTTTATCTCCAGAGCGAGCCTCTACCGACCGGTTTAGCTGCGACAAAGCAATAACTGGCACATTTAACTCTTTTGATAAGGCTTTAAGCGAACGCGAAATGGTAGAAACCTCTTGTTCTCTGTTACCTCTCATATCTACACCAGCAGTCATCAGCTGGAGGTAGTCGATAATTACTGCACTAATTCCATGAGTTCTTACTAAGCGGCGACATTTTGCTCTTAATTCAAAAACAGAAATTGCTGGAGTATCATCAATAAATAAAGGTGCAGTCTCAAGTGTTTTAACTCTAGTGTCCAACTGTTGCCATTCATAAGGTTCCAATTCTCCTAATCTTATTTTATCGCCACGAATTTCGACTTCGGCAGAAATAAGTCTGTTAACAAGCTGTAAGGAGGCCATTTCGAGGGAGAATACCGCAACAGGTTTTTGATAATCGACAGCCATATTACGAGCCATAGAAAGAACAAATGCAGTTTTACCCATAGACGGACGAGCTGCTACTATTATAAGGTCTGAGGGTTGCCATCCCGAGGTTATTCGATCTAATTTTGAAAAACCGCTTGGTGTTCCTAACAACTGAGCTTTGTTTTTGGCAGCCTCTTCGATAGCTGTCATAGCCTCTTCGAGTACAATATTGATTTTTTGAGTTTCACTCTTTATGCTTCCTTCTGATATTTTAAATATCTCAGATTCTGCAAAATTTATTAACTCATCAACGTCTCCACCTACGTCGTAAGACTTCTTTTGTATCTCGGCTGCCGATTTTATTAACTCACGCTGTACGTATTTTTGATGTACAATACGAGCATGAAACTCCAAATGAGACGCAGTGGCTATACGATCAGTTAACTCCGATAAGTAAACTTCTCCTCCTACGAGATCTAATTTGTCTTTTGATTTTAAATCATGAGCAACTGTCATAATATCAACTGGCTTATGACTAGTCCCTAAATCTAATATGGATTGAAAAATTTCTTGATTTGCTGGAGCATAAAAGCAATCGGCTTTTAAAATATCCATAACAAGAAAAACAGCATCTGTTTGTATTAATAAAGCACCAAGAACAGCCTGCTCTAGTTCTGGTTCCTGAGGTGGAACTTTGCCAAATAATGCATTAATACTATCTAAACTATCGTTTTTTTTACTTGATACTTTCTTCTTATAATCAGCCATTTTTTAGTCTTTTTAGGAAAACCAAAATTAACACTTTACTGATAGATTTCATACAATAAGTCAAAAATAATAAAGTATTTTTATCCACATAGGTTATTAAGAAATCGTTAGTATCTTTTATTGTAAAACAAAGATTTGACTATCAACACAAAAACTCCTTTTTTATGTTTCAAATAAAATTGTTATCAACGATTGTTAACAAACTTTGGAAATAGAAATCTTTATAAAAAGGAAGAATACAGGGCAGTTTTCAACATTTTATACCTAAAATTTGTTATTTTTATAAGAATTATAAAACTAAAATGC
>JAQUBO010000096.1 GCA_028686735.1 Bacteroidales bacterium
ATTATTGACCAACTTTTACAATTATGGTGATGGTTCAAATTTTCCAAAATATAATCATTCACTTTATGCAGAGGTTAGTCGTTACACAAAAGGATCGGGGATTTTTCGAGTATTTTATGACTCGGAGTTTTTAATTCCTCAAATTAGATTGACTGCCGATTTGTCTTACCTACCCGATCAGGCATTAGATTTTTATGGCTTTAACGGATATGATGCGGTTTATGACCCTGATTTTACTGATGAAGCATCTTCATATTATAAAACAAGAATGTTTTACAAACACAAAAGAAGTATTTTACGTTTTAAACTTGATTTCCAAGGCAAAACACCAATCGAAAATCTAAATTGGGCAGTTGGCTATAATTTTATGGATATCCAAATTGGCTCTGTTCCTATTGACAAATTGAATGAAGGTAAAGATACTGCCGACATGCTACCTAAAGTAAACAGTTTGTATGACAATTATGTTGAATGGGGAATAATAAAACCCGAAGAGGCAAAAGGAGCAATGCATAACAGTCTAAAACTTGGATTAGTTTATGATACTCGTGATAATGAGCCTTGCCCAATGAAAGGACTTTGGTCGGAAGCTGTTTTGTTTAATAGTTATAGCTCTGATTTTACATTCGGAAAACTTGCAGTAACGCATCGCCAATATTTTACAATTATAAAAGACAATTTTTCGTTTGCGTACCGACTTGGTTATCAGGGTATTGTTTACGGAGATGCTCCATTTTATTTATTGCCGTATATGATTTACTCTTATATGCCCTCATCTTCTGTTGATGGTTTGGGAGGTAGTAAATCAGTAAGAGGCATGATTAGAAATAGAACAGTTGGCAAAGGAAATGCATTTGCAAATCTTGAGTTTAGATATAAATTTGTAAGATTTCGTTTTATAAATCAAAACTGGTATGCAGCATTAAATCCTTTTCTTGATGCAGGAATGGTTGTTCAAAAAATTGATGTTGATAAAGCAGAAATTCCTAGTGATGTATTTCAAGCACAATTTTTTGATAACAATGCCGAAACGGTTCATTTAACTTACGGCTGTGGATTACATTTATCAATGAACGAAAACTTCGTTATTGCCGCAGATATTGGGCTGCCTGTTAAAGCTGACGATGGTAAAATGGGTATATATATTGGAATGAACTGGTTATTTTAAAAGAAATGGTAATCGGTATTCATTAAACCAACTTTTCAACCGATAAGGCATTACAAAAAAAGCCAGCGATTAAATTTGATCGCTGGCTTTTTAATTTATTAGTTTTATTATTTATTTACTCTAAAAGTTTCGTCTCCTTTTTCGATAAAATTTATAATTTGATTAATGCCAGCGATACCTGCATTAATATTAGCTTCGGCAGTTTGAGCTCCCATTTTTTTAGGAGTAAAGAAAAATCTTTCAGGAAATTTGCTTGCAATGGTTTCGGCACAATCTGGTGCAATATCTGATAGGTACTTAAAATCAGGTCTTTCTTCCATTAGGCTAAGCAATTCTTCTTCGTGAATTACTTCTTTTCTAGCTGTATTGACAAGAACTCCAGCTTTTGGCATTAACGAAAGTAATTCTTTATTTATTGAATTTCTTGTTTTATCATTTGCTGGTATATGCAAAGAAACATATTGACAGTTTTTATAAAGCTCTTCAACAGATTTAACAGGTGTTACACCATCAGCTTCGATATCACTATCCTTTACAAAAGGATCAAAAGCCAAAACTTTCATATTAAAGCCTTTTGCAATTTCGGCAACATATTTTCCGACATTACCATAAGCATGAATTCCAAGAGTTTTTCCTCTTAGTTCGCTCCCTGCTTTACCGTTAAATCCACCTCTTGCAGAATATAGCATCATTCCAAAAGCAAGCTCTGCAACTGCATTTGAGTTTTGTCCTGGGGTGTTCATTGCAACAATATTATTTTTAGTAGCTGCTTCTAAGTCGATATTATCAAATCCGGCTCCAGCTCTAACAATTACTTTTAGATTTTTAGCTGCATCAAGAACTTCCTTATCAGCTTTATCGCTTCTAATAATCATTGCATCTACATCTGCAACAGCTTCTAACAATTGAGATTTTTCTGTGTATTTTTCTAGCAAAACAATTTCATAAGCTTTGTCTTTAGCAATGTTTTTGATGCTATCAACTGCTGCTTTAGCAAAAGGTTTTTCGGTTGCAATAAGTACTTTTTTCATATTGTCTAAATTTTAATGTGTTAACTATTTGATTAATCTCAAAGATATTTATTACTCTACTATCTGCAAAATTAATATCCATATTATAAAACAGGTTTTAAATAATTTATTTTTTTTATGGTTTCTCTTGGATTTTTATTATGTATTGTCTATTTTTGTTTAAAATAAACACTATGATTAACTATACCAAATACCATAAATCAAATTCATTGCCCTGGGTTACTTTTATTCATGGTGCTGGAGGGAGTTCTACTATTTGGTTTAGACAAATAAAATCATTTGCAAAAAAATACAATGTTTTATTAATTGATCTTAGAGGGCATGGAAATTCTAAAACGGAGACCTCTCAAGAGATACGCAAAAAATACACATTAGATAATATTGCTCTTGATGTACTTGAGGTTATGGATTTTGAAAACATTGAAAAAACTCACTTTGCTGGTATTTCTCTCGGAACTATTGTAATTAGACAAATTGCTGAGGATCACCCCGAGCGAGTTGAATCAATGATTATGGGTGGAGCAATTATGAAACTTAATGCTCGTTCACAGATACTAATGAAAATTGGATTTATTTTTAAGTCAATATTTCCTTATTTATTTTTGTATAAGTTTTTTGCGTTCATAATAATGCCTAAAGAAACACATAAGCAATCTCGCAACCTTTTTGTACGAGAGGCAAAAAAACTATACCAAAAAGAATTTATTAAATGGTATAAAATGACTGCCAATATAAATCCTATTCTTAAATTTTTTAGAAACGTTGAATTACCAATTCCTACTTTGTATATTATGGGAGAAGAAGACCACATGTTTTTGCCGTCAATTCAGCAACTAATGAAAAAACATACGAATTACTCCAAACTGGTAGTTGTTCAAAATTGTGGTCATGTTGTAAACGTTGATAAACCCGAAATTTTTAATCACGAAGTTTCTAATTTTATAAATGGACTTCATCAAGCTTGATAAATAGTATTGTAAACAGATTATAGCTTTTTGTTCGTTGCGATGCACTGCGATGTGCTGCGATGTGCTGAGCTTGTCGAAGTGAGCTTGTCGAAGTGTTCTCTTGTTTGTTGTTCTTTGTTCGTTGTTCGTTGTTCGTTGTTTGTTGTTCTTTGTTTGTTGTTCTTTGTTCGTTGTTCTTTGTTCTCTTGTTCTCTTGTTCTAATGTTCAATTGTTCAATTGTTCTTACTTCAAAAACGTTTTGCTCTTTACAAACATTAACTCAATAAATTACCTTCGCTACCCCCAGCCCCTGAAGGGGAGTACCTTCGCTAATACAATTTACTTTAATTTTTTTTCTTCTTTATGTTCTTTGCGTATTTTTTGTGCCATTGCGGTTAAGAAATATTTAAATTTTACCGCAAGGTTCGCTAAGGTTTACGCAAAGCTCGCAAGGATTTTATGACGCATAGGAATAAACACAATTTGATGTTTTAATAATAATAAGTTTTTGAGATTATGTCTCATACTACTGCGTTCTTCTGTTCGTTGCTCGTTGCGATGTGCTGCGATGTGCTGAGCTTGTCGAAGTGAGCTTTTGTCGAAGTGTTCTTTGTTCGTTGTTCGTTGTTCGTTGTTCGTCGTTCGTTATTCGTCGTTCTATTGTTCTCTTGTTCTAATGTTCAATTGTTCTAATGTTCTCTTGTTCTATTGTTCTATTGTTCAATTGTTCTCTTGTTCTATTGTTTCCGCCAACTGGCGGCTGAAATCCCGATTTCTGTTTTTTGCATCAATCCTACTAAATAACTATTTTATAGGTCTTATCTCCAATAATTAAAATATAAACTCCTGCATTTAAATCCGACACATCTATTGCATTATTTATAATTACTGCTTGTTTAATCATTTTCCCATCAGCAGAATAGAGGCTATAATATTGTTCTTTATGATTACTCAGTTGAACTATACCAGCTGTTACGGGGTTTGGAAAGACATTACTACTTTTAGCTATATAATTATCGTATCCAGTAACGCTAATATATTCTGTTTTACAAGTTGTTTTTGATTTGCAGCCATTGTATCCGTATCCGGTTAAGCAAACATCATAGATACCTACTTCTGGATATGCATGTTCTAACGCCATATCAAATGGAGGATATTGCCATTGGCTTTCTCCATCACCAAATTCCCAATAGCACGAATCTGTATTTTCGCTAAAATTATTAAAATAGGCATTGACATTTTTTGTTAATTGTAAAAGTTGGAAGTCAACTCTTAGCGTTGTTGTATCTATCAGCCAAGTGTCTATGCTATCATTTACTACTGCCCATGCAGCAGTTTGTAAGATTGCAGCAGTTTCTGGCGTAACAGTTGCTGGGTAGTCTGCTCCTTCAGGGCTTTTGTTAAATAATGTTGCATAAAAAGTACAGGCTGCAAGATATGTCCCATTATTACTAGGATGGCTTTCGTCAGATTGGTATAAGTCGATTTCAGGATGATTGTCGCGTACCGATTTCCAAACCATTCCAACGGGTGAAATTATACCCCCATTTAGTTCGGCCATTTCGACATAACTTTGTCGTAAACGCCACTGCATTCCTTCGTATGTGCAAAGAGGAGAATATATTTCGCAATTTCCAGCATCACCATTTTCTCTACCCCAAGTCATAAAAAAAACAGGTGTAGTACAAACACTATTACTCTTTATTGAATCGCAAAGAATTTCAGCATAAGGGTAAGACTCAGCTTCGACTTGTGCAGGCGGAAAAGAAGGTAGCAGACTTTGTTCTTGTAAAACCACATAATCCCATTCTCTATTTTTAATATAATTTAGTGATGTTGCATTTGTACAGTGATTTGAAAACGTACTTCCTCCTGGGGTACTGGAAAGTGCTTCAACTACATCACCTTTCGATGTGGCAATTTGTTTTAACACTTGATCAACACCACCATTATAACTAGTGTATGAATTTCCTAAAAACAATACTGATTTTGTTTGTGATTCTTGAGAAAACACCATATTTGAAACCAGTATTAGTATGATCGTAAAAATATTTTTCATATAATTATTTGTTTTATAAGTGTTGAAACGACAAAATGTAAAAGAGGTTGCTAGGATTTTTATAATAAACTGTGTTTCTTTCTAAAAACCATATTATTTATTGTCTTAATATCAAGCAAAACAATTACAATTAATAATAGCATCCACGGAATGAAAGTAAAAGAAACTTGCTGTGGTAAAACGGTCTGTAGAGCAATAAACAGCACAATTATTAGTATATATGCCAATTTTAAATAATCACTTATTTTACGTTTTCGGAAAAGCACCAAAACTATTGCTGGCAAAGTCCACAAAGAGTTAAGATTGTTACCAAGAGCAGGATGAAGAGAATACAAGTCCAAAAACAACAATACTACTCCCAACAATGCAAACACTATCGAAACAAAATATAGGATAGGTTTCCTAGTTTTAGAAATAAAACTTAACACTATTAACACCATAACAATCAACCACGGGCATAAATAAGAAAAATTAAACTTTTCTTCCTTTTGAGGAGTCGCATCTAATAAGACATAACTATTTTGAGCATATTCAGAGTTTTCAAAAAAATCGTAAATATAAATAGGCAAAAACATATAATCTGCGGGAGTAGCTGGTTTGTCTGTTTCCATACCCATGGCGATATTAATTCCAAGTTCTATCCAATAATTTTTCGAGACAAACGGCTCTAATAATTGTCGAAAAGTTTTGCCACTAAACCCTGATTTACTAAAGTCAATTCGACTGTCTGTAGCATCTTCTATGATATCACGTATTTTTGTTGCACAATTATTTTTCAAAAAATCGTAACGATAATATCTTGCAGAGGTTGTGTAGCAAGTTTCAAGTAAATTTATAAGTTTTACTTTTTCATCGTACGTAAGATTTAATACTTGTTCATGTATAGTCCGTTTTGTTTCGGCAGAAAAATACACAAAGTAATCAAAATCGTCAATTGACAGGCAATAATCGAGGTCGCCGTGGATAAACTTAAGATAAAAATTTGGTGTATTAAAGTTAAATGTTCCGTAGTTATAAACTTGGTCTATTCGTAAAGAGTCGTCTTTTATTCGTATTGCAGTGTGTCCAAAATATGCATATAATTCATCGCCGGCATCTTGTGTAAGAAGAGATACTTGTGCGTTGCGAGATAAAGCAAAAGTGTTTCCACTTATGAGAATTAATAATAAAACATTTAATACGATTTTCTTCATTTTTTCTTGTTATTTTTATTTATTCTTCAATATAAACACGTTTTATCCTTTCGGAGATGCCTGTAATAACTTCGTAAGGAATAGTGTCTAATATTTTTGCAATTTTAGATATATTATTTTGGTTTCCAAAAACAATAACCTCATCCCCAACATTTGCGTTTAGATTGGTAATTTCGACCATGCACATATCCATACAAATATCACCTATGGTGTATGCTTTTTGTCCATCAATAATAAAATACCAATTACCATTACCAAGTCGTCGGTCAATACCGTCTGCATAACCAACTGGTATTGTTGCTGTCCTTATTTGCGTATTGATTTTGCCAGAGCGATTATAACTAACACTCTCGCCTGCATTCACATTATGAATTTGCGAAATAACTGATTTAAAAGTCGAAACTTGTTCAGTTTTATTTGTTATATTATCTAAAAGCCCATACAATCCTATTCCAAGACGTACCATTTCAAATTGATATTGTGGGAAACGGATTATTCCTGCTGAATTTAAAATATGCCATATTGGTTTATGCCCAGTTATTGAGCTAATTTTATTGCATATTTCAACAAACACTTGTGCTTGTTTATGAGTAAAATCATCAAATTTATCACTATCACTTCCTGCAAGGTGCGAAAAAACACTAAGAATTTTGATTTTACCAGATGTTTTCACAATTTGACAAAATTCTAAAACTTCATTTTCGTTAATGCCCAATCTATTCATTCCTGTATTAATTTTAATATGAACAGGAATTATTTTTGTTTGACTTGACTTTAGCTCTTTTTCGAGTTCTTTAAGCAGTGCAACAGAATAAATTTCTGGCTCTAATTCGTAATCAATCATAGTTTTAAAATCCTTAGCCGAGGGATTCATAACCATTATAGGCGTAATAATTCCTCTGTTACGCAATTCTACTCCTTCGTCAGTATATGCAACCGTCAGATAATCTATTCGGTTGTGTTGCAGAAATGCAGCAACTTCGCGATATCCAATACCATACGAAAAAGCTTTTACCATTGCCATTATTTTTGTTTGAGGTTTAAGTATCGAACGAAAATATAGCAAGTTTTCACGCATCAGACTTAAATTAATTTCAAGATATGATTCGTGAGATTTTGATTGCAACATTTTAGAGATTTCTTCAAATCTAAAATTACGTGCTCCTTTTAATAAGATTGCAGAATTATCAAAATTTGAATGGATAATATTTATCAAAAAATCTTCTGTAGCAGGATAAAAAGCAGTGTCTTTATTAAAAAACGATTTATATTTCTGAATGGTTTCTCCAATAGCTATTAATTTATTGATATTCTTCTCAGCTATTAATTTACTTACACTTTTATAAAAATTTCTTTCGTCATCTGAATTTTGTAAAATATCCGACAAAATAAGAATTGAGGTCTTATTAGCTTTTTTTTGGTTAAGGTAATCAAGTGCTATTTCCAAAGAGTTAATATCGCTATTATAACTATCATTTATTAAAATGCTATTATTTATTGCGTCAATAGTTTGTAGTCGCATCTCGACCCCAGGTAAACTTAAAAATTTATTTATTATTTGTTTATCTGGTTTTGGCAATAAGTATGTAATATACGAAAAACAAGTTACAGCGTTTTCGATAGATCCTTCATCCGTAAAAGGTATATCTATTTCATATTTATCATTATTAAAATCGATAAAAATTTTAGAGTTTGAATGATGTTTTTCTATTTTGTTCACAAAAACACTTGCATTTTCATCAGTATTTGACCATGTTATACACTTAGTATTTTTATTTTTCAAATAATTTTTATAATCATATTTGCATATTACAGTGTCGCAATTATTAAAAAGCCTAAATTTTTCAGTTATTTTATGATTTTTAGAAGAAAAATTTGTTTGATGTGCAGCACCTAAATTCGTAAATATCCCTACATTCGGTTTTATGATTTTTTCTAATCTCTCCATTTCGTCAGGTTCCGAAATTCCTGCTTCGATAATTGCGATATCTGTATCTCTATTAATAAGCCACAAAGATAAAGGAACACCAATTTGGGAGTTAAAACTTTTTGGACTGCGAGTAATATTATAATATGAGGATAAAATATGTGAGATCCATTCTTTAACAACTGTTTTACCATTACTTCCAGTAATAGCGAGTAAATTTTTGTGATACTGTGATCGTTTAAAAGCAGCAAGTAATTGTAATGAGTTTACCGTATTATCGACTAATAAAAAAGATGCTTTCGGATAGTTTTTAGCATTTATTTCTTCGCAAATAATAAACGATCGTATTCCTTTTTCATATAGTTCAGGTATAAATTTATGTCCGTCATGCTGTTTTCCGTTTAATGCAATAAAAAGAGTCTCTTGATATTTTACAATTTTGCGGCTATCAGTTAGAAGTTTATCAAATTCATTATCAGGATTTCCGTAGAACTTTCCATCAAGTTTTTCTTTAATATCTATTAACTTAAATTTCAACATTCTTTATTTTGCAAGTTAGCTTCAATCTTCTTTATTTGCTTCGTTAAAACATCTTCGGCACAAAGGCTCGTAAATATCTTTTTCGCCTAGCATCACAATGTTTTGACCGGCCGATTTACGGTGGCTAAACTGTGCTAGATCGCCACAATGCATACATACAGCATGGACTTTAGTAACATATTCGGCAACTGCAAATAATGCAGGCATTGGTCCAAAAGGACGCCCGGCAAAATCCATATCAAGGCCCGCCACTATTACTCTAATTCCCATATTTGCCATTTTTACACATACCTCAACTATTCCGCTATCAAAAAACTGTGCTTCGTCTATTCCAACAACATCTACCTCTCCTACTAATAATAAAATATTAGAAGACGATGGCACAGGAGTAGAGCGTATAGACGTCGAATTATGTGATACAACTTCATCTTCGCTATATCTAACATCTATTCCTGGCTTAAATATCTCTACATTTTGCTTTGCGAACTCGGCACGACGCAATCTGCGGATAAGTTCTTCAGTCTTACCTGAGAACATAGAACCAGCAATAACTTCTATCCAACCTTTTTTTGGTTCACCTTTTCTCGATTGTTCAAGAAACATTCTAAATTATTTTTCTAATTTTGTAAAAAATATTAATTACAAATTTAGAAAATTATTTTGCATGAAAAACTTATTAACTATAAAAGAAAAAATAAAAAATGTAAATTATATTTTACAAAAAACTGAAAAAGACGGTTTAGACCTCATTGAAAAAGATATTATAATGCAAGAGCTAAGAGAATTATACACTTTAGTGAATAATCTAACGGTCGCTGAGCCAAATATTATAAAATCTATTGATAAAATTCAAAAAAATGATGAGCAAGCAATAAAGAAAGAAGATAACAGTGCTGGTAAAAACACAAATGAAGATATTGTAGAATTTCTTGATAGCAGCACTATAGAAGAAGAAGAGAAAGCAAAAGAATTAGTAGAAGTTGTTAAAACCCCTACTACAACTCGTAATGAAACAGTTGCAGATACTTCAGCTAAGCAAAAAACTGTAAAACCAGAACCAAAACAGCGAAATTTATTTGGTAATAATGAGAAAAATGAAGTAGTTATTATAGGTGAAAAACTTGTTCAGAACAAACCATCGCTTAACGAAAGTCTTTCCACAAGTGCACAGTCAAACGACATCTCCAGTAAATTGGGACAAACACCTATCTCTGATATTAAAGCTGCAATAGGAATTGGCGATAGATTTTTGTATATCAGAGAATTGTTTAATGGCAACAATGATGAGTTTGAAGAAAATATAATACATTTAAATTCATTAAACTCTTTTGAGGAAGCTAATAATTACCTTAAAGAAAAATATAACTGGGACTATTCGCAAGAAACTGTCTCGAATTTTATTAATGTAGTAAAAAGAAAGTACTTATAGATGTTGTTAACAATACGCTCAATTATACTATTTTTTTTATTCTCAGTTTTTTCAATCTTAAGTTTTGCTCAAAATCAAGAAAAAACTTATGAAAGAATTGAAATTCTAACCTCTCCTAATTATCACGGTAGAGGCTATGTGAAAGATGGTTGTGAAAAAGCTGCTAACTATCTTGCTGAGGAAATGCAAACAATTGGACTTAAAACAATCGGAGATGATTATTTCCAAAGTTTTGAGTTTGATGTTAATACTTTTCCAGGTAAACTATCTGTAAAATTAGATAATCAAAAACTAGAGCCTGGCCTTGATTATTTAATCGGTCCTGCTACTCCAAATATAAACAAAACTTATTATCTTTATGTACCCGATTCTGCTTTATTAAATGATACAATAGAATTTAAAAAAATAATAGAGACTAATGATTTTAGCAATAATATGTTGGTTATAGATTATGCTGTAACCGAAAATATAGAAATTAAAAAGTTCTATATTAATATTATGCTAAGAAATGTTGCTTTTGGAGGCATTGTAGAGCTTATACCAGATGAATTAATGTGGGCAGTTCGTACGTTTCAGCAAGATTTTCCAGTTGTTAAAATAAAACGAGAGGCATATAAACGAGATGCAAAAGCATTAAAATTGAAAGTAAATACAAAATTCATTAAAGACTTTGAAGCAAAAAATGTAATTGGCTATGTAGAAGGTAAAAAGAAAGATGAATTTATTGTATTTTCGGCTCATTACGACCATCTAGGGCGTATGGGCAAAAAAGTTTATATCCCTGGTGCTCAAGACAATGCTAGCGGGACCGCAATGTTGTTAGATATTGCAGAATACTATATGGAAAATCAGCCCGAACAAACCATTGTCTTTATACTGTTTGCCGGCGAAGAAGCCGGTTTGCTAGGATCAATACATTATGTATTAAATCCATTATTTGACTTATCAAAAATTAAAATAGTAATAAATCTTGATTTGGTGGGTACTGGAGACGATGGAATAACAATAGTAAATGGTGCAAATCCTAATTATGCGGCAATTTGGAGTCAGATTGAACAAATAAATATCGAAAATGAGTATTTTACAAACATAAAAGCACGCGGGGAAGCTGCAAATAGCGACCATTACCCTTTTCATGCTGTTGGAGTTCCAGCAATTTTTATTTACACAATGGTAGGACAAACATACTATCACAACCCAAAGGATAAGTTAGAAACTCTTACTTTTACTGGATATGATGCTCTTTTTAAACTTTTATTAAATTTTGTCGAAAAAATATGAGTAAACTTTATCTTGTGCCAACACCTATAGGAAATCTCGAAGATATGACTTTGAGAGCTATCCGAATTTTAAAAGAAGTGGACTATATACTTGCTGAAGATACACGAACATCTGGCTTTTTACTTAAACATTTTGAAATAGAAACTAAAATGTTTAGCCATCATCAATTCAATGAACATAAAGCTGTTGAACATATTGCTGATAAAATTAAAAATGGTCAATCTTACGCTTTAATATCTGATGCTGGCACACCGTCAATTTCAGACCCTGGTTTTTTATTGGTTAAAACTTGTATCGAAATTGGAGTGGCGGTAGAATGCTTGCCAGGAGCAACGGCATTTGTTCCAGCTCTCGCAGTTTCGGGTTTACCATCTGATAGATTTTGTTTTGAAGGGTTTTTGCCTCCTAAAAAAGGTCGTAATAAAAAAATTAAAGCATTAATTGACGAAGAAAGAACAATGATATTTTACGAATCACCATACAGATTATTAAAAACGCTTGATTTATTTATTGAGTTTTTTGGTGAAAATAGAAATGCTTCTGTATCCAGAGAAATTTCAAAATTGCATGAGGAAAATATTCAAGGAACACTAAAAGAATTACACACTCATTTCAGTGCAAAAACTATTAAAGGCGAAATTGTAATTGTAGTTAGCGGAATAAACCAATAAAAAGACAAAAAAAATAAGCTATCTTTATTGAATTTTCAACAAATAGCAAAAATATGACAACATTGGTGGATGAAAACAGCACTCTAAACTAAATTAGCCCTTACTTAAGGGTTAATAAACTACTATAATCCGAAAAACATTGCAGCACAGCACCGAATAAAATACTATTCTGATAACAAAAGTATTTATTATATAGTCTTTGCAAGAAGACGTCAAATTACTCATAAATATTTATATACTTTATGGGTATTCGTGAATCGCTACGCTTATTTCTGCGTTACTCTCATTTCTGAAACATCGAACCGACTGAAAGGAGCTCATGCACACCATTAAAATAATAAATTTTTGTGAATAAAGCCTTGTCTTTGACGCTTTCTTACCTGTCTGCCGACAAGCAGGTCAAAGACACGAAAAGCAGTAGTTTTAGCTGCGCTGCGATGTGCTGCGATGTGCTGAGCTTGTCGAAGTGAGCTTGTCGAAGTGAGCTCATAAACTCGGTTCTTGCGGACACTATTAGTGTCTATACTTAGTTTTGATATTGACTTATA
Source organism: Bacteroidales bacterium (assembly GCA_028686735.1). Classification (GTDB taxonomy): domain Bacteria; phylum Bacteroidota; class Bacteroidia; order Bacteroidales; family ML635J-15; genus Bact-19. The sequence continues at coordinate 12,796 of JAQUBO010000096.1, forward strand.
AAAATAACGTCCTGAATATATTCAGGACGTTATTTATTGTATTTAATTACTACATATATGACTCCTCAGGTTCGCAAGTACACATTAAATTTCTATCACCGTACGCACTATCAATTTTCCCAACAAAAGGCCAAAATTTATTTAGCCGTACCCAATCTACTGGAAAAGCAGCCTTTTCTCTACTATAAGAGTGTTTCCATTCATTTGCAACGCATTCTATCTGAGTATGTGGTGCATTTTTAATCGGATTATCTTCTTTATCCAACTTACCAGATTTAATATCATCACATTCCTGCTTAATAATCTTCATAGCCTCAATAAAACGGTCAAGTTCTTCTTTACTTTCACTTTCTGTAGGTTCAACCATTAAAGTTTCGTGAACAGGAAAAGAAAGTGTTGGTGCATGAAAACCAAAGTCCATCAAACGCCTTGCAATATCGCCAGCCTCAACACCATACTCTTGTCTAAATTTAGTAATATCCAAAATCATTTCGTGGGCACAACGACCAGTTTTACCAGTATAAAGGACTTCAAAACATCCTTTTAACTCATTAGCAATATAATTTGCATTTAACATAGCAACCTCTGTGGCATGTTTTAAACCTGGTTCACCAAGCATTTTTATATACGCATAAGTAATTGGTAAAACAAATGCACTACCATAAGGAGCAGCCGCAACAGCCTTAATTGCATTTTTACCACCAGTTTTAACTATTTTATGTCCAGGCAAAAACTCAACCAGATGCTTAGCTACACCAATAGGTCCAACGCCTGGTCCACCTCCACCATGAGGAATTGCAAATGTTTTATGTAAATTTAGGTGGCAAACATCTGCACCAATTACTCCAGGATTCGTAAGTCCTACTTGTGCATTCATATTTGCTCCATCCATATAAACTTGTCCCCCATTTTTATGAATAATATCGACCATTTCTAGGATTTCGCTTTCAAACACCCCATGAGTTGAAGGATATGTAATCATTATCGCTGCAAGATTATCTTTATGCTCTGCTGCCTTAGCTCTTAAATCTTCAACATCAATATTACCATCCTGATCGCATTTAACAATTACGATTTTCATTCCAGCCATTATTGCACTTGCAGGGTTTGTTCCATGAGCTGATGAGGGTATTAAACAAATATTACGATGTGCGTCTCCCCTAGAGATATGATATTCTCTAATAACCATCAAGCCAGTATGCTCTCCAGTTGCACCTGAATTTGGTTGCAAACTTGTATCTGCAAAACCTGTAATTTCGCTAAGGTCATCTGCCAATTCTTTAATAAGCTCCTGATAACCTTCAACTTGATCAAATGGGACAAAAGGGTGAATATTACCAAACTCAACCCAACTTAGAGGTAACATCGAACTTGCAGAATTTAGCTTCATTGTACACGACCCTAATGAAATCATTGAACGATTTAAAGCAATATCAAGATTCTCAAGACGCTTAATATATCGCATCATTTCAGTTTCGCTATGATACTTATTAAAAACCTCTTGCGTCATAAAATCATCTTTACGTAAACATTCCTTAGGAATTGTTACATTTTTATTTAATTCAGTTAAGCCAGTAAACTTCTTGTTATTAGCTTTTGCAAAAATCATCAATATTTTGTTAACCTCGTCAAGGCTAATTACCTCATCAGTGCTAAGGCTCACAAAATTATCGTCAAGATAAGCAAAGTTTATTTCTTTCTCAAGAGCAATTTTTTTAATATCAGATGATTTAACATCTTTGGGCAAGTCTATTTTTAAGGTATCAAAGAAATTTTCGTGTACTATTTTATATCCCAGTTTATCCAACTCACAAGCTATATTTTTTGC